>NZ_JAJJMP010000001.1:0-362500 GCF_020905415.1 Myroides oncorhynchi | reverse complement strand
TAGAACTACTTGGAAAGGTAGACCATAGAGGGTGATAGTCCCGTATAAGTAAGAGAAGATAAGAATAGTGGTATCCTGAGTAGGTCGGGGCACGTGAAACCTTGATTGAATCCGGCGGGACCATCCGCCAAGGCTAAATACTCCTGAGAGACCGATAGTGAACCAGTACCGTGAGGGAAAGGTGAAAAGAACCGTGAATAACGGAGTGAAATAGATCCTGAAACCATACGCCTACAAGCGGTCGGAGCTTCTACGTGAAGTGACGGCGTGCCTTTTGCATAATGAGCCTACGAGTTACCGTTGCTGGCAAGGATAAGTGATTAAGTCATGGATCCGTAGCGAAAGCGAGTCTTAATAGGGCGCTTTAGTCAGTAGTGGTAGACGCGAAACCGTGTGATCTACCCATGGGCAGGTTGAAGTTTAGGTAACACTAAATGGAGGACCGAACCGTTTAACGCTGAAAAGTTTTCGGATGACCTGTGGGTAGGGGTGAAAGGCCAATCAAACTCGGAAATAGCTCGTACTCCCCGAAATGCATTTAGGTGCAGCGATAGTCGATAGTTACTTAGAGGTAGAGCTACTGATTGGATGCGGGGGCTTCACCGCCTACCAATTCCTGACAAACTCCGAATGCTAAGTAATGATACCTATCAGTGAGGGCATGGGTGCTAAGGTCCATGTCCGAGAGGGAAAGAACCCAGACCATCAGCTAAGGTCCCCAAATGTATACTAAGTTGAAATAACGCGGTTTGATTGCCCAGACAGCTAGGATGTTGGCTTGGAAGCAGCCATTCATTTAAAGAGTGCGTAACAGCTCACTAGTCGAGCGATCGAGCATGGATAATAATCGGGCATAAGTATACTACCGAAGCTATGGATTTTCGCATCATATGCGAGAGTGGTAGGGGAGCATTCTAACGGGGTAGAAGGTGATTTGTGAGAATTGCTGGACCTTTTAGAAAAGAAAATGTAGGCATAAGTAACGATAAGGGGTGCGAGAAACACCCCCGCCGTAAGACTAAGGATTCCTGAGCTATGCTAATCAGCTTAGGGTTAGTCGGGACCTAAGGCACACCCGAAGGGGGACGTCGATGGCCAACGGGTTAATATTCCCGTACTACTTATAATTGTGATGGAGTGACACAGTGATGAAAGCACCGCGAACTGACGGAATAGTTCGTTGAAGCACGTACCTATTGGTTTGATAGTAAAATGCGTCAGACTAGGAGAAATGCGATAGTACTTTGCGTCTTCGGACAACGAGATAGTGTGCCTAAGGGCTGTCAAGAAAAGCTTCTAAACTTAGATTATAAGTACCCGTACCGTAAACCGACACAGGTAGTCGAGGAGAGTATCCTAAGGCGCTCGAGAGATTCATGGCTAAGGAACTAGGCAAAATAGACCTGTAACTTCGGGAGAAAGGTCGCCAGCAGCAATGCTGGCCGCAGTGAAAAGGTCCAGGCGACTGTTTATCAAAAACACAGGGCTCTGCAAAATCGTAAGATGAAGTATAGGGCCTGACACCTGCCCGGTGCTGGAAGGTTAAGAGGAGATGTTATAGATGAGCAATTGTTTAGAAGCATTGAATTGAAGCCCCAGTAAACGGCGGCCGTAACTATAACGGTCCTAAGGTAGCGAAATTCCTTGTCGGGTAAGTTCCGACCTGCACGAATGGTGTAACGATCTGGACACTGTCTCAGCCATGAGCTCGGTGAAATTGTAGTATCGGTGAAGATGCCGATTACCCGCAGTGGGACGAAAAGACCCTGTGCACCTTTACTATAGCTTAGTATTGTTCTTGGATAAGTGATGTGTAGGATAGGTGGGAGACTGTGAAATGGCGTCGCTAGGCGTTGTGGAGTCATTGTTGAAATACCACCCTTTGCTTATTTGAGATCTAACTCCGCGATTGTGGAGGACATTGCTTGGTGGGTAGTTTGACTGGGGTGGTCGCCTCCAAAAGAGTAACGGAGGCTTCTAAAGGTTCCCTCAGCACGCTTGGTAACCGTGCGTAGAGTGCAATGGTATAAGGGAGCTTGACTGAGAGACATACAGGTCGATCAGGTACGAAAGTAGAGCATAGTGATCCGGTGGTTCCGCATGGAAGGGCCATCGCTCAAAGGATAAAAGGTACGCCGGGGATAACAGGCTGATCTCCCCCAAGAGCTCATATCGACGGGGGGGTTTGGCACCTCGATGTCGGCTCGTCACATCCTGGGGCTGGAGAAGGTCCCAAGGGTTGGGCTGTTCGCCCATTAAAGTGGCACGCGAGCTGGGTTCAGAACGTCGTGAGACAGTTCGGTCTCTATCTACTGTGGGCGTTAGAAATTTGAGTGGATCTGAATCTAGTACGAGAGGACCGATTTGGACCAACCTCTAGTGCATCTGTTGTCTCGCCAGGGGCATCGCAGAGTAGCTACGTTGGGAAGGGATAAGCGCTGAAAGCATATAAGTGCGAAACCCACCACAAGATGAGATTTCTTTAAAGGGTCGTTGGAGATTACAACGTTGATAGGCTATAGATGTAAAGGCAGTAATGTCAGAGTCGAGTAGTACTAATAACCCGTAAGCTTATGTGTACTCCCCTTGTTTAATACAAGGGGAGGGCAACTTTCTAAATATGTATTCAAAAAAAGTCTAACAAAGTAGTTAAGGTATATCAATATAGTTCAAAAATATTAGTTACGTCAATGTAACAACCGATTTAAGGTGGTTATTGCAGCGGGGCTCACCTCTATCCATTTCGAACAGAGAAGTTAAGCCCGCTAGCGCAGATGGTACTGCTAACCAGTGGGAGAGTATGTCGCCGCCTTTCTTTAGAATCCCCAATCTCGTATGAGGTTGGGGATTTTTTGTTTATATAAATAGTTATAAAGTATTTTAGACTATAATGTTATCAGATATAGGATTACTTTAGTTTTTTGAATTAGTATATTGTTTGGTAAAAGTAACTTTATTCCGAATAATATTCTTTTTTAATTTAATTAACTTGCTTTTTATTCTTTTTATATTTAAATTTGCACTCGTAAATAAGGGATATGGAATATAAGCTTGATGAAGTTGATTTAAAAATCTTGCGTTTGATGCAGGATAATGGTAGAATTAATAACTCTGATGTGGCAAAGGAGTTAGGTATGGCACCATCAGCTGTATTGGAAAGAGTAAAAAAACTTGAAAATAAAGATGTTATTTTGGCTTATCACGCAAGAGTTAATCCAGAAGCATTAGATCAGAAAATGCTTTCTTTTATCTTTATTAAAGTTGATGAAATTATAGGTGATGAAGAAACAGGAAGATTATTAGCTGAGATTCCTGAAGTATTAGAAGTTCACGATATAGCTGGTGATGATGGTTATATGATTAAAGTTAGAACTACTGATTCATTAGCTTTAGTTCATTTAATGAGGAATTCACTGTCAAAAATACAAGGGATTATTTCAACAAGAACGATCATCGTTTTACAAACAGTTAAAGAGGAAAATAAGTTACTTATACCTGAAAAGTTAGAATAGTTATGGGAGCAGTCAATACAAATGGGACAAATAAAAGTACAGTTATTGCAGCTTATATGGTTGTATATTTTGTATGGGGATCTACGTTCTTTTTTATTCATAAGGCATTGAGTGATTTCTCGCCTTTTGTATTAGGAACATTACGTTTTTTTAGTGCAAGTTTACTTTTACTGACTTATTGTAAGATGAAAGGATATAAGTTGTTTAACAAGAAGATTGTTAAGCAAGCTTGTATTACAGGATTCTTGTTATTGTTTATTGATATGGGAGCTTTGATTTGGGCAGAACAGCATGTATCTAGTGGTATTGCAGCTATTATGGCAGCAGCAGCTGCTTTGTGGTTTGTTATTTTAGATAAACCTCAATGGAAGAATAACTTTTCAAGTATTCCAACTGTCTTAGGTTTGTTGTTAGGTTTTGTAGGAGTTATTATGCTATTTGCAGAGCAAATTAATATTGCTAGTGATGAATCTCAGAAGCTTTTGAATATTTTTTGTATGGTATTGTTGATTCTAGGTTCTATAGCTTGGACAGCAGGTTCGTTATATTCTAAATATTCAAAGGATAAAAATACTACAGAGGGGGAAGATCTTCATGTTATGGTTAAGACTTCTTGGCAGATGATAACAGCTGGTGTTTTGTTCTGTATTGTGGCTATCTCTAATGGAGAGTTCGCAGCATTTGATCCAATGGAGGTATCAGCGTCAGGTTGGTTTTCACTAGGGTACTTAATTACTTTTGGTTCTATCTTAGCTTTTGGATCTTATATATGGTTAATTCAAAATAGACCAGTTGTGGAGGTAAGTACATATGCTTATGTTAACCCAGTAGTTGCTGTGGCATTAAGTTATTTCTTTACTGATGATATTATTACTAGTTTACAGATTGGTGGTCTAGCAGTTGTATTATTGAGTGTTGGATTAATGAACTGGGATTTATATAAGAATAGTAAGTTTATAAAAGTATTCAATAAGAAAAGAAAAGAGAGTACTGAAGATAAGGAGGAATTGAATATTTCGAATTAATTATAGTGTTTTAAAAATATTAAGAAGGTCTATGCAATTATGCTAGACCTTTTTTTGTTCTTAATCTTTTTGATTAACAAGATGTTGATTAATTTAAAAATGATTTATTCTTGTATATCTAATTTAAAGTTATAATTTTGCACCGCTTTTAGTTCAGTGAAGTTTCGCTAATAGCACACTTTTAAATGTTAAACAACTTCTAGTATTTTATCACTGATAATAAGAAACTTATAAAAACTAGAATACAAATTTTATCAGAAATGTCTGAAAACATTAAAACACAAGAGGAGTTCTTAAATGATTTTAACTGGGATAACTACGAAAATGGTATCGATGCAGTTGAAGATGCTCAATTAAAAGAATTCGAAAGCTTAGTAGAAAAAACTTTTATTTCTACTGATGACGAAGAAGTAGTA
Organism: Myroides oncorhynchi; assembly: GCF_020905415.1. Classification (NCBI taxonomy): domain Bacteria; kingdom Pseudomonadati; phylum Bacteroidota; class Flavobacteriia; order Flavobacteriales; family Flavobacteriaceae; genus Myroides; species Myroides oncorhynchi. The sequence continues at coordinate 357,547 of NZ_JAJJMP010000001.1, read as the reverse complement.
GAAGGAGTTGTAGTTAGAATCACTGACAGAGACGCTATCGTTGATATCAACGCTAAATCTGAAGGTGTTATTTCTTTAAATGAGTTCCGTTACAATCCAAGTTTAAAAGTTGGTGATAAAGTAGAAGTATTAATCGACGTTAGAGAAGATAAATACGGACAATTAGTTTTATCTCACAGAAAAGCTCGTACTATCAAAGCTTGGGATAGAGTTATTGCTGCTCATGAAACAGGAGAAATCGTTAATGGTTTCGTAAAATGTAGAACTAAAGGTGGTATGATCGTTGACGTATTCGGAATCGAAGCATTCTTACCAGGTTCTCAAATTGACGTTAAACCAATCCGTGATTACGATCAATACGTGAACAAAACAATGGAATTCAAAGTAGTTAAAATTAACCACGAATTCAAAAACGTTGTTGTATCTCACAAAGCACTTATCGAGGCTGATATCGAAATTCAAAAGAAAGAAATTATCGGTCAATTACAAAAAGGTCAAGTGTTAGAAGGTGTTGTTAAAAACATTACTTCTTATGGTGTATTTATTGACTTAGGAGGTGTAGATGGATTAATCCACATCACTGACTTATCTTGGTCAAGAATCAATCACCCAAGTGAAGTGTTAGAATTAGACCAAAAATTAAACGTTGTTATCTTAGACTTTGATGATGAGAAAACAAGAATTCAATTAGGTTTAAAACAACTTTACGCTCACCCATGGGATGCTTTAGATACTAACTTAAATGTTGGTGATAAAGTTAAAGGTAAAGTAGTTGTTTTAGCTGACTACGGTGCTTTCATCGAAGTTGCTGAAGGTGTTGAAGGTTTAATCCACGTTTCTGAAATGTCTTGGTCTACTCACTTGAGATCAGCACAAGATTTCGTAAAAGTTGGAGACGAAGTAGAGGCAGTTATCTTAACTCTTGATAGAGACGAAAGAAAAATGTCTTTAGGTATCAAACAATTATCTCAAGATCCTTGGACTGATATCACTTCTAAATACCCAGTAGGTTCTAAACACAATGGTATCGTTCGTAACTTTACTAACTTTGGTGTATTCGTAGAATTAGAAGAAGGAATTGATGGATTAATTTACATCTCTGACTTATCTTGGACTAAGAAAATCAAACACCCATCAGAATTTGTTAACGTAGGAGATAAATTAGACGTAGTTGTATTAGAGTTAGACGTTGAAGGACGTAAATTATCTTTAGGACACAAACAAACTACTCCTAATCCTTGGGACAAATACGAAGCTGCTTACGCTGTTGGAACTGTGCATTCAGGAGAAATCTCTGAATTAGTTGACAAAGGTGCTACTGTAGTATTCGAAGATGATGTTGTAGCTTTCATCCCAACTCGTCACTTAGAAAAAGAAGACGGTAAAAAGTTGAAAAAAGGTGAAACTGCTGAATTCAAAATTATTGAGTTCAACAAAGAATTCAAAAGAGTAGTTGCTTCTCACACTTCTATCTTCCGTGAAGAAGAAGAGAAAAACGTAAAGGCTGTTGAAACTGCAAGTAACACTGCAGAAAGAACAACTTTAGGTGATATCGACGCTTTAGCTGAATTAAAAGAAAGAATGGAGAAAGGGAAATAATTCCTAACCTATAAATTTCTAAGCCCCAACATTGTTGGGGCTTTTTTTGTACCCATAATGTATTGTTGTATAGATTAATTACAGTTTATTTTTAATATCTTTAAGTATTGTTTTAATTTTTAATAAATGGGATGGTTTACTAACCGAAATAAAGTATGGGAAATTAAACAGACACTTATTCTGTTAGGTGTCGTTGGTGTATCTAGTTTTTTAAGTTTAGGTGTACTAACTCCTATCTTTATTTTTGCTTTTGGTTCCCAAGTTAAGATTGGCCGTTGGACTCAGACAGCAGTGTTTATTGGCATGCTTTATTTAGCACTTCTATTTATTGTATTATTTGTTTATATCTTAGGTGTTAATCCTACTTCATTCTTAGCTCTTAACTACATAAGTTTTTATATTTATATTGTTTATTTATCTATATCTATTCCTGAATACCTTCAACGGTTAGATCTTAAGAATTATATTAATCTAGAAAAGGGGAAAGAATATAGTTATTATACAATTATGGATCAGTTAAACAATCTAAAAGCTAATAAGTCTCTTAAGGAGTCCTTCTTAAGTAATTTAAAGGTTTTTAAGCGACAAATTACTAATTCAAAGTTTAGCGATGATGTTGATGAAATAATATGCTTAATAGAGGTTATTATAGTTAATGAAACAACTTCAATAGATTTATTGTTAGAACGTCATGTTTCTACTATTGAAAACTCTTTAATTCAGTATATTGAACTTAGTAATAGTTATCATAAGAGTGAGCAAGTTCTGAGTTCTATTCATAAATTAGAGGAATTAATAAAATACGCGCGTATAGCATTAGAAAACGAATTATCTACGATGATAGAGAATCAAGTATTAGATGTAGATGGTGAAGCATCAGTATATTTGTCTGTATTAAAAGGAAGGGGATTATTATAATGGGATGGTTCACAACACAGTCTAAGCAGTGGGAGCTAAAAATAGGATGGATTAGTTATCTAGCTATCTTGTTTCCTTTTTTCTTTCCTCCATTAGCGATGCTTTATATGGGGATATTAGGTAAGATTAGAAATCTGATCTTAGCTAGTTTTCTATGGGGAGGACTATATGCATTAGGCTATTTTTTATATAGGCTCTATGGAGATGTGCAGTATGTAGATATTTTACTATTTTGTATTTTATTAAGTGGAGCATTAGTAGTAGCGATGTATCTAAAGGTCTTTTTGAGAAGAGTTCATTTGAGATCTATTATTGATATCAAGTGGAATCTAGAGTATGATTATGTTGATTTTATGAGAAGAAAGAAGATATCTGAAGTGCTATCTGTAAGTGATTTTATAGATCATCTAACACAGTGGCAACTACAGATAATCAATATAGAAGTTAGAGGTAGTATCGCAAGTATGATACAATTGACCAAATCAATTACTATGAATAATCAGCATAGAAGTGATTTATTTATCGAAAGACACGCTTATTCTATAGAGAACATGTTACAACAGTATCATCAGATAGAGTTGTCTAAACTGAATAACGAAGTGATGAAGTCTGCTGAATATAAGATTAGAACGACACTTCTTGCTGCCACTACAGCATTCGAGAATGAATTAAATAATAAAGGCAAATATAATCACTTAACTATAGAAGTAGACTCTGAAGTCTATATTCAAGATTTAAAAAATCGAGGTTTATTATAAAAAAAGTTATGGAAAAAGATATTCAACAAATGCGTACCGAGAATGCATTAGCTCCAGAAGTTAATGTTGATTTCTCACCTCAAGATCTAAAGCAAATAGAAACATATAAAAAAGCGATAGACTTATCTAATACAACTCAGGTTATTCAGTATGGAGCTAGTAGTCAATTAAAAGCGAGCACCTTTGCAACGGAGATATTGAAACAAGTGCAAACTAGGGATTTAGGCGAAACGTCTACTATCTTAGTTAATTTACGTGAGGATGTCAAGTCTTTTGAGGGAATAGCGAATAAGAAAAGCTTATTTCCAATGTTTGATAGCATTAAAAAGAAGATATCTAGACTTCAAACACAATACAGTAAAGTTGAAACAAATATCAATGCCATAGAACTTCAGCTAGAACGTCACTATAAATTAATGATGAAGGATGTGGCTATGTTCGATAAGTTATTTGAAGAAAATAAAAATTACTTTAAAGAATTGTCTTTATATATAGCTGCAGGTGATGAAAAACTTTATGAGTTAAATACTATTGACCTACCACGTTTAAAAGCAGAAGTAGAATTAGAAAATGATCCTTCTAAAGTTCAATCCTTTAAAGATTTAGAACAACAAGTGGTGAGATTTGATAGAAAGATACACGATCTAAAGCTAACTAGAATGGTTATTTTACAATCTTCGCCACAGATTAGAATGGTGCAGAACAATAGCCTAATGCTAATGGAAAAGTTGCAATCAAGTATTGTGAATACCCTTCCTCTATGGAAAAACCAGATGGTACTTACTCTAGGAATAGCACGTTCTCAACAAGCTTTAGGGGCACAGCAAGCTGTAAATGATGCTACTAATGACTTGTTAACGAGAAATAGCGAAATGTTAAAAGACTCAACTATTAAGATTGCTCAAGAAACAGAACGTGGTATCGTAGATATTGAAACTATTCGCAAAGTAAATACAGATATTATCAATACGATAGATGAGATAGTGCGTATCCAAACAGAAGGAAGAGATAAACGCAGAGCAGTAGAAATAGAATTAAAAGAACAAGAAAGTGATCTAAAGAAACACTTATTAGGTACTTCTGATACTACAAAATAAGGTCTATTACTCTTAGGTCATCTGTTTTAAATACATAAAAAAAGGAGATTCACACGAATCTCCTTTTTTAGTAATATAATCGATTTAATGACTATTTGTTTTTAGCAGCTGTAAGTTCAGCAATCTTTACGATTACTTCAGTAGCTTTTACGATACTTTCTACAGGTACATACTCATATTTTCCGTGGAAGTTGTGCCCTCCTGCGAATATATTAGGACATGGAAGTCCCATATAAGAAAGTTGAGAACCGTCAGTACCTCCGCGAATCGCTTTGATAAGTGGTTTAATACCTAGTTCTTTCATTGCCTCTTCAGCGATATCTACGATATGCATTACAGGTTCTACTTTTTCACGCATATTAAAATATTGATCACCTATTTCGCAGTTTACGATAGGTCCACCAAACTTCTTAGCATGTTTTTTATTAAACTTCTCTGCTAATTTAGCGATGTCTTTTTTGCGTTTCTCGTATTTCTTAAGATTGTGGTCACGAATGATTAGTTCTACTACAGACTCTTCGATACTACCGGTTACGGTATGTACGTGGAAGAATCCTTCATAACCTGTAGTCTTTTGAGGTACTTCATCTTTAGGTAATTTAGAGATGAACTTGTTTGCTAATAGGATAGAGTTAACCATTTTTCCTTTAGCATATCCAGGGTGTACACTCTTACCATTAAAAGTAAGTTTAGCATATCCTGCATTAAAGTTCTCATACTCTAATTCTCCGATTTGGCTACCATCCATTGTGTAAGCCCACTCAGCTCCAAATTTTTTAACGTCAAATAAATGAGCTCCTCTTCCGATTTCTTCATCAGGTGTAAATCCGATACGGATTTTACCATGTTTGATTTCAGGGTGTTGGACCAAGTATTCCATAGCAGATACTATCTCAGTGATTCCTGCTTTATCATCAGCTCCTAATAAAGTAGTACCATCAGTAGTGATGATAGTTTGTCCTTTATATTGAAGAAGATCTTTAAAGTAAGAAGGAGATAATATGATATTTAGCTCTTTGTTTAATACGATATCACCACCATCATAATTTTCTATGATTTGTGGTTTAACATTAGCCCCACTAAAGTCAGGAGATGTATCAAAGTGTGAAATAAATCCAATAGTAGGTACTTCGTGTTCAACGTTACTAGGTAATGTAGCCATGATATAAGCATGCTCATCTATAGTTACGTCTTCTAGACCTATTTGTTTTAATTCTTCAACTAGTTTGTTAGCTAAATCCCATTGTTTCTCAGTACTAGGACAACTGTTTGATGATGAATCAGATTCAGTATCAACAGTTACATAACTGATGAAACGGTCAATGATATGTTGCATAATGTATAATATTTTAGTCTAACAAAAGTAGGGATTTAAAGTTGAATAGAGAGAATATCCAAACTGTATTATTCTAAAAGTTACTTTTTATGATTGAAACAACTGTTTTTAAATATAATATCATTTATTATTCAAACATATTAAAGGTGCTCTAAATGCTCTTTATTCTTAGTAAAATGGGATTTTTTTAGGATGGTCGCATAATGGTCGCATAGTTTTGCCCTTTTTTGATGCGACCATTATGCTATCATTATTTCATCATTGTGCTATCATAGTTTTATCTATGTCTCGTCCTAATATAGCTGTATTTATTCACTTTATCATATAGAATAATAATAATTAGAGTAGTGAATTTTAAAGACAAGAGATACATATGAAGTGAGGTATTATTGTATATTTGAGTGAAGTAATAAATAGAAAGGAAGATGAAACTTTATATATCTGTGTTAGTAATGTTGTTTAGTTGTGCGACTTGGGCGATAGAGCCTATAAAGGAGTATGTAGATCATCCTGCTAATTCGACTATTAATTTTGAAGCAACAGAGATAGTTACACCTGATAATTATAAACTCAAGTCTTGGATATGTTTTCCTCCTAAGGATAAAGATGTAAAGAAAGTGTTGGTATTAGCATATGGAGATGCTGGAAATATGTCCTATTATGTAAGACAAGTATTAGAAGTGGCAAAACGTGGTTATACTGTTGTGATGTTTGATTATAGAGGTTTTGGCGAAAGCCAAGCTTTTGAGATGAAAGAGACACAACTTTATTATGATGAATTTGTTACAGATTTAAGAGCAGTAGTAGAGTATAGCCAGAAGAGGTTTACTCAGCCTGTCGGTGTATGGGCATTATCTATTGGGACTATAGCTAGTACATTATTATATACAGATTATAAATACGATTTTTTAATAGCAGAAGGATTTGTTTATAGCCCACAAGATATCGTAGATAAGTTAAAACAACATTTAGAGAAAATATATACCTTACCTAGTAGTGCTTCTCACTATGAGTTAGCACTAAGTAAGTTAACTTTGCCTGTGTTATATTTCGCTGGAGATAGAGATGGATTAACCTCTCCGAATGATAGTTATAGAGCTAAATATCTTAATCCTAAGAGTGAAGTAGTTTTGTATAAAGGAGGACATCTTCAGGGATTTCAAGCATTGTCAGATAAGACACATGGCGAGCGATATATAAATGCTTTAGATGCTTTTTTTACTGAGAAGAAGAGTACTGACTCAGATAAATAACAGTAGAATAGGAGATTAATAATAAGTAGATTAAATTATAATCAAATCCTAATAACCCAAGAGTATATAATAAGTAACTTTGTGCTCAGAAACAATCATTCTAGAAATACTAAAAGATGGAATCTACACATAGACATTTCTTATTATATAAGCCACACGGATACATTAGTCAATTCATTTACGAGAAGAAGAGAACCAAGCATAAACTAGGAGAGTTGTTTGATTTTCCAGAAAGAACGATGGCTATCGGTCGATTAGATGAGAACTCAGAAGGACTGTTGTTTTTGACTACTGACGGTGTGATGAGTGAGCGTGTAAGAAGTGCTCATTATGAGAAAGAGTACTATGCTCAGGTAGATGGTGATATCACTGAAGAAGCAGTCGAGCAGATGCGAAATGGAGTACTGATAGGTGTGAAAGGTGAGAAGTATATGACTAAACCTTGTGTAGTTGATAAACTGGATAAATTGCCAGACTGGATAGGCGAGGGTAGACGTATTAGAGATGAGAGACATGGTCCGACTAGTTGGGTGCGTATCATTCTGACAGAAGGAAAGTTTAGACAAGTTAGAAAGATGACAGCCTATGTAGGTTATGCGACATTAAGATTAGTGCGTGTTCGTATAGGTAATGTATCATTAGAAGGACTGAAAGTAGGTGAAGTAAAAGAAGTAGATCAATTTTAATCTAAGCAGGTATGAATACTAAAGCAAAAGAAAATTATCAATTTCAAAAGATAGTAGCCGTAGTAGGTGTATTATTATTTGTTATTAAAATAGTTGCTTGGTCATTAACACATTCTGTGGCTATCTTGACAGATGCTCTAGAGAGTGTGATTAATGTAATCAGTGGTTTCGTAGGGCTATATAGTCTATATCTATCTGCTTTACCACGAGATCGAAATCACCCTTATGGACATGGTAAAGTAGAGTTTATCTCTGCTACTGTAGAAGGAGGGATGATCATACTAGCAGGGGTAGTTATTATCTTTGAAGCGATTAGAAACCTACTCAATCCTCAACCTGTAGGTAAACTAGATTATGGTATTATCTTAGTCGCTATCACAGCTATCGTTAATTATGTGCTAGGATGGTATGCTATCAAGAAAGGGAAAACGAACAAATCACTTGCCTTAGTAGCTAGTGGTAGACACTTACAGTCAGATACCTATTCTACTATTGGTATTATTATAGGACTTATATTATTATACTTTACTGGTTATGGATGGTTAGATAGTGGAGTAGCTTTACTTTTCGCAGGGATCATTATCGTGACAGGGTATCGTATTGTTAGAGGTGCTATATCAGGTATTATGGATGAGACTGACGAAATGTTACTTCAGGAAGTAGTAGACTATCTTCAAGCACATAGACGTGCTAACTGGATAGACTTGCATAACCTGCGTATTATTAAGTATGGCGCAGTACTCCATTTTGATTGTCACATGACTATTCCTTGGTATTTTAATATCGTAGAAGGGCATAAAGAAGTAGAGATACTAGAGAAAGAGATTATAGAAAAGTTCGGTACCGAGTTAGAGTTATTTGTGCACATGGATGACTGTAAGCCATTCTCGTGTAAAATATGCACTGTGGAAAACTGTGCGTATCGTCAAGATAAATTTGAACAACAAGTACAGTGGACGATAGAGAATGTCTTAAAGAATAAGAGACATACCTGTACTACTCAGCCGAAAGAATAAAGCGCTTCTGTTCCCTATTAAACACTAAATTATCATCTTCGAAGAAGTTATCAAATACTCCTTGGTTTATTAGTGTTTCTGTACAGTCCTGTATATTATAATCTTTTTTTAGGACGATGATATCATCACTAAACGCTATGGCTAAGTCCATATCATGACAAGAGAATAGGATAGCTTTATTCTCTTGATGAGCTAATCTATGCAGTAGTCTAAACAAGGCGACTTTATGATGTAGATCTAAGTGATTAGAAGGTTCGTCTAGTATGATGATCGGTGTATCCTGAGCGATAGCTCTTGCTATAAGTACTCGCTGAAGTTGACCATCACTAAGTTGGCTAATCTGTCTATGAGCCAGGTCTTCTATTTCTGTTAGTGAGATGGCTTTATTAACTAATGCGTTATCTTGCTCACTTAATGTACTATAGTAGTTAAGATATGGTGTTCTTCCTATTTGTATAAGTTCGCGAACTGTTAACTCTGATAATGGTATTTTCTCTGTAAGTACTATGCTGATTAGCGTTGCTAATTTAGCTTTAGAATACTCCTTTATCTCTTGATTATTCACATATACTTTACCCGCTATTAGTTCTTGATTAGAGGAGATACTTCGCAGTAAAGTAGATTTACCTATTCCATTTATTCCTAATAGCGAAGTCAGAGTACCTTGTCTTAAATTGATATTCAGCTGTTGTTGTACTATTTTATTAGCTCCTTTTTTTATAGGATAACCTATTGTTAAGTTCTCTGTTTTTAGAATTGGTGTAGACATGGTCATTATAATATAATCATAGTGGGTTAAATCTAGAATTAGTGTTAGCCAAATACTACAAGATAATTCTACTCCATAGCTCTATCTTATATAATTTCTTTTCGTTTATCTGTCTATCGTTAATTCTGGATTAAAAGTAGTCAAATAGGATGAAATGTGAAAGAGGTGGAGTTAATGTACTGCTAATTATCAAAGTTTATTTATTTTGTTTTTGACTTTGGTTTATTGTCTAAGTGTTGAGGAATAATAATCTATAGTTAAGATCACTTTAGTAGTACACCTAATATCTGTAGTGGTATCACTTATTCGTGTCGCAAAAAGACATTGAATACGGTAAAATAATCTTATATTTGTGTGTAAATTTTTTATTGAAAAAATAATGAAACCAAACACACAACAATTAACAGAGTTAACTACACAAGTAAGAAGAGATATTCTTAGAATGGTACATGCTGTAAGTTCTGGGCATCCAGGAGGATCTTTAGGCTGTGCAGAATTCTTAGTGACTTTGTATCAAAAGTTAATGGATAGAAAAGAAGGGTTTAATATGGACGGTACAGATGAAGATATCTTCTTCTTATCTAATGGACATATTTCACCAGTATTTTATAGCGTATTAGCACGTAGTGGATATTTTCCAGTAAGTGAACTTGCTACTTTCAGAAAAATCAATACACGTTTACAAGGACATCCATGTACGCATGATAATTTACCAGGAGTGCGTATGGCATCTGGTTCATTAGGGCAAGGGTTATCTGTAGCATTAGGAGCTGCTCAAGCTAAGAAATTAAATAAAGATAACCATCTTGTTTATGTTCTTATGGGAGACGGTGAGTTACAAGAAGGACAAAACTGGGAAGCTATTATGTATGCATCTGCTAAGAAAGTAGATAACGTAATCGCTACTGTAGATTTAAATGGTAAACAAATCGATGGTTCTACTGATGATGTATTAAACTTAGGTTCTGTAAAGGCTAAGTTTGAAGCATTTGATTGGGAAGTAATCGAAATAGCAAAAGGTAATGATATAGATTCAATCGTTGCTGGATATGAAGAAGCAAAAGCTAAATCAGGAAAAGGAAAACCTGTATGTGTGTTACTACACACTGAGATGGGGAATGGAGTAGACTTCATGATGAATACACATGCTTGGCATGGTAAGGCTCCTAGTGATGCACAATTAGAAGAAGCTTTCAAACAAAATCCAGAATCTTCTTTCGGAGATTATTAATCGACTAAACTTGAATCAAATGAAAAAATATACAAATACAGGAAGTAAAGATACACGTTCAGGATTCGGTGCTGGACTTACTGAATTAGGACAAAAGAATGAGAATGTAGTAGCTTTATGTGCTGACTTGATCGGTTCATTAAAGATGGATGATTTTAAAAAGAATCACCCAGAACGTTTCTTCCAAATCGGTATTGCTGAAGCAAATATGATTGGTATTGCAGCTGGTATGACTATCGGAGGTAAAATACCTTTTACAGGTACATTTGCTAACTTCTCTACAGGACGTGTTTATGATCAAATCCGTCAGTCAGTAGCTTACTCTGAGAAGAATGTTAAGATATGTGCTTCTCACGCTGGATTGACTCTAGGAGAAGATGGTGCTACGCACCAGATCTTAGAAGATATCGGATTAATGAAGATGCTTCCTAATATGACTGTAATCAATACTTGTGATTATAACCAAACGAAAGCGGCTACATTAGCTATCGCTGAGTACGAAGGACCTGTTTATTTAAGATTCGGACGTCCAGTAGTGCCTAACTTTATGCCTGCTGATGAGAAGTTCGTTATTGGTAAAGCAATTATGTTAAACGAAGGAACTGATGTTACTATCGTTGCAACTGGACACTTAGTATGGGAAGCTTTAATCGCTGCTGAAGAATTAGAAGCGAAAGGAATCTCTGCAGAGGTGATTAATATCCATACTATCAAACCTCTTGATGAGGAAGCTATCTTAAAATCAGTAGCTAAAACAGGATGTATCGTTACAGCTGAAGAGCATAACTTCTTAGGGGGGCTTGGAGAAAGCGTATCTAGAGTATTAGCTTTAAACAATCCATTACCACAAGAATATGTAGCAGTACAAGATACTTTCGGTGAATCAGGTACTCCAGAAGAATTAATGGAAAAATACGGTTTAAATGCAGCAGCTATCATTGAGAAGGCACAAGCAGTTATCAAACGTAAAAAATAAGAAGTAAGGTTACTTACTTTATAAATATAAAGCAGGCTATTCAAGAGATTGAATAGCCTGCTTTTTTTAGTGTTGATTTTGACTGTATATTGTTTGTAGTTCTGTAAATAGCTTATGATCTTTAAACTCATCCACTGTTTTGTATATAGCAGTTTTTTTTAGTCTTCCCTCTACGTAGAACTTGACTTGATATCCAGCAAGTGTTTTGGTTATTAATGTTCCTTCAATTGGTTTATCTTGTTCGTCGTATAGTAAAAAACCAATAGCATTTAATTCATTAGTATTTGTTTTGAATATAGAATACATCTTAGTTGTTTTTTCTATGATTTCTTCTTCCTCTGAACCTTCTTTTGGGTTGATTAGGTAGTCAAAAATATCTATTACTGAGTCAAAGTATTCTTCAGTAGATATTTTTGAAGTTCTTGGAAATTTATAAAACATATCTGTCATAGTAGAAGAGATAGGTTCTGTTTCTTCTCCCTGATCATCAGTGGTATAATATGTTTTATTAGTGAACTTGATTATGTTGCTTTTGACAGTATCGCCTTCTATATAGTATGTTGATCTTGATTTAGCTGTTGGGTCATTAGCAATTAGGTTGTCGTTTAAAACAAGATTGTTGTTATCATATATTTCAGGAACTAAGTATTCTCCATTACTCTTTATTTTAATGTAAGATGGAGATTCAAAGTCTTGAATTATAACTTCATTATCTTTCAATTGATAGATAATCTTTTTAAAGAAATGCATATCAAATAGATTGATGTCAATACTGATAATTTTACTATTTATATATTGTGGAACAAGAAGTATTCCGACAAGGTCTTGATTGTTTATATAACGATAACCATCAGTTATTTTTCCGTTTTTAAAAGTTGACTTTCGGTTGTATTCAATGTAATGACTTAAATCACTTTGTTTTACTAAATCAAAACTATATTGATATAGAAGTATTCCATCGACGTAGTAATCTATTAAATGTATTCTATCAATGATAATATTTTCACTAATAAAGTAGCCATTATAAGGCTTATTATCTTTATAAGTTCCTGTGTACCTTTGTTGTGGGTCAGATGTTATATGAAATGCGTTATAGATCACTTTATCTAATTGGTTGTTTACAAAGTATGCGATATATAGAGGTTTATCTAAGTTGTTTATATAAACAGTGTCATAATACTCAATAGATTGTAATTCTGCGTTCTTATAAATCCTTTTAGTAGAATCGTCTATCAAAGTGCCATTTATAGGTACTCCATTCTTGTAGATCTCGTCAGTCAATAGAACTCCCTCTTTATATGTTTTTTTATAACCATCTCTTGTCCCTTGTTTCATCTCATACATTTCTTCAGGGATATCAGCATAGTAGTTTGTGAAAATAGTTTGCTTACCATCTTTTAAAAAGTTTTTATAAGTAGACAGTGTCTTTTTCTCATCTAAGTTGTAAAAGGTGCCTTCATAAGCTTTATTGTCTTTAAAGACTCCTTTAGCTACGATAGTGTCGCTTTCAACGTTTTTAGTGATTATTTTGCCTACTCTTTGTCCTTTGACCATTTGGAAGTAAGTGACTTTATTGCTTATTGTATCTGTGAAGAAGCCATCATAAGGTTTTCTGTCTTTGTCTAGTAATTGAATGCTTTCTTTTTCTTTTTCATCATAAGAGTATATCTCTGTATTCTTCCAAGTACTTCTGTTTATTTCTTTCACTTTGCCATTAGGGTAGTAAGTCGTTTTTTGTTGGCTCCATTTGTTGTCTTTAGGGAGGTTTTCGTCTTTCACTTTTACTGATTGAGCGATACCAAATTTGGTGTAATATTTATACGTAGCAGTGCCTTTAGGATTATTATAATCTTCTTTCATCTGACTTAGTACATTGCCTTTATCATTCCAAAAAGTAGTACTGACTTTTGGGCTATATTGTGTCTTTGTATAAGTTGCTTCTTTTGCTTTATTGCCATTTGACCAATAGACTATCTCGCTGTAGTTTAGGATGTCATTTGGCAGGTATTTCTTCTGATTTTTTAGCTTAATACTGTCTTTTTCTATATGTCTATTTCTTTTAGTAGAATAGTAATCATCTCTGAATTTGCGATAGATAAATGTACCATAATAGTCTTCGTTATAGTATTCACCTACTATTGGTTTCTTTCCGTCGATAAAGATAGTTTCTAATTGTTTCTCTCCTTTTTTATTATAAAGTATCTTCTTCCATTCCTTTCCATCAGGATAATAGTAAGTTAATTCCTTTGTATCCGTAAGGTTCTCATAGTTAGCTGTAGAAGAGTCATATCCTTCTTTTGTGTACCAATAGGCATCACCTACACGTGCATTCTCATCATCAGAATACGCATACCCTTGATACTGTAGTTGACCGTCTCTGAAGTAGTCTTGGATATATAGAAGATCGCCAACTTTCTTTAAAGGCAATGGCCTGTAATAGATGTAGTCCGCACTAGTTGTCTCGTTCCAGTTAGCATCGTAGTAGATCTTATCTTGTCCTAAAACAGTAAGACTAATAATAAGAAGAAGTAGTGTAATGAACTTTTTCATAAGTAATTAAGCATTTATCTTAATATAAAAATACTGAATTATTATAGTTTAAGTGAAATGAAAGCAAAAAAAACGAGAGAGTAAAAACTACTCTCTCGTTTTGTATACTTATAAATAAATCTATTTATTTCTTTCCTGCTTTTGACCAATCAGGGAAACCTTCTTTATCTATATCAGGGAAACAAGATCTATCAAGGTATCTATAGGTTGTTCCACAAGGTTTTAAAAGTTCTGAATGAGAATAAGGATAATATGCTTTTTTATTATTAGCATCCTTATATTGTAATTCTACCTTAGTTAACACTCCATCACCATCATCATCATCATCAAGGAAGTTAGGTCTACCATCTTCATCAGTGTCAAACCCGAAGTAATCTTTAATAGTTAGTTTTAAATCTAATATTTCTTGATCCGTAAGAGCTCTTCCTAATTGTAGTGATTTTTCAATAACTTTTTTGGCTTCATATTTAGATAGGATACCATCTCCATCGTGATCACGTTCTTTTCTACTTACTAATGTCATGTCTATGATATGAGGTTGGTAAGCTTTTAACTTACTTCCAAAACCTGCATTAAAATAACCTACTCCTGAAGGAATAAATGCAATGATTCTACCAGCAGAACCTTTGTCATATATAGGTGTTCCATCTGAACTAGTTTTGACACCAGTTGCAGTTTTTACTTTTGTAAGTATTTGTCTCTCTGCAGTTTTTAATTGTGCAGGTATCATTTGATAGTTACCTTGAGACATATATGCAAATTCTTTAATTGTAACAGGAAAAGAGAAATAATTCCCCATACCATTTGTTGTAAACTGTTCGTTCTTTAACGAGATTGATTTCGTTTTGACGAATACAGAATCTATAGTTGATATAGAGTGTTCTTTACCTTCTTGTTTTGTACCTACTGCATCAGGGACAATAAAATATGCTATAGTATAAGCTAACGAATCCTTTGGCTTAGTATACTTTAATGAAGTACTACCATTAGATAATCTAATAGCTTCATATTCGTAGTTATCTGATGTTATTTCTTGATATATAATTTCTATCCTCTTATCCTGTATTAAAGGAATTTTGCTGGTTGCATTAGGATTAGAAAGACTGTCAAAACGAATATTCTCTCCATCAAGTATTAGATAGTTCTTTTCTAGATATTCTTTTATCTGTTTGTCATTTTCGTCACGGACTTCTTTGCGATCTCTAAGATTAACGACCGTATTTCCGTTTCCATCATCTTTATTACAATTGGCAGCTATTAATCCTAAGACTGTAAGACTTAAGATTGTAAATAATCTATTCATTTTTTGACTTATTTTAGTAGTGCAAGATACAATTTTACTTTATTTTTGTGTACTTTGTTAGAGAAATTTAATGTGAAATTATGCGAATCGATAAATACTTATGGTGTACTAGATACTATAAAACCAGAAATATAGCAACAGAGGCTTGTAAAAAAGGGCATATTACTGTAAATGGGCAAGTGGCTAAAGCTTCAAGAGAAGTTTTTGCTACAGATAAGATAACGCTAAGAAAAGATCAAATAGTATATAGACTTGCAGTTTTAGATGTCCCACCCAATAGGGTTGGAGCTAAGTTAGTAGATATTTACAGAAAAGATGAGACACCTGCAGAAGCATTTGAACATTTAGAATTACTGAAATTATCTAAAGAGTATTATAGAGCTAAAGGAACTGGACGACCAACTAAAAAAGATAGAAGAGATATTGATGACTTTCACGATTACGAGGATCAGGATGTAGTTGATGGAGAGGAGAGTACTGAGATAAATAAGGTAACTAAAGAGGATAAATCAGATGTTTGATAAGGATTTTTGGGAGCAGAAGTATACTAATGATGAAGCTCAGTGGAACGCAGGGAGTATCACTATGCCTATAAAAGAATACATTGATCAATTGACAAATAAGAAACTTGATATTCTAGTGCCAGGTATAGGACATGGACATGAATTTATGTATTTATATAAAGAGGGTTTTACTAATATTACTGGGGTAGACTTTACTATTGTAGCTGCGTTAGAAGCTTATGGCTTGATGAGCGATTTTCCTTACGGAGATGTTGTTTTGGGGGATTTCTTTGAACATGAAGGGGAATATGACCTTATTATTGAACAAACGTTTTTCTGCTCATTGCCTATTGCTAATAGAACAGATTATGTAAACAAGATGTATGATTTATTAAAACCAGGTGGTAAGTTAGTTGGAGTTTTATTTGACTGTCAATTTAATCAAGGCACACCTCCTTTTGGTGGAAGTAAAGAAGAGTACTTAGACTTGTTTAAGGACAAGTTTGAGGTCAAGATATTAGAAACTGCACATAACTCAATCAAGCCTCGCACAGGAAGAGAGTTATTTTTTATAATTAATAAACAACATGACTAAAAAAATCATTTTAACCAAAGAACAAATCAAGTTCACGACTAAGCGTATCGCTTACCAGATCTATGAGACTTATATTAATGAAGAAGAGATAGTAATAGCAGGTGTAGCTAATAGTGGATATACATTCGCTCAAAAAATTAGTGAGGCACTACAAGAGATATCTTCTATAAAAGTTATCTTATGTGAAGTGCGTATAGATAAACAGAATCCGATTAATCCAATAGAGACTTCATTAGAAAGTACTGCTTATGCTAATAAATCTGTAGTATTAGTGGATGATGTTTTAAATTCGGGAGCTACTCTTATATATGGAGTGAAGCATTTCTTAGATGTACCCTTAAAGAAATTAAAGACAGCTGTATTAGTAGATCGAAATCATAAAAAATATCCCGTTAAGGCAGACTTTAAAGGGATATCATTATCTACATCTTTATTAGAGCATATCCAAGTTGTTTTTGATGGTGATGAGGAATATGCTTATTTAAGTTAGTTTAAAAGCTGTACAATTTCTTGAGTGATTTGCTCAGGTGTTTTATTATCTATTGTAATTATGTTTTTAGCTTGGTGGTAGAAATAGCTACGATCAAACAAATGCTTAGCAATAAAAATTTCAAGAGTGTCGTCTGAATTCTGATTAAGAAGAGGGCGGTGCTCTTTTTCTTTTTCTAGACGATCTGTTAGTGTCTTAATTGATCCTTTTAGGTAGAATGATTGTACATCATCTTGCTGAAGAGCTAAATGATTATTTGCATAACACGGAGTGCCACCACCTAGACTTAGTATAAAATTGTCTTTTGTATCTATTATTTCGCGTAGCAAAAGGTGCTCTTGCTTCCTAAAATAGATTTCACCTTTCATTTTGAATATTGTTGAAACTGACATTTGATGTTTTTTCTCTATTTCTAGGTCCAGATCTAAAAAATCTAAGCTTAATTGTTCTGCAAGTATTTTACCTATTGTTGACTTGCCAGAACCCATATAGCCTAAAAGTATTATTTTTTTCATAAAACAAGCGGTTGTTTATTAGTGTGTTAGAAGTTGTTCGAAAATCAAAGGCAAAAATAAAACAATTTTGTATCGGATTTTTAAAAAAAGCTCCTATATTTGCACCCGCAATAAGGAATTGAAATAATGACTCGATAGCTCAGTTGGTAGAGCACAACACTTTTAATGTTGGGGTCCTGGGTTCGAGCCCCAGTCGGGTCACTATAAGACTTAAAGTTTTACTTTCAAAATTGCAGACTCGATAGCTCAGTTGGTAGAGCACAACACTTTTAATGTTGGGGTCCTGGGTTCGAGCCCCAGTCGGGTCACAAAGAATAAGACATACAAGATATCATTTAGAAATAAATTGACTCGATAGCTCAGTTGGTAGAGCACAACACTTTTAATGTTGGGGTCCTGGGTTCGAGCCCCAGTCGGGTCACAAGAATAAAAGATCTATTTCGAATAATGATATCTGACTCGATAGCTCAGTTGGTAGAGCACAACACTTTTAATGTTGGGGTCCTGGGTTCGAGCCCCAGTCGGGTCACAAAGCTATCCTTTTAGGATGGCTTTTTTTTGCTCTTTATGTAATTTAGTTTAAAAGCTTTACTTTTATAGAGAGTATTGGTGTTTGACAATACTATATTGGGCCATGTGGAGGAATTGGTAGACTCGCCATCTTGAGGGGGTGGTGTCGCAAGACGTATGGGTTCGAATCCCATTTTGGTCACATAATCTTAAATTGAAGATAAAGTATATGGATGATCACTGTAGAGTGGTCATTTTTAGTTTAGTATTACTTAAGGTAAACTAGTTATAAAAAAGAAGAGCTGTCATCTACTAGTAGTGACAGCTCTTTTTTTTACTCTTGATTTGTTTCATCGCTATTTTCGTCTTTTTTCTTAGATGGCCCCATCATTAAGAATAGAGCAATAACTAATCCAACACACACTAGTCCAAATATGATAATCATAAATGTACCATTGTTAAAATTGTAAAGAGGTAGATTTTGCAAAGTCATAATATGTTTATTTTTGTTATTTTAACACTAAAGTATAGAATATATTTAACATTTAAAATGATAATTGTCATCTTATTCGTGTGCTCAAATAAGCAATCTAGGTTCAGAAGCCTAGATTGCTCATTTTTACGGTATGTAGTGAATATTAGAGGATAAAAAAAAATGTTTTTTATTTGATTATTTACTCTGTGAAGTGATCTTTATTTTTTTAAATTCCATATTATCATTCTATTAATAAACTATAAGAGTCTAAGTATTCAAATTAATCATAGGTACATTAATTCTACTACGTGAAGAAATTTAGAAAGTAAAATAAAATATAAGGGGGGTAGTAGAAATAATATGTTTATAATTAGTATAATTGTAAAGTGTTGAAAGTTAATGTTTTTTATATCACTTAGACTAATCTTTTAGGTCAATTGTTTTTTTTAAATTCGATTTAGATATCAGTAGTGTATTCTAAGTACTTTTATGCTGTTTTGGTTTGAGTGAGTCCATAGTGAGTCCATTAAAAAGTTCGTTTTAATGGAGTCACTATGGACTTATAATGTTGCCACTATACTATCATATAAAACAACATTAGTAGAAATTGCTAAAAGTGGTCTTTTTCCTTTAGGAAAGGTATGTCATCCTTGTTCGGATTAATATCAATGATTTCTAAATTTAGAGATAAAATAGAAAGATAAATATATGGAGTTTAATTATAATAAATAGAAAGTGAATGACTAAAGTTAAGATAGACTTTTTAGCCGTAAGTGAGCTATGTCTATTTTTGCTTATAAGGAGTACTAATAGGTCTGAAAAGAGAAGTCTTTATTTGTATTTGATACCCTATATTCTCTAAGATTAGAGGTGTGAAGAAAGATAAGGTCTAATGAAGGGATGAACAAATAGAAATATATATAATTTTTTAAGTCGCTATTTGTTCATTTCGTGAAGGTTATGATAGGTGTGGTTTTTTATTGAAGAAAAAGAATATTAGAAGTTTGTGAGAAATAAAAAATGGGTTACCTTTGCATAGCAATTGAGAAACGTATAGTTAATCAATGACTCGATAGCTCAGTTGGTAGAGCACAACACTTTTAATGTTGGGGTCCTGGGTTCGAGCCCCAGTCGGGTCACAAAAAAAGCAGAGTTTATATAAACTCTGCTTTTTTTATACCTTAAAATAATTGAATCAATCAACTATTTTATTTTATTAAGTGTATTACCTAAAGGTAAGTTCATTTTAGTTGTTAATGCTGATAATTCTTTAATAGAGAATTGACCAGTTATAATCATTACGATATTCTCTTTATTATCATTAGCAGCTTCATTGAACATCAGAAGTTTGCTGACATTATTAGAAGAACCATTCTGATCTACATAGATGGTTACTGTTGATTCACTATCTTTATTGTTTGACAATTCTTTTAGAGAAGCAGAGCTCACATATTTAGAAACAGCAGATTTCATGTCTGCTTTTACTGCATTAGAAGAAGTATTAAATACTTTTAATGAAGTTAATTTCTTAATTAAGTTAAGATATGCTTTCTCTTCATCATTGCTAGCTTCAACTTTAACATTAGCCATCATCTCAAACATTTTTTGATTGACAACTACACTATTTACTTGTTTGTTTTTCTCAAAAGCGGCAAACTCTTCTTGAGCCATTGCAATATTGGGAGTACTTAAAGTAAATAAAAATATGAATATTGTTTTTATAATATTGTTCATGGTGTTACTTTGTTTGATTAGACTTAAGACCTTTATTAAGATCACTAGACAATTGATTAAGTAGCTTTTGACATTCTTGATATGCTACTTCTGGACTGCTGTAAGTACCATACTCGGTTTGTTTTACAGTAGGTAATGTCTTCTTTTTAGTAGGCATAGCGATAAAGGCAATCACTGCTCCTAGTATTAAAATCCCAAAGAAAAATAAGGTTTTAATAGATGTTTTTTTCTTCATTTATAGTTATCTATAGGTACAAACATAATATAAAAGTAAATAAGTTTTTGATTAATTCCTATGCTTTACTGTAAATAGTCGTTTATGATAATGTTATATGTTGTGTAGATGTCTAATGGGATTTGTGTTTTTATTGTTTATTATTATTCTATTTTTGTAAGATAACCAATAGTGAAATTATGAAAAACTGGAAGTTCTATTCTATTTGTTTTTTTGTTGTAAGTGGATTTGTTTCTTGTAAGAAAGAGAAAGAGGAGATCACTGTCTCTTCTCAGACAGTCAATAGTATCGAGTATGCACAGGGATTATCCATTAGAGATTATGGACAATATACTGTGGTGGATGTGAAGCAAGCTTGGGTAGGAGCAGATAGAACGTTTAAATATGTACTATATAAAGAGTCTGCGGGCGCTATACCAGATTCGCTAAAGACACTACCTGCTGTAAAAGTACCTATCGCATCTATCGCGGTGACTTCTACTACACATCTACCTTCATTAGTTATATTAGAAGAAGAGCATACGCTTAAGGGGTTTCCAGGGCTTAACTATGTGTCTTCGCCTTCTATCCGTAAGGCTATAGATGAGGGACAGGTTAAGGAATTAGGACAGAATGAACAGTTAAATACAGAGTTAGTATTAGACATGAGTCCTAATGCTATTGTAGCTTTTGCGATGGATGGGTTTAATGCTGCGTTAAATACATTAGCTAAAAGTGGTATACCAGTTATTTATAATGGGGACTGGGTAGAACAGAGTCCACTGGGGAAAGCAGAATGGATTAAACTATTCGGAGCTTTATATGGAAAAGAGAAAGAAGCAAAGTTATTCTTTGAAAAGGTAGTAAATGACTATAACCAAGCGCTAGCTTTAGTGAAAGATGTGAAGAACTATCCTACTGTAATGAGTGGTGCGATGTATCAAGACGTGTGGTATACTCCACAAGGACAGAGCTGGATGGCAGTGTACTTCAGAGATGCTAAGGCGGATTATCTATGGAAAGATACTGAGGGGACAGGGAGTCTGTCGCTATCTTATGAGACTGTACTGGACAAGGCAGTAGATGCTTCGTTCTGGATTAACCCTGCTCAGTATGAGTCTTTAGGAGAATTAGAAAAAGCGAACCCACACTATACTAAGTTCAGTGCGTTTAAGCATAAGAATGTTTATTCGTTCGCCCCGCGTAAAGGAGCTACAGGAGGGAGTATATTCTATGAGTTAGGGCCTACAAGACCAGATTTGATTTTAAAGGATTTGATCTATATTCTTCATCCTGAGGTTTTAATGACTAACTATGTGCCTGTGTTTTTTGAACAGTTAAAATAAGTATGAATAAAAAGATAATTATAAGTAGTCTAGTCATTCTGCTAGGATTGTTGTTTATATTTAATATTTCTGTTGGGAGTATCCATATACCATTTGCTAAAATAGTAGAAGTACTTACTGGAGAAGTTGATGTAAAGGAGACTTGGCGCTATATTATTCTAAATTATAGATTGCCTAAAGCGATTGTAGCTGTGTTAGTAGGTGTGGCGTTATCTATTAGTGGGCTGCTCATGCAGACCTTGTTTAGAAACCCGATGGCAGAGAGCTATGTATTAGGAATTAGTTCTGGAGCTAGTTTAGGAGTAGCTATTTTAATCTTAGGGACAGCATTTCTACCTACTGCTTTTGTATCAGCATTTACGTCTTCTTATGGCATAGCGTTAGTATCAGTGTTAGGGAGTTTAGGTTTGTTATTTCTAGTGTTGTTAGTTTCTAATTCTGTACAAAATACAGTGACGGTGCTTATCGTCGGGCTGATGTTCGGTAGTTTTGCTAATGCAATCGTGAGTATATTGACCTATTTTAGTTCAGCGGAACAGTTAAAGCGTTTTGCCTTTTGGTCATTGGGTAGTTTGGGTAATGTGAGTTGGGATGTAATCATCTTATTTGCTATTGTTGTTTTTATGGGGATATTAGGGAGTTTATTATTAATACGCTCATTAGATGCGATGCTATTAGGAGATAATTATGCCTCATCTATGGGGGTGAATGTCAAGACCGCTCGCAATCTGATTATCTTAGTGACAAGTCTATTAGCAGGGGTGTCTACAGCGTTCGTAGGGCCTATTGCTTTTATAGGATTAGCTGTACCTCATATCGCTAGATTATTATTAAAGGTGAGTAGTCACCGTTATTTGATTATCAGCACAGCATTGTTAGGAGGAATATTAATGCTTATCTGTGATATGCTAACACAGATTAAAGGAGAACAGTTCTTACTGCCTATAAATGCTGTGACCTCTATCTTCGGAGCGCCTATCGTTATCTGGTTAATCCTTAGACGAAAAGTGCAGTAGGGGATAAGAGGCGTTGGATTATAGAAAAAAATATTAAAAAGTATAAGCATCTGTAGATTTGCTTTATCTTTGCCAGTTGTAAATAGTTACTATGAAATTTGAGTTATTACATACAGACGCAGCTTCGCGTGCACGTGCCGGGAAGATTACGCTTGATCACGGTGTTATAGAAACGCCAATTTTTATGCCAGTTGGAACTGTAGCTTCAGTTAAAGGAGTTCACCAACGTGAGTTAAAAGAAGAAGTTAATCCAGATATTATTCTTGGGAATACGTACCACCTGTACTTAAGACCTAAAATGGAGATTCTTAAGCAAGCAGGAGGATTACATAAGTTTATGAACTGGGATCGCAATATCTTAACAGATAGTGGAGGATTTCAAGTGTATTCTTTGTCTTCTAATAGAAAGATTAAAGAAGAGGGTGTAAAGTTTAAATCACATATCGATGGATCATACCATTTCTTCTCACCAGAGAGTGTGATGGAAGTACAGCGTACTATCGGAGCTGATATTATTATGGCTTTTGATGAGTGTACTCCTTATCCTTGTGATTATCATTATGCTAGAAGATCTATGCACCGTACACACAGATGGTTAGACAGATGTGTGGATCATTTTAATAAAGTGCCAGCGATGTATGGATATTCACAATCATTATTCCCTATCGTACAGGGAAGTACATTTAAAGATTTAAGAGAACAATCAGCAGAGTATATCGCTAATATCGGGGCAGAAGGTAACGCTATCGGAGGACTATCTGTAGGGGAACCAGCAGAGGAGATGTATGCGATGACTGAGTTGGTAACTAATATTTTGCCACAGGATAAGCCTCGTTATTTAATGGGTGTAGGTACTCCTATTAATATCTTAGAGAATATTGCTTTAGGAGTAGATATGTTTGACTGTGTAATGCCTACACGTAATGCACGTAATGGTATGTTATTTACAGCTCACGGATCTATGAATATGAAGAATAAGAAGTGGGAGGATGACTTCTCACCTATAGATGAAAATGGATATACTTGGGTAGATACAGAATATTCTAAGGCTTATTTACGTCACTTATTTGCAGCTAACGAATCTCTAGGAAAGCAAATCGCTACTATACACAACTTAGGTTTCTATTTATGGTTAGTACGCGAGGCTCGTCGTCAGATCTTGGCAGGTACTTTTACAGAATGGAAGAATAAGATGGTGAAACAAATGGATAACCGTCTATAGACCTTAATTAAAAAACATAAGAAGCATCTAATAGTAATTATATGAAAATTTTAGATTGGTATATACTTAAAAGGTACTTAGCAACATTCTTTGTATTGTTATTACTTTTTGTACCTATAGGGATCATTATTGATGTTTCTGAAAAAATAAACAAGATATTAGCCAATAAAGTTCCATTACCAGCAGTATTGGTGTATTATTTAGATTTTACAATCTATTTTGCTAATATGTTGTTTCCTATTATGCTATTTATTTCGATTATTTGGTTTACATCAAAGTTGGCAAATAATACTGAAATCGTAGCAATACTAAGTTCAGGTATTTCATTTACACGATTTTTAAGACCGTATATTGTTGGAGCTACATTTGTTTCAATTTTTGCTTTAATTATGTCTATTTTTATAGTTCCTGGTGCTAGTCAGGGGTTTAATGATTTTAGGTATAAATATATGAAGAGTGATGAAGTACGGGAGAGCCAGAATGTCTTTAGGCAGATTAGTCAGAATGAGTTTATCTATGTGAGTAACTT
This sequence comes from Myroides oncorhynchi, assembly GCF_020905415.1. Classification (NCBI taxonomy): domain Bacteria; kingdom Pseudomonadati; phylum Bacteroidota; class Flavobacteriia; order Flavobacteriales; family Flavobacteriaceae; genus Myroides; species Myroides oncorhynchi. The sequence continues at coordinate 332,906 of NZ_JAJJMP010000001.1, read as the reverse complement.
TAACTATAATTCTAAGACAGGGTATAACTTTTCTTATGAAGAATTTGATGGAAATAAGTTAGTTGCTAAGATGACTGCTAACAGAATTGTTTGGAATCCTGAGACTAGTACATATACGTTATTTGATTATTTTAGACGTGAGGTGGGTAAAAGTGAAGATACATTCGAAAAAGCAGAACAGAAAGAAATGAAGTTAGACTTCGAAATAGATGATTTAACGCCCGTAGTATACGCTGCTGAAACTATGCAGTTAGGTCCGTTAAAACGTTTTATTGAGAAAGAGCAGATGAGAGGGTCGTCTAATATTAATATCTATTTAGTTGTATTATATAAAAAGTATAGTGTTCCAGTTTCAGCATTTATTTTGACGATTATAGCAGTGTCTGTATCATCGATGAAAAGAAGAGGTGGGATGGGAATAAACTTAGCCATAGGTATTGCATTAGCATTTATTTATGTCTTTTTTGATAAGATATTTGGGACTCTAGCAGAAGCGTCTAGTATTCCACCACTAATAGCAGTATGGTTTCCTAATTTTGTATTTGGAATTTTAGCAATATTTTTACTTCGAAATGCTCGCAGATAATATAAAAAGTTACATATATCTCCATATAATCGTTTTTATATGGGGATTTACTGCTATTTTAGGGCAGTTAATTTCATTAGAAGCACTCCCTTTAGTATGGTATAGGATTCTAATAGCAGTGATTACATTATTAGTTTATTATTCTTTTACAAAACAGAGTGTAAAAGCTCCAAAGCATCGAATTATACAATTCTTAGGAGCAGGTGTTGTAATTGCTTTGCATTGGCTAACATTCTTCTTAGCCATAAAAGTATCTAATATCTCTATTACTTTAGCCTGTTTATCAACAGGAGCTTTCTTTGCATCTATATTAGAACCTATTTTTTTAAAAAGAAAAATAGTAGCCTACGAAGTGTTTTTTGGATTTATAGTTATTTGTGCTTTAACTCTTATTTTTAGTGTTAGTAGTGAATATATAGAAGGTATCTTATTAGCACTAATAGCTGCATGTTTATCAGCTATGTTTTCAATTATTAACAGCAAGTTGATTGTACATTCAGAAGCTCCTGTCATTACATTCTATGAGATGGCAGGTGGATTGTTAGTTTTGACATTGTTTCTGCTGTGTACAGGAGGGTTTACACCGTCTTTCTTTGAGGTAAGTGTAAGTGATTGGATGTGGTTATTACTTTTAGGGACTGTTTGTACTGCTTTTGCTTTTTTAGGATCAGTTTATGTTATGCGTCATTTAAGTCCATTTACTGTAATGCTGACGATAAATTTAGAGCCTCTATATGGTATATTATTAGCAGTAGCAATATTTAAAGATAGCGAAAAAATGACTCCAGAGTTTTATATTGGAGCATTATTAATATTGAGTACAGTAGTACTTAACGGAGTAGTAAAAAATAGAAAAAAGAGAAAACTTAGCCCAAGATAGCTATCTATCCGAGGATTGTTTTATCTTTGTCATTCGTAATTGAAACTAAAACTTAATCATAAATGGAATATTTAGATTTTGAACTTCCAATTAAAGAGCTTGAAGAACAGCTGAATAAATGTGCTTTGATCGGTGAAGAATCTGATGTTGATGTATCAGCAACTTGTAAGCAAATTGAGAAGAAATTAGAAGAAACTAAAAAGAATATATACAAAAACTTGTCTGCTTGGCAGAGAGTTCAATTGTCTAGACACCCTAATAGACCTTATACATTAGATTATATCAAGGCTTTATGTGGAGATACTTTTCTAGAGCTTTTTGGTGATAGAAATGTAAAAGATGACAAGGCTATGATAGGTGGTCTTGGTAAAATCGGTGATCAAAGTTTTATGTTCGTTGGACAACAAAAAGGTTTCAACACTAAAACAAGACAATACAGAAACTTCGGTATGGCTAATCCAGAAGGATATAGAAAAGCACTACGTCTAATGCACATGGCAGAGAAGTATAATATTCCGATTGTTACTTTAATCGATACCCCAGGTGCATATCCAGGATTAGAAGCAGAGGAAAGAGGACAAGGAGAAGCTATTGCTCGTAATATTTATGAAATGTTTCGTATTAAAGTGCCTATCATTTGTATTATTGTAGGTGAAGGCGCTTCAGGAGGAGCTTTAGGTATTGGTGTTGGTGATAGAGTAACGATGTTAGAAAATACATGGTATTCTGTTATCTCTCCTGAATCTTGTTCTTCTATTCTTTGGAGAAGTTGGGAACATAAAGAAAGAGCTGCTGATGCATTAAAACTAACTTCTTTTGATATGAAGAAGAATAAATTAGTAGACGATATTATTTCAGAACCATTAGGTGGAGCTCATACGAATAGAGAAGAGACTTTTGCTTCTGTTAGAAAATATATTGTAGATACTTATAGTACATTAACTAAGTTATCAACAGAGAAATTAATCGAAAAGCGCATGGAGAAATATTTCGAAATGGGTGAGTATAAAGACTAATTCTTTGTATATATAGAATTGAAAATCCGAGATACTATCTCGGATTTTTTTTTCACTATTTATAAGCTATATATTAACAAGTGAATTGTGTAAAATAGAATGGAGTTATTCTCAAAAAGAAGTAATTTAGCAATATGGAACAAGCAAAAGATTTTCGACCAAAACAATCTTTCCCTAGGGAGGTTGTATCTTTAGAGAAAGGAAAACTTCCTCCGCAAGCTCTTGATTTAGAGGAGGCTGTGTTGGGAGCTATGATGATTGATAAGAAGGGTATCGATGAGGTTATTGATATTCTACAGCCTGATGCATTTTATAGAGAAGCTCATAAAAATATATTCGAAGCTATTGATCAATTGTTTGTTAGTAATCAACCTATTGACTTATTAACTGTTTCTACACAATTGCGTAAGAATGGTAAGTTGGAACAAGTAGGAGGCGACTATTACTTAGTTAGTCTAACACAAAAGATAACTTCTTCTGCCCATATAGAGTTTCACTCTCGTATCATCTTACAGAAATTTATTCAACGTAGTTTGATTCGTATTTCTAACGAAATTATCGAAGATGCTTATGATGAGACTAGTGATGTATTCGATTTATTAGATAAAGCTGAGTCTCGTTTATACGAAGTGACTCAAGGAAATATTAAGAAGAGTTCTGAGACTGCTCAATCTTTGGTAGCACAAGCAAAGAAGAGAATTGAGGAGATAAGTACGAAAGAGGGTTTAAGCGGACTGGCAACAGGTTTCCATAAGCTGGATGAACTTACTTCAGGATGGCAACCGAGTGACTTGATTATTATAGCAGCTCGTCCAGGTATGGGTAAGACTGCATTTGTCTTATCGATGGCTAGAAATATTGCGATAGGGACAGGAGCTGGTGTAGCAGTATTTTCATTAGAGATGTCATCTGTACAGTTGATCACACGTCTTATTTCTTCTGAGACAGGATTGTCATCAGAGAAATTGCGTACAGGTAAATTAGAAACTCATGAGTGGGAACAGTTAAACGTTAAGGTTAAAGATCTTGAACGTGCGCCATTGTTTATCGATGATACACCTTCATTATCTATCTTTGATTTACGTGCAAAAGCACGTCGTTTAGCGTCTCAGCATGGGATTAAGTTAATCGTAATCGACTATTTGCAGTTAATGACAGCTGGTGGTAATTCTAAAGGAGGAGGTAACCGTGAGCAAGAGATTTCTACTATATCTAGAACACTAAAAGCATTGGCAAAAGAGTTGAATGTACCAGTTATTGCTTTATCTCAGTTGTCTCGTGCAGTAGAAACACGTGGAGCATCCAAGAGACCATTATTATCCGATCTTAGGGAATCTGGAGCGATTGAGCAAGATGCGGATATTGTATCGTTTATTTATCGACCAGAGTACTATAAAATAGAGGAGTGGGATGATGAAGAAAGAAGTCCTACGGCAGGAGAAGCAGAGTTTATCATCGCTAAACACAGAAATGGTGGATTAGATAATATACGTCTGAAGTTCTTAGGTAAGTTTGGTAAATTTGACAATCTAGATGATGATATGAGTGGGCTAAATGCTACCTTTTCTTCTGCAATGAATGAACAAGCAGGAGGGGATTATAGGCAGAATCTTGCGGGGTCTTTACCTCCAGGTGAGTCAGTATTTGGTTCTGGTCCGGATCAAGGATATCAGAGAGGGTTTCAAAACGATGATGATGTACCTTTTTAGAATAGAATTAAGATAGGTTATATAAAAAAGGACAACTATTCAAATTGAATAGTTGTCCTTTTTTATATAAATTAACTCCATTGTTATTTATTGTTCTGATGTAACTGCCATTGGCGCAACAGGCTTTTGATGTGTAGCTTTATTTATGGGCGCAATGTCAACTGTTTGGGCTTTAGGAATAAATCTTTTACTAGCAAACGCCCAGTTTAGGTGCTTAAAACAATTCTCTAGGTATGCTGTGATATCTTCTTCATAAGTTTGGTAGTAAGCGTGCTCCCATAAGTCAATTGCAATTAGAGGATACCCTCCATTTACTTCTGGCATTGTAGGACTATCGTTATTTGGTGTTGTTACTACTTGTATAACCCCATTTGCATTAACTATCCATAACCATCCTGATCCTATGATAGTATTACCTTTAGCTATAAACTCTTTTTGAAGATTAGCTATAGACCCAAATGCTTCGTTAATTGCGCTATTTAGGCTTTCACTTGGTTTAGTCTGTTCTAGAGGAGATAATGATTTCCAATATAAATTGTGATTGTAATATGCACCAGCAAGATTCTTTATTTTCGGTGAATTATTATCTATTCTCGCTACTAAATTTTGTATACTATCTCTTTCAAAAGGTGTACCATGCACAGCTGTATTTAGCTTATTGGCATAGTTTAAATGATGTTTTTCATAATGTGTATAAATATTATCGGGCTTTAATATCTCTGCAAAATCACTAAAAGTATATCCTAAACTTACCATTTCATAAGGACCTTGTTTAGTCTTTATAGAGGTAGGGTCTGGATAATTAGAGTTCTGTGTAGCGAATGATTCTCTCGCTGGTATTTGAACTTCAGTTAATTCATCTTTCTTACCACATGAAAATAGAAATAAGAAATTTAAACTGATTATTGCTATTAGAGGAAATTTAAGCTTTGCCATTATCTAGTATTTCTTTGGCTAGGTTGATATATTCTAGCATTGCTTGATCTTTTGATAAATGACTAACTTGGGTCCATGCATTAAATTTAAATGCGCGTTTAAGATCACTAGACATATCTTCGAAGTCTTGATGGCTTAACCCATTAGTCGCTTGTTTATAATAAGCGTATATACGCAACATAACGTCTTGAGGCAGATTTTTTGCCTCTTTAGATATACGTTCATACGCTTGTGTAAATTCTAATTCTAGATTACTCATTATCTTATTTGTGCGCAATTACAGTTTTGTTACCGATTGCTTTTTGATTTAATACAACATCAACTTTTGTGCCTAATGGTAAGTATAAGTCGACTCTTGATCCAAATTTTATAAATCCTGCATCTGTTCCTTGTATAGCTTGCATACCTGGCTGTGCATAGTTAACGATTCTCTTAGCTAGTGCACCTGCAATTTGTCTATACATAACTTCTCCATATATAGGGTTGTCAATAACAACAGAAGTGCGTTCATTTTCTTCACTAGCTTTTGGGTGCCAGGCAACTAAATATTTTCCAGCATGGTACTGACTATATTTAATCAAACCACTTAGTCCATAGCGTGTAACATGTACATTAAGGGGAGACATAAATACGGATACCATTAATCTTTTATCTTTAAAGTATTCTGGTTCATAGACTTCTTCTATAACTACAACTTTACCGTCTACGGGTGCTAGTATAGTACCGTCATCTGGAGTGATAGATCTATTAGGGTTTCTAAAGAATTGTAGTATAAGAATTAACAATGCTAATACGATTGATTGCAATGTTATTCTTAGCCATGGAATTTCTCTACATAAAACATCCGCTAATACTACTAATGCAACGGTAATAACCATTGAAAAGAAAATAATTTTAGTTCCTTCTTTGTGAAACATAGTTATAAAATTTGATATATTAAATATAAAAATGGTGCTACAAATATAACACTATCTAATCGGTCTAGGATGCCACCATGCCCAGGCATAATAGATCCACTGTCTTTTACCCCAGCTTCTCTTTTGAAATGTGATTCTACTAAATCTCCAGTCGTTCCAAAAATGCTGACAAAAATAGCACTACTTATCCAAATTACAATATTAAAAAAGTCGAAATATTGACTAAGAATAATAGCTGCTATAATACTAAAGATCATACCCCCAAAGAATCCTTCAATGGTTTTCTTAGGTGAAATTCTTTCAAAAAGCTTTTTCTTTCCGAATTTCTTACCAACAATATAAGCAAAAGTGTCATTAGTCCAGATCATTATCAATAGCCCTATTATTATTTGTGGTCTATAGATGTATTCATCATTTTCTTTTATAAATGGCAAGTATTGTATGGTGATAAATGCAGCTATTATATATCCCAAAAAGATTACCATCTTTACAGGAAAAGATCTATTAGGTTTCTTTGTTGTAAACAATTCTGCTACCAATGCTAATAGTATAATAGCACTAAAAAGAGCTATGATTTTAATAGGTAATATATCTCTATCCCACCATAGGCATGCTGAGGCCATAAGAGAGATAATCATGGATAGAGATTTTGGGAGTTTTATAAGTTTCGCAAATTCGTATGAAGCGATAAACATAAATATCCCGAATAGTATTTCAAAAGATATTTGAGAGTATAACGTTGCTCCTATCAAGAGTACTATATATACTGCACCTGATATTGCTCGAGTAACTGTTTCTGACATATTAAAGGTCTTCTAAAAGTAATAAATATAAGTTTTTTGGAGATCTACCATAACTCAAGAAATCGCTTTCATTAGTAGATGGTTTAAAGTAATTAAAAGTAGTAATGTTACTAGGTAGTGCGCTACCATATTTTCTTTTTATTTCTCGCAACCCGTCACTTTTTGTTCTTGTCATTTGACTTGTTCTTGCTATTATGACAATATTATCAGGTAGGTCGTTTGCTTTGTTGTTTTTGATTTGCTTATCACAAAATAGGATAGATCCATCTTCTGCAATTAGATTTTCACATCCAGAAAAGAAAAAAGTTGGATTTTTAACTTCACTATATTTTATATTGTTCTCTTGTAACATAGAGTAAAGAGAAGTTTCATAAGTTTGAGCTTCTGTTTCAAACCAATCATTTTCAACTAGAATATTAACAAAGCATTCATTTAACTCGTCTAATGATTCACAGTACAGAAATTTACCACCATTCTCTTTAAAGTTTAAAGTAAAAAGATCATCTACAGGAAGTCTTTGTTCAGGTAAGTATTGACTTTGTTGCACAGCAGAATTTTCTTCTACTTGTTCAGAAGGTTGAAATACTTGCATTAACTTTTTGAAAAAACTCATAGTAAATAAACTCCGGTGAAATAATTAATTATTAACTATTCAAAGATAAAAAAAATCTTAACTTAAAGTTGCCTTTAGGTTAAGATTTTTAATGTTACTATAGGATAGATTCCTATTATTCTATATTATTTTCTGATTTACTTTCAGAATTAAGATTTATTTCTACAGCTCCTTCTTTTTCAAAAGGTCTTTGTCCAAAGATGTTTTCTAAATCTTGCTTAAAGATAACCTCTTTCTCACATAATAGGTCTGCTAATTCTATCAGCTTATCCCTATTTTCAGATAGAATAGAAATAGCTCTTGCGTATTGCCCTTCTATCAATGCTGAGATTTCTTGATCAATAACTCTTGCAGTTTCTTCTGAATAAGGTTTTGCAAAACTATATTCACTTTGTCCTGATGAGTCATAGTAAGTGATGTTACCTAACTTTTCATTTAGTCCATAAATAGTAACCATAGCTTTTGCTTGTTTAGTTACTTTTTCTAAGTCACTTAAAGCTCCAGTTGATATTTTGTCAAATATAATCTTTTCAGCAGCACGTCCTCCCATAGTAGCACACATCTCGTCTAACATTTGTTCTGTTCTAACGATTTGTCGTTCTGCTGGTAAATACCATGCAGCACCTAAGCTCTGACCTCTAGGAACGATAGTTACTTTAACTAGTGGTGATGCATGTTCACACATCCAACTTACAGTAGCATGTCCTGCCTCGTGAATGGCGATAGCATATTTTTCTTCAGGACTAATAATTTTATTCTTTTTCTCTAGACCACCGATGATTCTATCTACAGCATCTAAGAAATCTTGCATATCTACCTCTTTCTTATCTTTTCTAGCAGCAGTTAATGCAGCCTCATTACACACGTTAGCAATGTCAGCTCCAGAGAAACCTGGTGTTTGTTTAGATAAGAAGTCGATATCTAAATTATCTACTTTCTTAATGTTGCGCAAGTGAACGTGGAAAATAGCTTCACGCTCCTTAACGTCTGGTAAATCAACATAGATTTGTCTGTCAAAACGACCAGCTCTTAATAAAGCTTTGTCTAAGATTTCAGCACGGTTAGTAGCTGCTAATACAATAACATTAGTATTAGAACCAAAACCATCCATTTCTGTTAATAATTGGTTTAACGTATTTTCTCTTTCATCATTAGAACCAGAGAAATTACTCTTACCACGTGCACGTCCTACAGCATCTATTTCATCAATAAAGATAATAGCAGGTGATTTCTCTTTCGCTTGTTTAAACAAGTCTCTAACACGTGAAGCACCTACACCTACAAACATCTCTACGAAGTCAGATCCAGATAAAGAGAAGAAAGGTACTTGAGCTTCACCAGCCACAGCCTTTGCTAATAACGTTTTACCTGTACCTGGAGGTCCTACTAATAGAGCTCCTTTAGGGATTTTACCTCCAATAGAAGTATATTTTTCAGGGTTCTTTAAAAACTCTACGATTTCAACAATCTCTTCTTTTGCGCCTTCTAAGCCAGCTACATCTTTAAAAGTAACTTTTACATCGTTTTTTTCATCAAATAGCTTTGCTTTAGATTTACCGATAGAGAAGATTTGTCCTCCACCACCAGCTCCTCCACCACCAGTCATTCTTCTCATCATGAATAACCAAAATCCAATGATGATGATGATAGGTAAGAAGCTAATTAAGATATCCCCCCAATTACTTTCAGGTTCGGATTTATATTCTTTAATTTTACCTTCAGAAGTAGCTTTATCAAGTTTTTCTTGAAATAATTTTGAATCACCAATGTCAGTTAAGAATTGGGGTCCAGCATTTTCTCTTCCTAAAATGTTGTTTTTATTTAAGTCTTCAAATTCTTTACTCTTCTGAGCCTCTGGTGTTAAATATACTTTGGCTACAGTACGACTGAAGTCTATTTTTTCTACATATCCTTTTTCTACGTATTCATAAAGCTTAGATAGTCCAAGTTGTCTTGAGTTTCCAAAACTACTTCCATTAGTAAGGAAGTTTATTACCAAGATAATCACTAAGATACTTCCATATAATATCCATGGATTGAATCGTGATTTATTTTGGTTAGGTTTCATATTTTCCGACATGAAGTTTTTCGTTTAGTGGTTAATATTGGCTGTCAATAGTAGTGATTTTAGCGTCTCCCCATAAGCTTTCGATGTTGTAGAATTCACGGATGTGTTTTTGAAATACGTGTACAACAACGTTAACATAGTCCATTAAAATCCATTCTGCATTCATTTCACCTTCTACATGCCAAGGTTTATCTCGCAATTCTTTAGATACTAATTTTTGTACAGAACCTGAAATGGCATTTACTTGTGTATTAGAATTACCATCAGCAATGATGAAATAATCACAAGGGGTATTGTCTATTTCTCTTAAATCGATTATTGTAATGTTCTCTCCTTTAACTGCTTCAATTCCTTTTACAATGTTTGCAATCAATTCGTCGTTGTTAATATTCTTGTCTGCCATTTATTTTTTGTCTTATTTATTCTAGTTTAAATGTAATGTTTGCTAATTTTGGATTCAAATATAATGAAATCGTTCAGATTAGTCTATAATTATTTTATATGAATATTATCAAACTCGATGCCATAGGGTCGACGAATACCTATTTGAAGAAAATATTAACTGAATCGAATCTCGATAATCTAACTGTAGTAGTAGCTGAAAACCAGTTTCATGGTAAGGGGCAGAGAGGAAGTGTGTGGGAATCGGAGGTAGGTAGTAGTCTTACTTTTAGTGTGTTAGTGAAGGATTTGTTAGTTTCTCCTGAGCGTGTTTTTGATCTTAATATTTTAGTGGCTTTAAGTGTTTATTCTAGCTTAAAAAACTTATTAGGACTGACATTTAGTGTTAAGTGGCCTAACGACATAATGTCATATAATAAGAAAGTTGGTGGCATTTTGATTGAGAATATTATTAAAGCTAATGGTGAAACCCTGTCAATAGTCGGTATAGGTATTAATGTTAATCAACAAAATTTAGATGATTTACCTCAAGCGACCTCATTGTATCGTATTTCTGGGCAAAAGTGGGATAAAGATCTCTTAATGCATACTATTTTAGAGTATTTAGATAGCTATTGTCAGAAGTATTTAACCAATGGCAGTTCTTTTGTTTGGGAGGAGTATCACAAGGTACTTTATCGAATAGGAATACCTAGTGTCTTTGAGTTGCCAAGTGGGGTTCGTTTTATGGGGATTATTAAAGGTGTCAATAAGCATGGTATGCTTGAGATCCAAAAAGAAGATGATACTATCGAAATATTTGATATTAAGCAAGTGAAAATGCTGTATTAAGGCTTTTGTAAGTAGAAATAGTTTCGATTATAAATTAACAAGAGCTACCTGTGAAGGTAGCTCTTGTTATACCTTAAGTATTATCTGTAGATTTAAGGTTATATTAGTCAGATTTAAATTTTAATGATATTGAGTTCATACAGTATCTCATTCCTGTTGTCTCAGCTGGTCCATCAGGAAATATATGACCTAAATGTCCATTGCATTTAGAGCATGTTACTTCTACTCTTTTCATTCCATGTGTAGTGTCTTCTGTGAAGATTACAGATCCTTCGATAGCTTTGTCAAATGATGGCCAACCACAATGTGAATCAAACTTAGTATTTGAATCAAATAACTTCTGATCACAAGCTGCACAGTGGTATGATCCTTTTTGATAGAAATCATTATATTCTCCAGTGAATGGGCCTTCTGTCCCTTTCTCTCTTAAGACATAGTATTCTGCAGGAGTTAATACCTCTTGCCATTCTTTCTCTGTAGTTGTTTTATCTTTTTTCATTTGTGGTATCTTTTGATAGTTGACATCTTTACATGATAATAATCCTATGATTATAAGGAAAAACACTATGATTCTCATGAGACTATTGTTCTATGAATGATTTTATCCTTTCGATTACTTTTTTATCACCTAGTATTTTGCGATGACCTAAGCCTGAAGTAATCATTATTTCAGCATCTTTACTGTGTTTTTTGATTCTATAAGCAGCTTTTACATTTACATCTAGGTCATCTTCATCATGCATAATTAATAGAGGCAAATCAAGTTGTTCCGCTGCTTTGTGTACACAATAGCTTTGCATTGATTGATTAAACTGTGTTTCAAAGCGCTCTTGAATCATCTTAGAAATGATTGGTTTTAGCTCTATTTGTTTAACGAAATCATCTACTACATCTTGTACAATATCACCACTACCTATAATGACAGCTTTTTTTGCGTGTAAACCGTCTTTTAAGGCATTCATTGTAGTCATCCCTCCCAGAGAGTGACCTATCACTAGTTCAAATGGACCGAACTGTTTCTCTACTTCAAAGGCTGAAGCGATAAACTCAGTCATATTCGTTTTTGTTTTTGGAGACCTACCATGACCAGGTGCATCGAAGCTCACGATATCATATCCTGCACGCATAAGCATATTTGCAATAGTTACTAACTGTGTACCTCTACCATTCCATCCGTGTATAAGTAGTGCTTTCTTAGTAGCAGTTTTGTTAGTACCATATTGATATACCATTATATCCTTGCGCAGAGCAGGAACAGTAATTTTAGTAACAATACTTTTGTCAAGCATTTCTCTCTCTCTTTTTGGTGGTTTAAATTTAAGAGGCGTGACAAAAAGATTTTGAGCAAATCTAGTGGCTAGATTTTTAGAAAATAGTTGTAATGTTTTTCCAATTACTATTATGCTTTTTGGTATTTCAAGCGATTGTTTTGGTTTTTGAGTTTGCATTATAATAATGTTCTAAGCAGGTAAAATTACGAAATTAAAAGAACTCACAAGTATAATTACCTTAAATCTGTGAAGTCTAATCTATAATGTTACTTTATTGTAGATAGTCGCATAGCATAATGTTACTTCTATATTACCTCACTCTCTCAGCTCCTCTGTTATAGAGTTAAACTCTAAAATAGAATGTGGTTCGTTATTCTGTTCTTGATGAGTTTGATCATTCTGTAGTTCTGTTTCTGATGTTTTAGCCTGATTGATAATCTCTTTATTTACTTTTCGGATATAGTCAGGTGGAGTCCACTTTTTTAATTCCCTTTCTTTGTTGTGTTGCTTTAAGTCTTGAGGAGTGGCTGTTTCAGCACTTGTATCTACTTTTTCTAGATGTTGTTTTAGGGTTATTTCTCGAGCTTGTTCAATAGAGATAACCTCTGATATTTCTTGATTTCCGTTCTCTGCTTCATGCTCCCTGTTCCCTAACTCTATTATTCCATGAAAGCAGTTTGTGCTATTAACACTACCATCAGCGGCTTTCCACATACTCCAAAAGAAAACAGTACCCTTATCCCAATCAGCAGGTATGTTAAAATGAGCGTATTTATCTACGCGATTTCCTACATTAGGTATTGCTACAAACTGGTCTAAGGTTTCGTTATATAGCATCATCGTCAATTTATCTGTATTTAGTGTAAGGGCATTAATCAACTCATTTTCCCACTGTACTTTAAACTTACCTGTCTTTAGGCGATTAATCTTTTTGATGACAGCAGGAGCAAGGTTTCCGATAGATAATAAAGCTTCTTCAACTTTGATATGTTGCTCTCCATTAATTAGATTGATGCCTTGAGTCATTAGTCTAGAAATCATCTGTTCTTTACCTGCTATCCATTTTTTACCCTTCAGCACAGGAGGACAATTCGCATTGACAAAGTCTTTGAATTTACTAGCAAATGTTGAGACCAAGCTCATCTTATCCCATTGGAGTAATTGCTTCATTGATGGTTTTTTACTTGACTTACGAGGTTTAGCACGGATGTAATTTACTCCCCTCCAAGTTACTCCAACGACTGTTCCTACTTTACCATTTACTGGACCTAGTATACCTTGTTTGATTTCTGCCATAACTTATATTTTTTTGGTGTTTTCGGTTTTCTGTAATTTTTTTTAATTCACTTCCATCTAATGTATGTTGTTGTGTACGAGATGGTTGTTTTTCGTATTTGTAATATAAAAAATCAGTATACCGAGTACACAAGTAGTAAGAAAAATTCATAGGTTGTTCAACCCTTTGTTACTCTAGGTTGATAGTTGAATATGAATTAAATAGGTGTTCAAAACGAGTGAAATATTTTCTTTTTTAGTCGGATTTCATCCTAGACTCGTGATAATTCAACTAAAATTTAATTGCGGATTGGAGCAGAATAAGAGTATAATGAAAGCAGGGTTCTTGGAAAATTGGATTGTATACCCAGTTATTGTCCTATCATTCTCCTTTAATTGTCCTGGAATCATAGACAAAGACAGTGATATACTGAGATGATCGGAGGTCGGGGTTTTATAGAGATTTGTGTTTTGGTATTTAACTTGTTGTTTATTAAGTTAGTATCTTTTTGTTGAATCAAAAAAATAGAAATAAAAGTTTTTTGGACAGAGGATAACGTGTTTATTATAAGGGGGTTGAGGAGAAAAAAGGCAGTTAGAGGTTTTTTAAATGTTTTTATTGTGATCTAAAATTGAAAAAAAGAAATATTAAATAAAGTTCAATTCGCTAGGTTTACGTTTATATCCTATGAAGATGTGGGGGAGAATAAATCATGTTATTGTCTCTTTTTGCACTTTATTTGGTGTGATATGTTTTGGTTTCAATGCATTCTTTGCATTATAAAGCAAATGTTTTTGAATATTGCGAATATCTATTAATTTTGAAAACAAAAACACGATGAAAAAAATAATCTTATCTGTAGCGACAGTTTTACTATTAAGTGCTTGTGCTACAAATCCATTTACTGGAAAGAAGACAATGGCGTTTACTTCTAATGCGGAGCTTTTTCCGATGTCGTTCTCTCAATATGATACTTTCTTAAAAGAGCATAAAGTGATAAAAGGGACAAAAGATGCACAGCGTATCACTGATATCGGGATGAAAATCAAGAAAGCGGCTGAAATATGGTTAACAGCTAATGGGCATGGTAGTTACCTTAATGACTATAAATGGGAGTATAATCTAGTGGATGATAAGGAAGTAAATGCATGGTGTATGCCAGGAGGTAAAATAGTATTTTATACTGGGATATTGCCTATCTGTCAGACAGATGCTGGTATAGCTGTGGTGATGGGACATGAGGTGTCACATGCATTAGCAAATCACGGACAACAACGTATGAGTGCAGCGATGTTACAGCAAGCTGGGGCGGTGGCATTAGATGCTGCTACAGCCAAATCTTCTGCAACGTCTAAGCAAATGTGGTCTGCAGCTTATGGGTATGGAAGCCAAGTAGGAGGTATGTTACCATTCAGCAGAGCTAATGAGACTGAAGCAGATAAAATAGGACTTACACTAATGGCCTTAGCAGGGTATAATCCTGAGGAAGCAGTAAGTTTCTGGAGTAGAATGGCGGCTAGAGATGGTTCTGGAGGAGGTAACTCATGGATGAGCACTCACCCTAGTAATACTGAGCGTATTGATAATTTGAAGAAATTAATTCCAGAGGCAAAAGCTGAAGCAGCAAAATTTGGTGTATCTTTCGGAAAGTAAAATAGTATAAGCTACCTTAAGGGTAGCTTATTTTTTTAATACCATTTACTTATGAAAAGTTTTATAAAAGGGGATAAAAAACTTTTAAATGCTTGGGCATTTTATGATTGGGCTAATTCTGTGTATGCTTTAGTGATATCATCATCTATTTTTCCGTTGTATTACGGATCTCTATTTAGAGAGTTAAATATAGATAGCTTTGACTTTTGGGGAACCTCTATAAAGAGTGAATCTATTATTAGTTACATCACTGCTATAGGATTCCTAATTGTGTGTATACTTTCACCTATTCTATCAGGGATAGCGGATTATCTAGGGACTAAGAAGTTCTTTATGAAACTTTTCTGTGGAATCGGATCTGTATCCTGTATGCTATTATACTTCTTTAGTCTAGACTATATGTTATTGAGTTTATTAATCTATATGTTTGGATTAATAGGTTTTTGGGGGAGTTTAGTATTTTATAATTCGTACTTACCAGATATCGCTTTTACAGATCAACAAGACAAAATTAGTGCACAGGGATATGCTTTAGGGTATATTGGTAGTGTGGTGTTATTATTGCTAAACTTGTTCTTAGTGATGAAGTATGAGTTGTTTGGTTTTGAGACAGCTATGTCAGCTATGCGATTCTCTTTTATTTTAGTTGGATTATGGTGGGTAGGGTTCAGTATGTACACTTTTAAGTACCTACCTGATTTTAAAAATGAGAAGAAGATTACTAGATCTGTATTGTTTAAGGGATTCAGAGAATTGAAGAAAGTATGGCATCAACTGAGTAGTTATGTGGAGTTAAAACGTTACTTAGTAGCCTTCTTTGTCTATAGTATGGCAGTGCAGACAGTGATGGTCATCGCAGCATATTTCGGTGAGAAGGAGATAGCGTGGGAGAGTGATTCACAGCGTACTACAGGATTGATATTAAGTATCCTGATGATACAGCTCGTAGCTGTAGCAGGAGCCTATTTGACCTCGTTACTTTCAAAAAAAATAGGTAATATATATACGTTATGTGTTTTAAATGCGTTATGGATAGTAATATGTTTATATGCGTATACGGTAGTTACACCTAATGAATTTTATGTAGCAGCAAGTTTTGTAGGATTAGTGATGGGAGGGATACAGTCCTTATCTCGATCGACTTATTCTAAGTTATTGCCAGAGACTACAGATACTACGTCATTCTTCAGCTTTTATGACGTGACTGAGAAGTTGGGGATTGTATTAGGGATGTCTATGTATGGACTGGTAAGTGATTTGACAGGGAAGATGCAGAATGCTATTCTATTTTTGATAGTGTTTTTTGCAGTTGGTTTTGTCTTGTTATTGAGAATACCTAATAAAAAACAGAGTTAGTACTAAAAGTCATATAAGATTGTATTTTTATTACTTGTATATTTGTAAAACGATTATTTTAAGAATAGTAAGCTATAATATGAAAAAGACATTTAAAATATTAGCATTTAGTTTGTTCGCTATCACAGGTTTCACGGTAGTATCATGTGATAATGAAGGGTACGATCCTATAATAGAAGGAGAATTGGGAGTAGGTAAGCCTACGATGACAATTAATAATCAAGGGGACGTTATTCTTCTTAGAGAAGGCATTGTAGCTACATTAGATAAAGATGGAATATTAGAAATAAAGGTAGCTGGAGCAGATAAGTCAGGGCAAGATAGCTTAATACTAAGAGCATTAAAATTTCAGACAGGAACATTTCCCACTAATGCTAACAAATGTGAGTACTATTCATGGGAGAATAAACTGCGTTATACAACAATAGATAAGGATAGACCCACGTTTATAACTGGTTTGTTAAAAATAAATACAATCAATAGAAAAGCTAGGGTATTGTCAGGTGATTTTAATATTACTCGAATGATTCCTGAGAATCAAGACAATCCTAATCTAAAAGCTTTTGCGATTAGTGGAGATTTTAAAGATATACGTTTTGTCCGCAAGGAAGCTACATATTTAGAAGCTTTTGTGAATGAGGAACCTTTAGAGAATCCAAAAGAAAAGGCGGAGATAAAAGGGAATAATATTGTTATTACAAGTATAGATGGAGTAGAAATGACTCAGGAGCTTATAATAGAATTGCCAAATAATGATGTGCTAGAAGCGTCATCAGACCCTAAGGAATTTAAAAATCTAGGATGGTTTAACGTGTTATATACCTCTAAATATGGAGTGAAGTATACTTCTGAAGGAATGGATGACAAGGATGGATTACTACGCATAGATGCAGTAGAGTATAAAAACAATAAGATAGTATCTCTAAAAGGTCGCTTCGAGGCTATGCTAAGGGGAGCTGATGAAGGTAAAGAAGAAGAGAGGGTGAAAATTACTTTTGGTGATTTTTCAGTGAAATTTTAATACTACTATAGATAAATAATATTTTATTTTTTAACATAAAAGACAAAAAATCCTTACACTTGTGTCAAGGGTTTTTTTGTGGCATAAAGATTGAAATATTAATAAGATAGAATAGTTAAAAATAATATTATTGTTGATAATCAGATGGTTGTGATATGGTTTTGAAGTAAGCTATGTCATTTTAAATTAGATTACTGACAGAATGACGTAAAAATATATATGGGAAATCAAAAAACTATGACGTTTGACAACTTGTCGTTGCAAGACTTAGGAGATGGAGATGCAGAGTTCATTCCAATCTTTTCAAGCGAAGATGAAGAAGAAATGAATAATGAAGAGTTGCCAACAGTACTTCCTATTTTACCATTGAGAAATATGGTGTTATTCCCTGGCGTAGTTATTCCTATTACAGCAGGTAGAGATAAGTCTATTGAACTTTTAAATAAAGCAAATAAAGGGGATAAGACAATAGGTGTGGTAGCACAAATCGATGAAGGTACTGATGATCCTGGTATAAATGAAATATACCATACAGGGACAGTAGCTCGTATTATCAAATTATTAAAATTACCTGATGGTAATATCACTGTAATCTTACAAGGTAAAAAACGATTTGAAATTACTGAGCTAATACAAGAAGAACCTTATATGAAAGCTAATGTGGTGTCACGTATAGAGAAACGACCAAGTAAGCGAAATAAGGAATTTCCAGCTATCGTAGAGTCTATTAGAGATACTGCTTTAGAGATAATTAAAGAGAATCCAAATATTCCTTCTGATGCCGCATTTGCAATTGAAAATATTACGAGTGAATCGTTTTTAATCAACTTTGTTTCTTCTAATATGAGTATGGATATTGCGGATAAGCAACGATTACTGAATATAGATGATTTAAAAGCTAGAGGATTAGAAGCGTTGAAGATGATGACAATCGAGTTGCAGAAACTTCAGTTGCGAAATGATATACAAACAAAAGTTAGAGTCGATTTAGACCAGCAGCAAAAAGAGTATTTCTTACATCAACAGATGAAGACTATTCAAGAAGAGCTTGGAGGTTTTTCTAATGAGGAAGAGTTTGAGGATATGCGTAAGAAGGCTCTTAATAAAAAATGGTCTAAGGTAGTCAAAGAGCGCTTCGACAAAGAGTTAATGAAGTTTCAACGTATGAATCCTCAGGTAGCTGAGTTTGGTATTCAACGTAACTATTTAGAGTTATTACTGGATCTGCCATGGGATCATTGTTCTAAAGATGTCTTTAATTTAAAGAATGCACAGAAGCAGTTAGATAAAGATCACTACGGTATAGAGGATGTTAAGAAACGTGTGTTAGAGCATATGGCAGTCTTAAAACTTCGTAATGATCTTAAGTCACCGATACTATGTCTGTATGGTCCTCCAGGGGTAGGTAAGACTTCTATTGGTAGATCCATAGCAGATGCGTTAGGACGTGAATATGTGCGTATTTCTCTAGGGGGATTACGTGATGAGGCAGAAATCAGAGGACACAGAAAGACATATATTGGAGCTATGCCTGGACGTATAATTCAGAGTCTTAAAAAAGCAAAGACATCTAATCCAGTGTTCTTATTAGATGAGATAGATAAGTTATCATCAAGCCACAATGGCGATCCGTCATCTGCTTTACTGGAAGTATTAGATCCAGAGCAAAACAGTGATTTCTATGACAACTTCTTAGAGATGGGATATGATCTATCTAAGGTAATGTTTATCGCTACATCGAATAGTTTAAGTACTATACAGCCTGCATTAAGAGACCGTATGGAGATTATCGAGATGACAGGGTATACGATAGAAGAAAAAGTAGAAATAGGTAAACAACATTTGTTAGATAAGCAGTTAAAAGCGCACGGTATTACTTCTAAGGAGTTGGTACTAGGTAAAAAACAAATGGAGTATATCATCACTAATTATACAAGAGAATCAGGTGTACGTGGTTTAGATAAACAATTAGCACATATCGCTAGAGGCGTAGCGAAGAGTATCGTGATGGAGGAGGAATATAATGTGAAGATGACAGAAGATGATATCAAAAAGATATTAGGAACACCACGTTTCGAGAGTGATAAGTATGAGAATAACGATGTAGCAGGTGTTGTGACAGGATTAGCTTGGACTAGTGTAGGTGGAGATATTCTGTATATTGAATCTATTATATCTAAAGGAAAGGGTGAGTTATCTATCACAGGTAACTTGGGTACTGTAATGAAAGAATCAGCTACTATTGCTTTAGAGTATATCAAGGCACATACTGAGGAGTTAGGTATATCACAAGATGTGTTAGATAATTATAAGATCCACATTCACGTACCAGAGGGAGCTACGCCAAAAGATGGACCTAGTGCAGGTATTACGATGTTAACTTCTATGGTATCTTCATTTACACAACGCAAAGTTAAAAAGAACTTAGCTATGACAGGAGAGATTACATTAAGAGGAAAAGTATTACCTGTAGGTGGTATTAAGGAGAAAATATTAGCAGCTAAAAGAGCTAATGTGAAAGAGATTATCTTGTGTAAAGACAATAGAAAAGATATCGAAGATATAAAAGAAGAGTATTTAAAAGGACTAACATTCCATTATGTTGATAGAATGGAAGAGGTATTAGCAATAGCAATTACTGATCAAAAAGTAAAGAATGCTAAAAAGTTTGAAGTAGTTAAAAAATAAAACACATTGAATTAAAATAAAAAAAGCATCACTAATCCAAGTGATGCTTTTTTGTTATATATAATTTTGCTTAACACTTATAGTGTTTAAAGAATATGTTTTTTGCAGATTAACTGACATTTGTTAGTTCTATGTGTTTAAAATATTTGTATTTTTAAGGTGCTTTTTTGAAACACTTTTTTACTAGAGTATTTTTAAAGCTATATTTAGTACCCGCAAGACTTTAGAAAGTTTTATAAAAAGATTTGAGTGGTGATAAATACTATTATATTTGACAAATAAATGAGTTTAAACTAATTTTTAAATTTTTCAGTTTGAAAAAAATTACCATAGCGATTGATGGTTTTTCCTCTACAGGAAAAAGTACATTAGCAAAATCACTTGCAAAATCACTTAGTTATGTATACATCGATACAGGAGCGATGTATAGAGCTGTAACTTTGCACGCAATGAGAAAGGGCTTAATAAAAAAAGATTACTTTAATAAGGAAGAACTTATAGAATCTTTATCCTCTATAGATTTACATTTTGAATATAATCCAGAAAAAGGGTTTGCAGAAGTATTCTTGAATCAAGAGAATGTAGAGGGGGTAATCCGTAGTCTTGAGGTATCACAGTTCGTAAGCCAGATAGCAGAAGTACCAGAAGTAAGAAGAAAGTTAGTAGAACAACAACAGAACTTGGGTAAGTCAAAGGGAGTAGTAATGGATGGTAGAGATATCGGTACTGTAGTATTTCCTGGTGCGGAACTTAAGATTTTTATGACCGCTTCACCAGAGATTAGAGCACAACGTCGTTATGATGAATTAAGTGTTAAAGATCCAAATGTGACTTATGAGGCAGTATTCAACAATGTAGTAGAACGAGATAATATCGATACTTCTAGAGTTGACTCACCATTAGTAATGGCATCAGATGCGATAGAGGTAGATAACTCACACTTGACAATAGAAGAACAATTTGACTTAATTCTTGAGCTAGCGCGCGATAGAGCTAAGTAACTGAATACACTTATAAAACACGATCTAAAGAGTAATAGCCTTTAGAATATTAACACAGAAATAATATCATACGTAATGAATGTAAAAGCAAAATTGACGATGATGAGTTACCTCGAATTTGCAGTTTGGGGAGCTTACTTGACATCCATGGGGAATTATTTAGGATCAGTTGGGTTAGGACCTAAAATTGGTCTTTTTTATGCAGTACAAGGGATAGTATCTATAATTATGCCTGCTGTAATGGGAATCGTAGCTGATAGATGGATACCAGTACAGAGACTATTAGGAATAAATCATTTGCTGGCAGCTATCTTTATGTTTGCTACAGGATTGTATGGTGCGATGGCTGGAAGTAATGTAGATTTTACTACTATGTTTACTTTATATACTTGTAGTGTAGCTTTCTTTATGCCGACTATCGCTTTATCTAATTCAGCTGCATATACTATTTTAAAACATAATAATTTAGATACGATTACTAACTTTCCACCCATTAGAACATTAGGAACAGTTGGATTTATTTGTGCGATGCTGTTTGTAAACTTTGTTGGATTTCAAGACGGGGTACTAGGTTTTCACTTTGGTAATGCCGTAGGGTTTAAAAGTTTTCAAACTAGTTATCACCAGTTTTACGTATCAGCTATTTTAGGTGTTATTCTTTTCCTGTATAGCTTTGTATTACCAAATTGTCCTATTAATAAATCAGACTCTAAGTTGACATTATATGATGCATTGGGATTAAAGGCATTCTCTTTATTTAAACAAAAGAAAATGGCTATCTTCTTTATCTTCTCAATGTTATTAGGAGTTTCTCTTCAGATTACAAATGGATATGCTAATCCTTTTATTACAACATTTAAAGATATTCCAGATTTTGCTAATTCATGGGGAGCTAATAACGCTAATGCTTTAATTTCACTATCTCAAGTATCTGAGACACTTTGTATCTTATTAATCCCATTCTTCTTAAAGCGCTTTGGAATTAAAGTAGTAATGTTGATGTCAATGTTTGCTTGGGTTCTTCGTTTTGGATTCTTTGGATTTGGAGACCCTGGTAACGGAGTATGGATGTTTATGCTATCGATGATCGTTTATGGTATTGCATTTGACTTCTTTAATGTCTCAGGATCATTATATGTAGATAATGAAACTCCAGAAGATATTCGTTCTTCTGCACAGGGAGTATTTATGATGATGACTAACGGGTTTGGAGCGACTATAGGAATGTTAATCGCTCAGTACATCGTGAATCACTTCGTATATAGTCAAGAAGATATTCTATTACAGTTAGAAGGGTGGAGACATTCATGGCTAATATTTGCGGGATATGCTTTAGTTGTAACAGTGTTGTTTGCTGTTCTATTTAAGTATAAACATAAGCCAGAGGCTGTACAGAATATAAAACATTAAAAATATGAATACTCTATTTAGTAGGGAGTACTTGTTTAAAATATAAATAAAAAGCGTGGTAAACAGATGTCTACCACGCTTTTTTATTTATATAAGTTTTTTTAGTCCTTATTATTGTTCTTTTTCTTAGCAGCTCTTTTCGCTTCTACAGCTCTGTTACGAGGTTTAGTCTTACGAGGAGTACGTTTACCAGGTCCACCTAAGTTAACCTTTTGGTTCTTCTCTTTCTTTTCGTGGAAAGCAGCCCCTTTCTCTATAGGTTTCTTAATTTTGTTAAGTTGCTTAGATTTAAGTTTTGACTTCTCAAATTCCATTAGAGACTCTGAGATTACTACTTCTTCAGGAATCGTCATTTCTCTTAATTCCTTTTCCATTAGTACCTCTGCAGCGATCTTAACTTCTTCTTCTTTAGGATCGATAATAGAGATGGCAACTCCTGTTTTATCTGCACGTCCAGTACGACCTATACGGTGGATGTACTGTTCTGGAGATTCAGTAAACTGTAAGTTGATTACATGGCTAATATCAGAGATATCAAGACCACGTGCCATAATATCTGTAGACAAAAGACCTCTTAACTCGTTTGCCTGAAACTCTGCCATTGATCTAAGACGGAAATTCTGAGACTTGTTAGAGTGTATTACTGTAAATTCTTCAGGGAATGCCTCATCTAACTTCGCCATTACTACATCAGCAAGACGCTTACTGTTAATAAAGATAAGAACTCTATTGAACTCCTCTTTATTTGTTAGTAAATGCATTAGTAGGTTTAACTTTGTATTAAAGTTTGGGACGTTATATACTTGTTGGTCGATCTGCTCTAAAGGTGTCCCTGAAGGAGCAAGAGATACTTCTTCTGGGAATTCGAAGTATTCGTCTAGGATATCATCTACTTCCTCAGTCATAGTTGCTGAGAATAAGATGTTCTGACGTTTTCCTCTCATCATAGTAAGGATAGAAGTAAGTTGTGTTCTAAAACCTAAGTTAAGAATCTCATCAAATTCATCTATTACTAACTTTTGTAAATTATCAAAACGAACTACACCGTCTAGCGCTAAGTCCATCATACGACCTGGTGTCCCTACTAGGATATCTACACCTTCATATACAGCTTTGCGTTGCGTATTGATATTCGTTCCTCCATAGATACCTAATGTTCTGATAGACATATAAGCAGTAAGTTTCTTTACTTCATCTACGACTTGTACCACTAGCTCACGAGTCGGAACTAGTATAACAACTCTAGGATTGTCTACATGGCTAAATTTCCACTGTTTTAGGATTGGAAGTAAATAAGCGAATGTTTTACCTGTACCAGTTTGGGCAATACCCATCATATCTCTACCTGATAAAATAACAGGAAAAGACTTTGCTTGTATAGGTGTTGGTGAAACAATATTAAGCTCGTTTAGAGCTTTGTCAAGGGCTTTCGGTAGATTGAATTGCTCGAAAGTGTTCATACGTATTGATATTTGCTGCAAAGATACGCTTATTTTTTTTGCAATATCAAATACTTAGTAATCTGTTAACTGAAAGAATTTAAATGAAATAGTAATCTTAGTAGCGAAAACGCTATATCTAGGGATTATTTATTAAATAAATTTAATGAATAATAGAATACCTTACTTTTCTTATACTGATAAGGGATATTATATGATCTTTTTGATTACTCTAAGTTTATGTGTATGTCTTCCAGAATCTATATTATAGATTCCCAAGTGGTCTAGTCTGTCTATTCTAACTTTGCCATGTGCGTGGATGATATAGTTGTTCTCCATAATAATACCTACGTGAACGATATTACCATCAGCATTGTCAAAGAAGGCTAAATCACCTATCTCACTCTCTTCAATGAAGCTCAGGGCTTCACCTATAGCTGCCTGTTGAGAAGCATCACGAGGGATACGATATCCATTAATGCGATAAACCATCTGTGTGAAACCAGAACAATCAATCCCAAAAGGAGTCTTTCCTCCCCATAGATAAGGGGTGTTTAAGTACATAAAAGCAGTTTTAAGAAAAGTCTGCTTAGTGAATTGGCCTGTTATAGTAAGTCCTTCATAAGAGAAGTTATCTGTATTAATGCTGTTCTTTTTTAATCCAGTAAGGCAACTCCCTAAAGGAATAGCCATTAAATGATTATTGCTAGAAGTAATAAAATCAACTAAGTCTGCTGAGTGAATAACGGAAGTGTTTTGAAGATATTTATAATCCGTTTCCGATATCTCTTGGTACTGCTTATTGTCAATCCAACCTTGGTACTTGTCAAAAGCAAGTTCTATTTTAGACCATTTTTCAGTTCTTTCTAAAATAGTAAAGTGTTCACCAAAAATGACTTGCGATACCATTTCGCTTCTGTCACTTGGTTCTAATCTAAGAGGTACAATGGCAA
Source organism: Myroides oncorhynchi (assembly GCF_020905415.1). Lineage (NCBI taxonomy): Bacteria > Pseudomonadati > Bacteroidota > Flavobacteriia > Flavobacteriales > Flavobacteriaceae > Myroides > Myroides oncorhynchi. The sequence continues at coordinate 308,077 of NZ_JAJJMP010000001.1, read as the reverse complement.
GGTTGCAATATGCAAACATAATATAGGTTTGAATTAAAGTACAAAAGTAAAAGATGAGTTTGAACTAATCAAACTCATCTTGAATATATTGCAAAAAAAATTAAGCTCTTTCGATAACTAATGCAGATGCACCACCACCACCATTACAGATAGCAGCCGCTCCAATCTTAGCATTGTTTTGTTCTAATACACTTAATAAAGTTACGATAATACGAGCTCCTGAACATCCTAGAGGGTGTCCTAAAGATACAGCACCACCGTTAACATTAATCTTATCAGCGTCAAGGTTAAGTAATTTAGCGTTAGCAATACCCACTACAGAGAACGCTTCATTGAATTCGAAGAAGTCAACATCCTCGATAGCGATATTCGCTTTTTTAAGTGCTTTAGGTAGCGCTTTAGCAGGAGCAGTAGTAAACCACTCAGGTTCTTGAGCAGCATCGGCATATCCTTTGATATATGCTAATGGTTTTAATCCTAAGCTCAATGCTTTCTCTTCACTCATTAGTACTACAGCCGCCGCACCGTCATTGATAGTAGATGCATTAGCAGCAGTCACAGTTCCATCTTTAGTAAATGCAGGGCGTAAAGAAGTTATTTTATCTAGTTTTACATTGGTGTATTCTTCATCTTTAGCTACCACGATAGCATCCCCTCTGCGTTGAGGTACTGTTACAGGAACTATTTCATTGTCAAATTTACCAGCATCCCAAGCTTTAGCTGAGCGTTCGTAAGATTTGATAGCGAAGTTATCTTGATCTTCTCTAGAGATATTGTGTGTACTAGCACATAAATCAGCAGATACTCCCATAGCATTATTGTCATAAGCATCTACTAGACCGTCATTCTGTAAGCCATCTATAATTGTAGCAGGACCAAACTTGTTACCATTACGCATATGTACATAGTGAGGGATCATACTCATATTCTCCATTCCACCTGCTACTACTATTTCTGCATCACCAGCCATAATAGCTTGCGTTCCTTGCATAATAGCTTTCATTCCAGAAGCACAAACTTTATTTATTGTAGTACAAGCAACCTCTTTAGACAAACCAGCTTTTAAAGCTGCTTGACGAGCTGGTGCTTGACCTTCTCCTGCTTGAACTACATTTCCCATCAATACTTCATCCACTAGATTAGCATCAAGTTTGATCTTATCTAATGCCCCTTTAATTGCAGTTGCTCCTAAATCTGTAGCTGGTACAGTTGATAAACTTCCTAAGAAACTTCCGATAGGTGTTCTAGCAGCAGAAACAATAACTACTTTTTTACTCATAATTTATAGAATTAATTAAGTTTGATTTTACAAGCTTTAAATATGAACCTTAAGACAGGTCAATAAAGATGTGGGAAAATACATAAAATATCTTGAATTTGGATAATTAAATAAGAAATAAAAAAAACATTATTTTTTTATTTGTGTTTACTGCATTGACTACGAGTGTATTCGTTTTTAAGGTATGTTTTTTTGTGTTTTTTTTCTCCCAAAAGCTTGCATAGAATCAAAACTAGTGCTAAGTTTGCATCCGCATTAGAGAAGTAATTATCTAAGCAACGGAGAGGTGCCGGAGTGGTAACGGAGCAGATTGCTAATCTGTCATCGGGTAACCGATGCCAGGGTTCGAGTCCCTGTCTCTCCGCTCTTTCGGGGTGTAGCGTAGCCCGGTCATCGCGCCTGCTTTGGGAGCAGGAGGTCGCAGGTTCGAATCCTGCCACCCCGACGAAAGAAAAACGGTTACAGTTTTTTTGAAATGGTCCAATAGCTCAGCTGGATAGAGCAACTGCCTTCTAAGCAGTAGGTCTCAGGTTCGAATCCTGATTGGATCACAGAAGCCTCAACGAAAGTTGAGGCTTTTTTGTGTTTAAATGTTAGTGTATTTGCTTTAAATGGAAATAATAATGGATCAATCGGATCAATCTCAAAAGTTGTGTTTATGCATAAAGCTTAGTCAATCTGTATAAAAAGAAATCAATATCGGATCAATCTCAAAAGTTGTGTTTATGCATAAAGCTTAGTCAATCTGTATAAAAAGAAATCAATATCTCTTACACCTCTAAACTGAGCTCTGAATGCTTTAATTTTGGCATTAAAAGATTCAGCAGAGGCATTAGTACTTCTATTATCAAAATAGTTAAGAATTGTTTTATAATTGATTTGCATTGTATTGATAACAGTGCCGAATTGTTTTAAATTAATCTTCATAACATCATTGTACCAATGAGCCAGTTTAGTATAAGCTACTTCTTTTACTGTGGTTGTGTTATATATTATTCTTAAGTGTTGCGCTACATTATAAGCTTGTTTAATCAAAGGATATTGATTAAATAATATATCTGCTCTTTGTATTTGATTAGTGGTCCATTTACTTGGATCCATAGTTAGTAGATATCTACTCCTTATAAGTAGTTGCTTAGCTGTATCTCCATTATCAAACTCTATTGGAATAAATTGTTTACCTTCTTTTTTAGCTTGTAGGATTAAGTTGTTTTCAATATCTGAAGCATTCCAACGTTCTTGTATTCTAATATCTTGTAATGCTTCATTTACTAGTTTCTGTACATGAAAACGATCTGTTACTTGTGTGGCATTAACAAAGCACTTCGTAACAATTTTTTTCATAGAATTTGCCATATCAAGTGTTATCTCCTTAACTTTAGATCTTGTCTTAGAGGAGATTGTAAGGAGCTTTTCTATAATAGGCTCTACTTTAGTGCCAGAAAAAATGGCTACTATACTCCCTTTCTTTCCTCTACTATACTTGTTTGTAATAATTGTATAGAGCTCACCTTTTGACAAAGCTGTTTCGTCTATTGATAGTTTAGGTCCTATGTTTTCAGGAAAAAGAAGATAGTCTTTAGCGTGTTCTTTATGTTCCCAAGCTTGAAAATCACTTAGTGAATCTTTGTATTGGCGTTGTAGTTTTTTACCATCAATATTAAAGAAACCTCCTATTGTATGACAATCACTTGCCTTAGTATCTATTAATTTCTTTTAAAAAAGAGGCAAACTCATCAGTTAAACGAGTGCCTTTTGCTACTAGATTCCAATCTCTCTGTACTAATTCGCGAGTAGTTTTATCTAACCAACGACGTCGCTTGACATGAAGATAAACACTATTTCCTCGTAATGGAAAGTCTTGTATTGTGGTTTCATTATGAAACCCATGACCTATAAGAATACGGTCTTTCGCTTCATCTGGGACTCTATTAAATTCTTCAAAATATAGGTGCATTGTTTCACCTTGTTTTATCGTTTTTACTAAATCAAAATGTTCTACTAAAAACTCAGGTAAAATCATTTTTATAAACTCAATATAGTTTTCCACGTTTATTATTTATCATTACAAAGATCTGTAGTTTTTAATTCACACACAACTTTTGAGATTGATCCTAATAATATTCCACTTAAGACAATGTGTTGGTTTATATAGTATACTGGTTGTAAGGATGTTGTGTGGGTAGGTGGACATAGAAAGTATGTGAGAAAGGACTTAGATAGACCTATTATTGTATAGACACTTATCGACCCAGTACCCGAATTTATAGTTAAGCAAATTCTTAGACATCTAGGCTTTGATAAAAAGCAATTTCACCTGTATCTAAAAGAATATTATTAATGTACTGTGTTTCTAGATAATTACTTCCTTATTTATCTATTTCTCCCTTGCTCACTCCCCACATCTTCTCTATTTTTGAGATTTAAAATACCACACTATGATTATAGCTATCCAAGATTGTGTATTAATCAATCAGAAGAATATCTTTTATAAACACTTTACACATACTAAGCAGAGCCGATATACATTGGTTTTACTACACGACTCCTTAGGATGTGTGACATTATGGAGAGATTGGCCTGCGTTATTAGCAGAACAATTACACTGTGATGTCGTGGTTTACGATAGAGTAGGGTATGGACTGTCTGATAAAATGACGACGACTGTTCGTGGACGTGATTACTTAAATGATGAAGCTGTATTCTTAAAAGCGTTCTTAGAAGAACTAAATCTAGATAAGATAGTCTTGTTTGGACATAGTGATGGAGCCTCTATAGCGTTGTTATTTGCAGCGATGTATCCAGAGAATACGTTAGCGGTAGTCGCTGAAGCAGGCCATATATTCGTAGAGCAAGTTACTTTAGATGGAGTGCGTGCCGCTAAGACAGCTTATGAGACTACAGACTTAGGAGAGCGTCTAGTGAAGTATCACGGCACTAAAGTAGATGATGTTGTCAAGGCATGGGTAGACACGTGGTTATCACCAGTATTTGCGGATTGGACAGTAGAGCAGGAGGTGGCAGGTATTACAGCTCCCTTGTTATTTATACAGGGTGATTTAGATGAATACGGTAGCTTAGCTCAAGTAGATAAAACGATCCAAAGCGCTAAAGGTGTTGCAGAGAAAGTGATCTTCCCTAATGTAGGTCATACTCCACATAAAGAGGTTAAAGAGTTAACTCTAGAAACTATTGTGACATTCTTAAATAAAAATCTATAATCTATAGTGCTTTTAGTTGTTCTATTTTGTCATAGAACAGTTTCTCTATTCTAGGGTCAGTATTGTTTAAGTAGGCAGCTTGAAGACTTCTTAGATATACATCTAAGTCTGGTACTGTACATCCCTCATCTAGATTAAAAGGTACAGATAAATTCTTTGCTTTGATTGCTTCGATTGAAGAAGTAACGTATTGTTGTTTGTCCATAATAGAATTGAATAGGTAGAATGAAATATTCTAATGCAAATGTACGTAGAAAAGCATAGATGATAAAATGACATAGTTACAAATAAAGAGAGGTGTTTCCATTACAGAAACACCTCTCTTTATTTGGTTAACGTATATTTCAGATTAAATTCCTTTAGTAGGAATCTCTATTTCGTATACTCTATTGTTCACCTTTAAGCTAGTGTTGATTAACCAAGGGTTATATAGTTTTAATAACTTATAATTAATCCCTTGTTCCTTAGCAAATAAAGCTAAATCAGCGATGTCATAATCAACAGTCACCTTTTTAGTAGGAACGATTGGGTATTTCTCAGAATCAGGCATATCAAATCCATACTGTACAGGATTTCCCATAATCTCTTTTAATGCGATAATTCTAAACACATATCTAGAAGTTTCTTGATTAAGATATAAGTCATAGTAATCTGTCACATATTGACTATCCATAGCGCGTGACATACCTGCCATACCTCTATTATATGATGCAGCAGCCATTGTCCAACTTCCAAAGCGGTTCTTTGCACTTTGGAAGTACTTGCAGGCAGCCTCTGTTACTTTGATAAGATCATATCGTTCATCTACATATTCATCTATATATAGATTGAAGTCTTTAGAAGTTCCTTTCATAAATTGCCAGAATCCACTTGCACCAGCAGGAGATACCGCATTGGCTAATCCACTTTCGATCACACACAAGTACTTAAAATCATCTGGAATACCATTCTTTTTTAAGATTGGTTCGATGATAGGAAAGTATCTATGTGCACGTTTTATAGTTGTGATAGTCGTTCCGTGTAGATTAGTGTTGATGATAAGTTCACGATCATATCGTTCTTTTACATCTATTTTGTCTAATGGTACAGCTTCACCAGCAAAGTTAGCAGACTTAGGTATTGCATGTGAGTGAAGAGCAGTGTCATCTGCAGTCGAGTTAGTTAACGAAGTAGCGAATACAAAAGTAGAGGCTACAGCTAATACAGCAGTTAACGCTAGTACAGTTCTAAGAGTCTTTTTCATTGTTATTTTTTAATATGATCGTTTCTAAATTTGTATTAAACCATTTGTGCTTAATGATAATCATAGCATGAGTTCCTCCTTCTATCTTTATCGCTGATTTTATATTGGATATCGGGAATATCTCATCCTTCGTTCCGTGTATATGTATGACATTCTCTAAAGGAGTATCTTGTTTCCATTTTAATACTTCTCTGATACACCAGTCTAAGTATTGTTTATCTCTTAGCGGTAGATATTTGTCATAGAGTTCTAATCTTTTCATTGTGTGTTGGGAAGCATTGCTTTTAATCCACCCCAAAACAGTATTTACCATTGAAGTTGGAAGATATCTATAAATCCCCGTTTTTTTAGCAAAATGAAATAGTTTAGGAAACTCTTTATTAGAACGTACACTTGAAACAATAATTGTCTTTTTTATAGGAATTAATTTACTAATTTCCTGTGCGATTATTCCTCCAAAGGATACACCAATTAAAATAGGATTGTCATGTTTTATTAATGGAATATATCTTTTTGTGTATTGATCTAAACTTTCAGATTTATCAATATCTAACCATTCTAAAAATATCAATTCAAACCGTGTATTATCTAAACTTAAGTGCTCAAATATTAGGCTTGTAGAGGACATACCTGGGAAGAAATAAATAGGTATTTTGCTCATTTTAAATATTTTAAAGTTAATTTATGAGGTTATGACCGAAAAAATGCCGAACTTTGCTAAATATAGAGATTATAGTAAATCTAAACAAAAGAAATACTGCATATTTATTTCTGACTCGTTTTCATCAAGTGCTACACCTACTAAGTTTGTTTTTTTAAGAACCATTGCATAGCAAGATACGTACTGTATATAGTGCTTAATAAGCTATGATGAAGTAGTGTTGTTTGACGGTCTTCTTTAGATAAGATAAATGAAAATGTTTACTATAATTTGTTTTGTAATCATAAAACTTGGAGATATAATGGAAATTAAAGACAATGAGTTGCTACGTCAGTTCGAGTACGAAACTGAAAAAGGCTTGCTTAGTGTAGAGTATTCACTACAAGAAAGAAAGATTTTTCTAACAAAACTAACTGGATTAGAAGAAGTGTTACCAACACAAGCATCTGATTTTCTGAAGGGAATTTTAGAAATGGTACGTGAGAGGAGATTGAGAGTAGTACCTACCCACCCAAAGATTGTTTCTTTCTTTAGAAAGAACCCCGTTTATAAAGAGATGTTACCTCCTGGTATACGAATCTAAATAAACATAAGACAAACAACAAAACAAGGTATACTTAGTAGAACACTTATGCTAAGTAAATAGAACATAACATAAAAGCCTGCTTTGAGAGTATCAAAGCAGGCTTTTTTATATTGTTTTAAAGCACCGCCCAGATTGCAAATCCGCGCGAGCTGTACTTGTAAAGATTAATTGTCTTGCGAAGTGTATTCTAACATAAAGAAGTATTGCTATTAGATAAATTCTAATCTTACGATACCATCCTCATCTATCTTCGTTAACTTCACTGCATGTAGTGTATTCACTAACGCTGGATCCCAAGGTGTTTTTACCTTCACATAGTTCTCTGTAAATCCGAGGATATATCCCTCTTTATTTTCACTTTCGAATAAGACTGTTTTCTCTTTACCGATTTGTGATTCATAGAATGCACGACGTTTCTTTACAGAAAGACCTCTTAGCATCTTACTGCGTTTGTTGCGCACATTCATAGGCACTACTTCATCCATATCTACAGCCTCTGTATTATCACGTTCAGAGTAAGTAAATACGTGTAAGTAAGAGATATCAAGTTCGTTAAGGAAGTTATATGTCTCTAAGAATTTTTCGTCAGACTCCCCAGGGAATCCCACGATAACATCTACACCTACACAGCAGTCTGGCATCACCTCTCTGATCTTCTCTACACGCTCTACATATAGCTCACGCAAGTAACGACGCTTCATCTTCTTTAAAATGTTGTTACATCCTGACTGTAAAGGGATGTGGAAGTGAGGGACGAATGTTCTACTCTTAGACACGAAGTCAATTGTCTCATTCTTCAGTAAGTTAGGCTCGATAGAAGAGATACGAAGTCTCTCTATTCCGTCTACTGTATCTAACGCTTGTACTAACTCTAAGAATGTGTGCTCGTGTTTCTTGTTCCCGAACTCTCCTTTACCATAGTCACCGATATTTACACCTGTTAATACAATCTCTTTGATATCTTGAGCAGATATTTCTTTTGCATTAAGCAGTACGTTTTCCATCGTGTCACTACGAGAGATACCACGTGCTAACGGGATAGTACAGTATGTACATTTATAATCACACCCATCCTGTACTTTAAGAAAAGCACGAGTACGGTCACCTATCGAGTAACTTCCTACATAGAAGTCTGCCTCTGATATTTCACAAGAATGTACTTGTCCCATATCATTCTTAGACAAGTCATTGATGTAATCTGTTATTTTAAACTTCTCAGTTGCTCCTAATACTAAATCTACACCATCTACAGAAGCTAATTCTTCTGGTTTTAATTGAGCATAACAACCCACTGCTGCTACGAAAGCTTTATCGTTTTTCTTCTGAGCCTTTTTGACTATTTGCTTAAACTGTTTGTCTGCATTTTCTGTTACAGAACACGTATTGATAACATAGATATCAGCTACTTCTTCAAAATCCACTCTATCAAATCCTTCTTCTGTAAAATTTCTAGCGATAGTGGAAGTTTCAGAGAAGTTAAGCTTACAACCTAATGTATAAAAAGCTACTTTTTTTCTATTTTCCATAATGATTACTTACTAAGTAGTAACTTTGAATTATATTTACTTTTTCAATATTGAAAAGGTTTGCAAATTTACGTACAAAAATCGGTTTGATGAAATCAATAATTCATTACGTTTCAATATTTTGTGTCTGTGTACTGACGTTTTCTTGTCAGAATAAATCAGCCAATCAAGATATCAATTTAGTTTTTAGATATAACGAGAATGCTAATATTCAAACATTAGACCCTGCTTTTGCTAGAAGTATGGCTATTATTTGGCCGTGTAATCAACTTTTTAATGGGTTGGTACAGCTAGATGACAGCCTACACGTACAGCCTGATATCGCCAGATCGTGGACTATAAGTGAAGACGGTAAGCGATATGACTTTACTCTTAGATCAGATGTGTACTTCCACAAGCATACTAATTTTGGAGTAGACAGTACACGCACAGTGAATGCTCATGATTTTGCCTATAGCTTTAATAGAATAGTAGATAAGAATGTCGTCTCTCCAGGAGCGTGGATATTTCAGAAGGTAGAGAAGTTCACTGCTGTTAACGACAGTGTGTTTCGTATCGAATTGAAGGAAGCTTTTCCTGCATTTTTAGGATTGTTATCGATGAGGTATGCTTCTGTTGTACCTAAGGAAGTGGTGGAAGATAAGACACAAGACTTCCGTTCTCACCCTATCGGGACAGGGCCTTTCTACTTTAAGTTTTGGGAAGAGAATATTAAGCTAGTACTACGCAAAAATACTCGCTACTTTGAGAAAGATGAGAAAGGGGTATCTTTACCTTATCTAGAGGCGGTATCTATCACTTTCTTACCAGATAAACAAAGTAGTTTCTTACAATTCTTACAAGGTAATTTAGACTTTATCTCAGGATTAGACCCGTCTTATAAGGATGAAATCATCACTGAAGATGGACAACTCAACCCTAAGTACAATGATAAAATCCAAATGGTGACAGGGCCTTATCTAAATACAGAATATCTTGGTTTTAACCTTGATTCGCCTAGTGCAGTACAAGATAAGAGAATAAGACAAGCGCTCGATAAAGGATTTGACCGAAATAAGATGTTACTTCATTTGCGCAGTGGGATGGGTGAAGATAATGTAGGGGGGATTATCCCTAAAGGTCTTGAGGGGCAAATCTCTCTTGATCCTTTGTATAATCCACAAGTCGCTTTAGAGCTAGTGAATGCTTATAAAAAAGAGAAGAAAATAGACAGAGTAGAAGTAACGCTATCTACGAATGCCTCTTATCTAGATATAGGTGAATATTTACAGCGCGAGTGGAAGAAGATCGGTATAGATGTAGTGGTAGACGTTACTCCTCCGGCATCTTTACGTCAGGGTATGGCGTCAGGTAAAGTGTCATTCTTTAGAGGAAGTTGGATAGCAGATTATCCAGATGCAGAGAACTATCTGTCTCTCTTTTATTCAAAGAACAAGGCCCCTAATGGACCTAACTATACTCGATTTGATAACCAAACATATGACAAATTATACAATCAAGCGTTAAGTGAAGCCTCTCCAGATAAACGAGCTATACTTTATCAGCAGATGGATAACATCATTGCAGAGGAAGTACCTGCTATCATCTTGTTTTACGATAGAGCAGCACGGTTCTCTCATCAAAATGTAAAGGGATTAGGCATTAACCCAATGAACAACTTATTCTTAAAAAGAGTGTATAAAGAGTAGAGACTATCTCAAGTTATAAATAGTCTTCATAATAAAAGGGAAGCTAGTAAATACAATAATGTATTCACTAGCTTTTTTTGTATGTGTCTATCTTAAAATGTATCTCCGTTTAACGACATAATGCTATATTTGTAGTCTAAAACATAAGAAAGTCATGCTAAACCTTTTTACCTTTTCGGCTGAATTTACAAGTGAAGAAGCTTGCCGTTTACATTTTAAAGAGCAACGTGATAAGTTAGGAGTTACTTGTCAAAGATGTGGTCATGATGCCCACTATTGGATTCAAAGTAGATGGAGTTATGAATGTAAAAAATGTCGTTCTCGTATGACTTTAAAAAGTGGTACAATTATGGAGCATTCAAAACTATCTTTTTTGATATGGTATAAGACAATGTTCTTAATGACAGCGACTAAAAAAGGCTTTTCAACTTTAGAAATTCAAAAGCAATTAGGACTAAAAAGATATGAGCCAGTATGGGCAATGGTACATAAGCTTCGCAAGGCAATGGGTAATAGAGATAGCAAGTATACTTTAGAGGGAATGTTAGAGATGGATGAGGGATATTTTAAAGTAGAAACATCTGAAATAGAGAAATCTAAAACTAAAAGTGGTCGAGGATCTACAGGTGTTCAAAATGTTGCTATTATGGCTGAAAGTACAGTTTTAGAGAACATAGAAACAGGTGAAAAACAAAATCATGTACGCTTTTTTAAAGCTGTTGTTTTAGAAGATCATAAAGCTGAAAGTGTTAATGAAATGATCAGGAAAAATATTGAAGAAAGTAGCATTGTCTTAACTGATAAGAGTACTTCTTATGTAGATATTTCAGATTTTGTTCAGATACATATTACTGAAAAATCATCAGAACAAACAACAAAAGAGACTCTAAAATGGGTACATATAGCTATCAGTAATGCTAAAAGAAATCTACTGGGAAATTACCATAAAATTAAACGAAAATACCTTCAAGCTTACTTAGATGAATTCGTTTATAAACTTAATAGAAGATACTTTGGTGAAAAGCTCTTTGATAGGCTTATTATTGCCAATATTACAGCTTATGACAAATAACGGACATACATTATCTTAAATGTAGATTATGTATTAGTCAAGTACTATAAAGCAACTCTATTTTTAAAGCTCTTCCATTAGCTCAAACGGTGTACTACAAACCTTACTACAGTTGGCACTCTGTTAGAATAACCCTCACTAATTCAGTCTTATTTCGATTCTGAGTTACATCACAGTTCTCTGCTATAGTATTAAAAAAAAGTGAACTACTTTTTTTATTTTCTTCCTATTACAGCTCCATTTACCTTCAAAACACCTATTATATGTATTCTTTTTTTTTCAGAATACCTTCATGTTAGCCTTAAATAGTAAAATAACTAAAAAACACGCTACATTTTTTTAGTATAGATGAATTATTAAAACACTGATATTAAATATATTAATGTGTTTTTAGTTAATCAAGCCTGTTTCTTCTATACCTCTCAATCCCAACATGAATCAGTATAGATGCTAAGTTGCTCGACAGTTGGTCGAGTATTCGCAGTAAATAGTCGCTCTGAGAATTATTAGTCGAGCAATGGTTCTCGTATTGATAGGTAATCTACGACTAGCTGTGTATTGGAATTAAATAGGAGGAGAATGGAGGGAGGAGGTAGTTTGTTTGTAGAAATACATGTCACGTCCTGTTGGTACACAATAACCACAACATATATCCATCATCTATGTCCTGCTGACGAAGGAAGCATCACACATATCACTCCACACTGTATAAAAACATCGTTGATGTTTTAGGCGGGCGTAAAGTTTTACGCCCCTACCGTTGTGTGCCAACATAACGCAATAATGATCTGCAAAATGTTTTCTTAACGTTCTGTCCTGAGACAGCACAAGTATTGTGGTTGCTGTGTGGAAAGGTTTTTTGTCTCCATCACGTATTATGATATGACCTGCTGAAGAACGAAGTATCTTACACGATTTTTTCTTAGTGCGCTGTACTGTATTAGATAAGATGTTGTTGTTTTGTACTGATTAAAGAGCAGACATTTGAGTATTTAAAATTGGCAGAAGTGGTCAGTATAAGAATGTATTGTTTATTTTTGCGTTAACAGCCCCACACAACTAACAAATACACCTTATTAGTATGTTAAATGAATTAGTAGTCTTAGTAGTAGACGACGAGCCGAAAGTGGCTGAAGTATTAAAAATGATAATTGAGAATAAAATCAATTGTGAGGATCGTATTTCTGTTCATACAGCATGTTCTGTGCAAGAAGCAGTAAAGCTGGTACAACAACATCTCCCTGATATTGTTTTTTTAGATATTCATATGCCTGAAGAGGACGGTTTTGAGCTATTTAATTATGTTGATAAAAATACTTTTGAAGTAGTATTCACTACAGCATATGATCAGTATGCTATAGAGGCTATTAATAAATATGATTGTTTAAAGTACTTGTTAAAACCTATTGGAGTTCAGGATGTTCAGAGTGTTTTTGATAAATATAAGGACATGGAGGGGTATCAGTATTTCTATAAAGTAATTAAGAATAATCAGAAGAGATATGTAGTTCGAGTAGAAGACATCGTATACTGCAAGGCGGCTGATAACTATTGTGAGATATATCTGAAAGATCAAAAGTATTTAATTTCGAAGACACTTAAGAATGTTGAAGACAAGATACAACACAAGAATTTTAAACGCGTTAATCGCTCCTATTTAGTTAATGTAGATTATATCGACTATATTGATAAAGAAACTAATGTCATTTATTTTAAAGAAGTTATTGTAGTAAATAATGAAGTTTCTGACAATGTAATTACAGTGGCAGCATCTATGATGAAAGAGCTCAATAATCTTAATATATGAGATATTTACTGACTGTAGTTTTATTTTTAATCCATATTATATCATTTAGCCAAGGAGTAGTTACTAAAAAGTATACGATAGAAAACGGGTTAATGGCTAATGATGTTCGTGCGTTATGTGTAGACTCTAAAGGGATCTTATGGATAGGGTCTCGATCAGGGTTAACTCAAAAAATACAGGGAGTAGTAAGACCTAATGAAGATGCTGCTAGATATAGATATACAAATATCACGGATGTAGTAGAAGATGACTATCAAGGAATATGGGTAGGAAGTTATGGTCAAGGTATTTTGTATAGAGGGAAAGATGAGGTTCGGATTATTAGTACACAGCAAGGTTTAGTATCTAATAGAATACGTCGCATATTCGCTCATGAAGAATATGTATATGTAGCGACTTCAGATGGGGTGTCTATTATATCTATGAAGGATTATTCTATCGTGAACCCAACTTTCCGAGTGAGTGACAATAATCCTTTTGAAGTAAGTGATTTTTTTGTGTATGAAGGAGGTGTATATGTCTCTACTATAAATGACGGTATTTATAAGGTTGTAGAAGATAAATTAGTTCTTGTAGAAAAGGTAGGGAAGGTTTTTGCAGCGATTCAGGTAGACGGACTTGTTTTTTATGGTTGTGAAGAAGGGCTTATTGTCAAAAATATGTCTACTAATACTATTGTAAAAAAGTACGATATTCCCCCTGTAAAAGATATTAAAAGAGCAAATAATCAGCTGTATATAGTCAGTGGAGGAACAGATGATAATAATAGCCATATATATAGATGGGATGGAGTCTCTCTAGAAAATATTACAGAGTATTTAGGGGTATTAGCAACTGATTTTTATTCTATCGGTTATGATGAGAAAAATGATTTTTTATACTTGGGGACTAAATCTCAAGGAGTTTTTCAGGTAGATTTGTTTTCAGCTCTTAGTTTTGATTCTTCTATAGGAGGTGTGTCTGTAATCAAAGAATTAAAGGACAGAATATTCTTATTTAGTACTAAAGGGATGTTTGTCCAAAATAAAAATGGAAAGATATTTGAATTAGCTCTCTCGCGTTTTAAAGAATACCAGGAACAACATTATAAAAAGTATGTAAACCTAACTACAAAGGGTAATCATTTCTATGAAATTGATTATGCTACACTGGCTGAAAGAATTGTGTTTTATTCTGCTGTAGTACATGGAGATTCTATTTGGGTAAGTAGTAATATTGGAGTCTTTCAGGTGGGGTATAATGGATACATCTTATCATATCATTCTATTCATACTTATCAATTTGGTTTTTATCAAAATCAGTTTATAGAAACCAATCCATTTGGAGGAGTTCGTATTTATGAAGATCTATTTAATATGAAGTATAAGTACTTTTTTAGAATGGATAGTAAAAATATACCTAGAGATATAGTTGATATTACTTATGTAGATGATAAAATGTATTTTGCTGGAGCTTTAGATGGTTTATATGTGTTAGATAAAGATGGTTTTTTATCTATAGTGGATACCAACTACTTTATGGAAAATAGGTTAAAAAAAATAGCGAAAGGACCTAATAATACTCTATATGTAGCGACAGATTTTAATGATGTTTATTTATTAGAAACCAAAAGCGGAAAGTATCAAGTAAAAGATTTTATCTCTAATAAAGAAATTGTAGGAAGTAATATCTCATTATTAAAATATTATAAAGACAAGATATTTATAGGCACGAGTAAAGGTTTAAGTGTATTGGGGAAAGACAGTAGATTTTATTTTAATAAAGAACAAGGGCTAGGTAATGCAGAAATATTGTCATACGCTTTAAAAGATAATTTGCTTTACATAGGGACTACAGAAGGGCTCTATGTTTTAGATATAGATTATTTCAATAGAAGAGAAGTAGAATATAATGTCAATATTTCTCAGATAGAAATCAATGGAAAAGAGCTAAATAAAAAAGGGGTAGTATATTATGATATTAGAGAATTATACTTAAAGAGTAAAGAGAATAATATTCATTTAAGCTTTGAAATTTTAGGCACTAAATTTCCTAATAAATTAAGTTTTCAATATCGTTTAAAATTAGGCGAAACTTGGATGAGTGTTAAGGATAATAAGCTAGATCTCCATTATCTAGAACCAGGTGTGTATCCAATAGATATTAAAATACAAGACTTTGATAGTGGTAATGAATTAATTTACCCATTACTTTATTTAGAAATTGAGAAACCTTTTTATGCTAAAACTTGGTTTGTTATTTTGTCTGTAAGTATATTACTAGGACTTTCTTTTTTATTCTATAGGGTTCGATTGATGCGTTTAAGAAGAGTTCAAATAACAGAGAAAAAGAAGTTAGAATACGAAAAACGCTTAGCTGAGGTTAAATTTCAAGTTGTACGTAGTCAGATGAATTCTCATTTTATTTTTAATGTTTTGAGTTCGATTCAATATTATATTATAAAAGAAAAAGTAGATGATGCCTTGTTTTACCTTGAGCGCTTTGCTAAGTTGATACGTACTACTTTAGATATGTCTAGTAAAGAAATAATAACTTTAAAAGAAGAGTGTGAATATTTAAGAACTTATGTAGATATTGAGAATATGCGCTTAGATGGTCGTGTGGATTTTAAAGTAGATAGAGGAGCTGTAGATATTGGCACAGTGAGTGTTCCACCGTTATTATTACAACCATTTATAGAAAATAGTTTGGTACATGCTTTTCCCATATCAGTAGAAAAACCAACTCTGACTATCTCAATGTATAAAGAGAATGACAGTGATTTAAGAATAGAGATTCGAGATAATGGTATTGGCAGTGCTTCAATAAAAGAAAAACACCATGAGTCTAAAGGGCTTTCTATTGTAAAAGAAAGAATGTCTTTAAAACAACACTTTTCGGAAGAGGATTTGGTTATTGTTCACGATAGTAAAGGGACAACTGTCAAAATCATATTAAAAAATGTATTAAAGTAGATGAAGAGATTTTTATTTTTAGGGATATTTATCCTATATATGTTGTCGAATACTTATGTGTTCTATAATTACAGTGCTTTAGTTAGGGATAGTGACTATAGTGTTAAGTTATTTTTCGGAGTAGTGGCATCATTGATGTCGTTTAGTGTTATTATTTTTTATGCTATCGGTAAACGTATTCCAGTGTATTTAGCTTCATACTTATATAAGATAGGAACTGGATGGCTGATGCTGAGTATTTATGCATTTATGTTGTGTTTGATATTTGATATCGGTTGGTTGGTTAATCACTTTATAGGTCAGTCAGATTTGTTTATCTATGATCATTATTCCTCTGCTAGAGGTTCGCTATTGATATTGTTGACTTTAGTAATCGCATTGATAGGGCACTTTACTTATTTAAAGAAGAAGAGAAGGGAGATAATTATAAAAGTGGATAAGAAGCTTCCTAAGGAATTGCGTTTCGTTCTATTGACAGATTTGCATTTGGGCTATGCAATAGAACAAAAGGAATTAAGGAAATGGGTAGGACGCGTTAATGCTGAGAAAGCAGATGCTGTCTTAATATCGGGTGATGTGATAGACGTAAGTCTGATACCTCTTCAGTATTATAAGTTGGATGAGGTATTGAGAGAATTTAAGAGTGAATACGGCATATATGCGTGTCTAGGTAATCATGAGTATCTCGCAGGAGTAGAGGGAAGTATTAACTTTCTGAAATCAGCAGGAATACATATACTTCGAGATGAGGCAGTACATATTGAGTCACTAGGTATTAACTTAATCGGTAGAGATGATAAAACCAATAGGCATCGCAAAGAATTAAGTGATATTATGAAGACGGTAGATCACAATCAAATGAATATTCTATTAGATCATCAACCTTATGTTCTAGAAGAGGCTGTTAAGAATAAAATTGATTTACAGTGTTCAGGACATACACATAGAGGACAGATGTGGCCGATATCGTGGATTACTGATCGTTTATTCGAAAATTCACATGGGTATTTAAAGAAAGAAGATACTCATGTATATGTAAGCTCTGGGGTAGGTATTTGGGGGGGACGATACCGTATTGGTACTGTATCAGAGTATGTTGTTATCCGTGTACAAGGAGTATAAAATCTATAATAATGATAGCCTTTTTTCTTATCGAGAAATAAAGGCTATTTTTGTAAAAAAATAAAGATAGTGAACTATTTATCAGTAGAAAATATAATGAAGTCTTTTGGAGCAAGAACGTTGTTCGAAGACATTTCTTTTGGAATTAATAAAGATCAGAAAATAGCATTTATCGCTAAGAATGGATCGGGTAAGACAACTATATTGCGTATCATCACAGGTGAAGATTTTCCTGACTCAGGACAAGTAGTTATACGCAAGGGAATACGCATGGCATTCTTATCTCAAGAACCTAATCTACAAGATGAGTTAACGATAGAGGAGAGTATATTCGCTTCAGATAATGAAACTTTAAAGATTATAGAAGATTATGAGAAAGCTTTAGAGAATCCTGAAGATGCTGATGCATACCAAAAGGCATTCGAGAAGATGGATGCTCATAACGCTTGGGATTTTGAGACACAATATAAGCAAATCTTGTTTAAGCTGAAGTTAGAAGACTTAAAGTTAAAAGTAAAGTCTTTATCTGGAGGGCAAAAGAAACGATTAGCCTTAGCTATTATCTTGATTAATAGACCTGATTTATTAATTCTAGATGAGCCAACTAACCACTTGGATCTAGAGATGATCGAATGGTTAGAGAATTACTTTGCTAAGGAGAATATTACTTTGTTTATGGTGACACACGACCGTTTCTTCTTAGAGCGTGTGTGTAACGAGATTATCGAGTTAGATAATGGTAAGATCTATCAGTATAAAGGAAACTACTCTTATTACTTAGAAAAGAAAGAGGAGCGTCTAGCAATAGAGAATGCAAGTATAGATAAAGCTCAGAACTTATTCGTTAAAGAATTGTCTTGGATGAGAAGACAGCCAAAAGCGCGTACGACTAAGTCTAAATCTCGTATAGATGACTTCTATGTGATTAAGGAAAAGGCGAGTAGCCGAAGACATGAGCATCAAGTAGAGTTAGAGATTAATATGGAGCGTATCGGTAGTAAGATTATCGAGCTTCATAAGCTTCATAAGAAATTTAAAGATAAAGTTATTCTTGAGGACTATAGCTATAACTTTAATAAAGGCGAGCGTATCGGTATCATCGGTAAGAATGGTAGTGGTAAGTCTACTTTCTTGAATATGCTTACACAAGGATTAGAACCAGATGCAGGTAAGGTAGTAGTAGGAGAGACAATAAAGATAGGGTACTATACACAGAGTGGTATCCAAGTAAAGCCAGGACAGAAGGTAATCGAAGTCATTAAAGAGTATGGAGAGCAGATTCCACTAGCGAAAGGTAGAATGATCTCTGCAGGACAGCTTTTAGAGCGTTTCTTATTTGATAGAAAAAAACAATATGATTATGTAGAGAAACTAAGTGGAGGAGAGCTTAAACGTCTTTATTTATGTACTGTACTTATACAGAACCCTAACTTCTTGATTCTGGATGAGCCTACGAATGACTTAGACATTGTTACGTTAAACGTATTAGAGAGTTTCTTACTTGATTATCCAGGGTGTTTAGTAGTAGTATCTCACGATAGATACTTTATGGATAAGATCGTAGATCACTTGTTTGTGTTTAGAGGAGAGGGAGTAATAGAAGATTTTCCAGGAAACTATTCTGACTTTAGAACATACGAAGATAGTGCTGAACCAGTAAAAGATGATACACCTAAAGAAAAGGTGAATTGGAAAGATAATCAAGTGAAGAAAGGATTGACTTTTCAAGAGCAAAAGGAGTTTCAAAAACTAGAAAGAGAAATTGCTAACCTCGAACAAAAGAAGATAGAGATAGAAAAGCTTTTTTCTGATGGGAAAGTAGGAGATCAACAAGTAGAGACGAAGGCAAATGAGCTTCAGAAAGTGTTAAGAGACCTTGAAGATAAAGAAGAAAAATGGTTTGAACTTTCTTCTAAGATGGAAGGGTAAAAAACACCTTTTTCTAACAAAAATAAGAAGGTGTAATATCGAGAGATATTACACCTTTTTTTTGTTCAGTTTAGCGTTTTTACTAGTTGTAACTCCTTTAATTTAGGATTTAATTATGTTTTTAGCAAGTTTATTTTTGTTAATCTTTTTATTTTTAATTACTTGGTTTTTAATGTGTTGTGTTTGTTTTTGTTGTTAAAGTTTGAAAAGTGATATTAAAAAAATAGGAGGTTTTGAAAAATGAAGTATCTTTGCCTTCAGAAATTTCAAGTGGTGACAGGGCTTGAGAAATTAGTTTTAATGAGAAAAAAATGTTCTTTTTTTATTGGTATTGTCCTATTAACAGGTGGAGTAGTTTCAGGTTTTAAACAGTATGAAACTATGCTTTTAGAGGAGTATAAAATAGTCCCAGAAGGTCCATTATCGTATGAGTTTCCAGAGAGCCAAGCAGGCATGGGAGAGTCTACAGAGTTTTTAGCAATGCCATTTATCGGAAAGACTTATGTCGGTTTTAAACAGGCATTGGCAGTACGTGAATCGTACGGATTATACAGAATAGTTAATTCATACGGTTATATGGGCAAATACCAGTTTGGTAAAGTGGCATTACGTTCAATAGGCGTAACGGATACGACTAATTTTTTGCACGATCCATTAATGCAAGAAAAAGCTTTCGACGCATTAGTTTCAAAAAACAAGTGGATCTTGAGAAAAGAGATTGAAAGATTTGATGGTAAACGCATCGGAGGGATTGTTATCACAGAATCAGGAATCTTAGCTGCGGCTCACTTAGGTGGTGCTGGTTCAGTAAAGAAATTTTTGAACAGTAACGGTTCAGAAGGATTTAAAGATGGTTACGGAACTTCGATTCGTACATACTTAAAAAGTTTTAGCGGATACGATGTATCTGAGATTACAGCAGAGAAAGACGCTGTAGTTATGCTATAACTCTTTAAAAAAGAAAGATTTAAAGGATACTGTTTTTTAATAGTATCCTTTTTTTTATTGTTTATTGAAAATAAGTTTCTACATTTGCAATTCAATAAGTAGAGAAACGAAATGAATTTAATTCTTACAAATACTTGGTGGTGGAGTATACTTACGTCGAATGTCGTGAGCAGTCCTTGCTATGTATATATGAATTAAGAGAAATAATATATAATACCTAGAAGAGGCTTGTCATACGACAAGCCTCTTTTTTTGTGCCTAATCTAAAATATAAACAATTGAGAAAAATGAAATATCAAGTAAACAAAGACGGTTATTACGGGAATTATGGTGGAGCATTTATCCCAGATGCGTTAGCGCCTATCATAGGTCAATTACAAAGAGAGTATATCCATATTATAGAGCAAGATGATTTTCAACAAGAGATGGTTCAACTATTAGAAGACTATGTAGGTCGCCCAACACCTTTGTATTTTGCAAAAGGATTGTCTCAAAAGTATAATACGAAGATCTATTTAAAAAGAGAGGATTTGTGTCATACAGGTGCGCATAAAATTAATAATACAATCGGTCAGATATTATTAGCTAAGCGATTAGGAAAGCGTAAAATAGTAGCAGAGACTGGTGCAGGACAACATGGAGTGGCTACAGCAACTGTATGTGCATTAATGGGGATGGAATGTATCGTGTATATGGGGGCACTAGATATCGAGAGACAAGCTCCTAATGTAGCACGTATGAAAATGTTAGGTGCTGAGGTAAGGCCTGCTGAATCAGGTGCTAAAACATTAAAAGAGGCTGTAGACGAGGCATTACTTTACTGGATAGAAAATCCTGATGATACTTTTTACCTTATAGGATCTGCTGTAGGGCCACATCCTTACCCTGATATGGTGAGTAAGTTTCAATCTATTATATCTAAAGAAATTAGAAAACAGTTGTTAGTAAAGGAGGGACGAGAAGAACCTGATTATATCGTAGCCTGCGTAGGTGGAGGAAGTAATGCAGTAGGTGCTTTTTATCATTTCTTAGAGGATGAACAAGTTAAGCTTATCGTAGCTGAAGGCGGAGGAGAAGGTGCTGATAGCCTAAAGACAGCTGCTACTTCGTTTGTAGGTAAAGAAGGAGTATTACACGGTAGTAAAACATTATTTATGCAAGATGAAGATGGAGAGCCGATGGAAGCTTACTCTGTATCAGCAGGTTTAGATTATCCTGGTTTTGGACCGTTGTATGCTCATATGAAGGAATTAGGTAGAGCTGAGTTTTATGCTATTAAAGATGATGAAGCTATGAATGCTGGTCTAGCCCTTTGTAAAGTAGAAGGAATTATTCCTGCGATAGAGAGTTCTCATGCTTTAGCTGTGCTAGAACAACGCAAGTTTAAACCTGAGGATATTGTAGTGATCAATCTATCAGGAAGAGGAGATAAAGACCTAGATAACTACCGTAGTTACTTTAACTTTTAATCTAGTGAGTATGTATATTAATATAGTAAAATGAAGAGTTAATCTCTTAAACTAAAAAGCCAATACAACATGATGATGTATTGGCTTTTTTATTTTACTTAGACTAATAGATATTATCTTAGTCAATATTACCAATCATTAACTTAGGATCAACCCATAGGTCAAAGTCTTCAGGAGTAACATACCCTAATCTTACAGCTTCCTCTTTAAGCGTAGTACCATTAGCATGTGCTGTTTGTGCTATTTCTGCTGCTTTATAGTATCCTATTTTTGTATTTAAAGCAGTTACAAGCATTAAAGAGTTGTTTAATAATTCTTGGATGCGTTTGTCGTTAGCTTCAATCCCCTGAGCACAATGCTCGTCAAATGAAATACACGCTTCACCGATTAACCTAGCTGATTGTAGGAAATTAGCAGCCATCACAGGTTTAAATACATTTAACTCAAAGTGACCCTGTGTTCCAGCAAAGGAAATAGTGGTATCATTACCTAGTACTTGTGCTGCTACCATAGTAAGGGCTTCACATTGTGTAGGGTTTACTTTACCAGGCATAATAGAAGATCCTGGTTCATTAGCAGGAATAATTAATTCTCCGATTCCTGAACGAGGTCCTGAAGCTAATAAGCGGATATCATTTGCTATTTTGTATAAAGCCACAGCAAGTTGCTTTAACGCACCATGTGTTTCTACTATAGCATCGTGAGCAGCTAAAGCTTCGAATTTATTAGGCGCAGTGACGAAAGGTAGACCCGTAAACTTCGCAATGTACTCTGCTACTTTAACATCATAACCTTTAGGTGTGTTAAGTCCTGTACCAACTGCTGTTCCCCCTAAAGCTAGTTCTGCAAGATGAGGTAGGGTATTATTTAGAGCTTTAAGCCCATAGTCAAGTTGTGCTACATAACCTGATATTTCTTGTCCTAAGGTTAATGGTGTTGCATCCATGAGGTGTGTACGCCCTATTTTTACTACATCTTTTAGGTCTTTTGCTTTTTTATCTAAGGTGTTTCTTAAAGCTGTTACACCTGGAATGGTATATTTGATTACTGCTTTATAAGCTGCAATATGCATAGCTGTAGGGTAGGTGTCATTAGATGATTGTGATTTATTAACGTCATCATTGGCTTTTAGAACAGGTTCGCCTTCACCTATTTGATAACCTGCTAATACCTGTGCGCGATTTGCTATCACTTCATTGACATTCATATTAGACTGTGTGCCAGAACCCGTCTGCCAAATAACTAAAGGGAAGTGAGCATCTAGTTTGCCTTCTAGTATTTCGTCACAAACCTTAGCGATGTAATCTCTTTTTTCGGGAGCTAAAGCATTCAGATCTGCATTTGTAAAAGCAGCAGCTTTCTTTAGATAAGCAAATGCTTCTATAATTTCATGTGGCATAGATGCCTCAGGACCAATTTTAAAGTTGTTTTTAGAGCGTTCTGTTTGAGCCCCCCAGTATTTGTCTTGAGCAACTTTTACTTCACCTATGGTATCTTTTTCTATTCTATAGTTCATATGATGTTTATTTGTAATGATTATAAGCTAAAGGTAGTGTAAATTATTTAGTTTGATTCTAAAGAAAGATTAAAAATTATACGTGGTTAGGTAGAAAAGATAAAAGTGAGTATATTTACGGCGTATATACAAAAATTAATCCGGAGAAAACATGTTTGAATTTCAACAGTATTTAGGTTTCATCGTTGCCATGACTGTAATTACCATGGCATTTTGGCTTTTAATATTCTTGGTTGGTTTCGCATCTTACTGGGCAGTAGGTGGAGCTAGAGAATTATTAAAAGAGAAGAAAGCTAATAGACAGCAATTAGAAGAGAACTAGATCAAGTATTTGGTTTAAGAGATAAAGAGTCATAATTGAGTATTATGACTCTTTTTTTTGGCTTATAATGAACTAAAAGCTCACAATCTTTTAAGAACTCAATGTTAAAAGTTAGGGACTAAGCAATTTATTTGAAACAATAGCTCTTCAAGAGTGGGGCAAGAATTCTTCAGTAAAAAGAATTTATAGCAGAACAATGTTGAGGTAATGTTGAAGAAGTATTGAAGTGGCTGTAATAAGAGATAAGGAGTCAAAATGTTTACTTTAACCCAGATTCCGCATTAGCCAAATACTACAAAGCAATTCCACTTCATAGCTCTTTTATTAACTCTACAACCATGCTATAGTATGCTTGAATTTAATTCAGACCTATTTTGTATAATTGCTTTTCGTTTATTTGTCTAGTGTATATTCTGAGTTTAAACTTAATTTAGCTCTAGGTTGAATAATTGTCTTTTACTTATATTTCTACCTATTTTGCATTGAATCTTATAATAAACTTTTTTAGTTTTTGTTTAGGAGTGTCTGATTTGGATACTCATATTATTTATCATTTGTAATTCCATAAAAAAAGGGGACTATCTAGTGATAATCCCCCAAACAAATAAATAATATATAATAGTTTAGTAAAGGTTGTTTCTTTTTATTACATCATTTCCATTTCACTACCTTCTCCCTCGGTAGTTCCATTTCTTTTCTGTTTTTGTCTATCCATTTTTGTTTGGTTAAAACGGTATGTAAAAGATAAATTGATTTGTCTACCTCTCCATTGCATTTCACTATGTGAGATAGATTCAGGTAGATAAGTGTCGCTTTCTCTTTTGCGAGAATCAAATATATCACTTACGTTAAATGTAATAGTCGCTTTATCTTTTAGAATATCTTTACTTAAAGAAGTATTCGCTGACAAGTTTGCTTTTGATTTTCCTTGAGCTGTATCATAAGGAGCTCTGTACATTCCGTTCACTTGCCAGTCAATTTTGTAAGGTAAAGAGATCTTAGATGTGATTCTAGTGAACCAAGCATACGTATTCTTGTCGAAGTTCTCTGTCGTCTTAGTACCATCAAAATCTGTAAATGTGTAATCTCCTTTAGTTTCTGATCTATAGAAATTAAAATTACCATTAAGTTTCCACCACTTGAATGGACTGTAGTTTAATGTGAAGTCAAAACCATATCTGTACTCTGTAGCTAAGTTAATAGGAGAGCTAACAGTGATAGGTGTACCATTGACACTTGTACCTGCAATTCTTTTTACGAATTGGAAGGTATCGTCTGTTTTGTTTAAGTACGCAGAAGCACTTAATGTAAATCCACTCCATCTCTTAAGATATCCTAAATCAAAAGCATTTGTTTTTGCAGGATTTAGATTAGGGTTACCTTGAAAGAAGTTGATGTCACTCGTATAATTAGAGAATGGATTAAGGAAGTGTCCTCTAGGTCTCATAATACGCTTACTGTAACTGATGCTAAGGCTACTAGATTCATTTACTTCATAGTTAATGAATAAACTAGGGAAGAAATCGTCATATTTCTTATTGTTGTAGTCGTTACTCGCTAACTGATTAACATCAATATTACTCTTCTCCCAGCGCAAACCTACCATATAATTCAGTTTACTTGTTATCTTATCACCATATTGTGCATAGAATGCGTTCACTTGTTCTTTGTATTCTAATACATTAGATACTCTAGTGTTAGTAATCCATTGATTATTATCTAAGTTCGATAAGCTAAAGTTATTTCTAGTTGTTTTAAAGGTTCCTAAATAGCCAGCTTCTAAGTTCCCATTTTTACCTATTGGTAGAGTATAATCTACTTTTACTAATCCGTTTTTATACTTGTCATTATTAGTAGTTCTCTCATATCTCATCGTATTTAAACGGTCATTGATATCAGAGATATTTGCTAAATCATTACTCTTGTCCTCAGAGATAGTTGCCTCTACAGTTAATTTATGATCTTCTTTTTTGAATTTCTTTTCGAATGAAGTACTATATTCAACACTGTTGTAGTCAGTTTTTCCTTTTTCTTGTCTATCTCTAGTATAGTCTAATGCATTAGCAGCAGTATAATATTGATAGTCTACAGTATTATTAGATGATCCATTAGATCTTCTTACAGTTACATTATTAGACCAAGTTAAAGAAGGAGTAAGGTAATAGTCTAGTCCGAAAGTACCATCGTATCCCTGTCTATATCTATTGTTGTCTTTATACTCGTTAATGTATTGTGTAGTATTACCTTTAGTATCAAGGTATTGGTTGTTATTTAGTCCATATCCTTTAACTTTAGTATCTCTATATGATAATGTAGTATAGAAGTTGAATTTCTCTCCTCTAATATTTACATTTCCATTTAAGTTATAATTACGAGGATCTCCCATAGTAGCGGTTACGTTACCATTTATTCCTTGAGCTTTACCTTTTTTTAGAACGATATTGATTATACCTGCCCCTCCTTCTGCTTCATAACGAGCAGATGGATTAGTGATAACTTCTACTTTTTCGATAGATTCAGCAGATAATATACGCATGGCTTCCTGGATATTATTTGCAAGGCCTGTAGGTTTACCATCAATAAGAACTTTCACATTCTCATTACCTCGTAGACTAACAGCACCTTCGCTATCAACAGTGACAGAAGGGACATTATCTAATACATCTCCAGCTGTACCTCCTTTAACGATCATATCTTGTCCTACGTTGTATACTTTTTTATCAAGTTTAATATCAACAGTAGATTTTTCGGCAATTACTAATACTTCATCTAACATCTGATTGTCATCAGTGATTTTTTTTACACCTAGATTGGTATTGCCATTTACTAAGACTTTATGTAATTCAATAGTTTTAAAACCTAGAAATTCGATTTTAATAAAGTATGTCCCGTCAGGAACTTCAAAGGAATATTGTCCTTTAGAGTCAGTCATACCACCAGAAACAATATTAGCATTGTTTTCATTTTGTGCAAATACACTAGCATATTCTAAAGGGAGATTTGTAGCAGCTTCTACTACAGTACCAGATATGGTACTTTTTTTTGAGTTCTGCGCTAATGCTGTTATACTAATCATAAGAGTTAACAGCATTAGGAGAACTTTTGTAGTTTTTAATCTTTTCATTATAGTCGTTAGTTTTATACTAGTTAGACTATAATTTGTGGTGAAGGTTTAAAAAACAATAGTTAATAAATTGTTAATTTAATCTACAGAATTTCGTGAATTTTTTCTGTAGGTCTTGCGATAACGGCTTTTCCACCATTAACAACAATAGGTCTTTCAATAAGCTTAGGATTCGTCACCATAGCTTGAATAATCTCCTCATCACTTAAAGTGTTACTTTCAAAAGTTTCCTTCCAAAATGCATCTTTAGTTCTAACTAAATCAATTGGGTTGTAATTTAGTTTTGTAAGAATTGTTTTTACATCTGTTTCAGTAAGGTCAGCATCCAAATATTTTATAATTTTGTAAGCTACACCTTGCTCCTCCATAAACGCGATACTTTCGCGGGATTTGCTACAACGTGGATTGTGATAAATTGTGATCATAAATAAGGAATTTTATACCAAATATAGTACATTTTTTGAGATATGGGAATTATTGAACAGTTACTGAGAATAAATAAAAAGCAAAAACTATGGTATTATTTACCTTTTACATTGTTTTTTTTAGGAATTATGTTTTTGAATTGGATTTCTTTAAGATATTCAGACGTATCTACTAATGAAATCATAAAAATGAATATCGCAGAATATGGTAAAAATATTAATTTTCTGATAACGATAGGGCCTTTAGTATTCATGCTTTTTTTTCTAATTGTTTGGGTGTTAATTGTTCATAAGCAAAGTTTGCTATCCTTGACTACATCTAGGAATAAGGTGGATTGGAGTCGTTTTATGTTTTCTTTTGGAGTATGGGGATTAGTGATTATTGTATTCTTTGTTTATGCTTATATCGATAATCCTCAAGATTATGTTTTATCATTTAATTGGAAACCTTTTATTGTTTTCTTTCTATTTGCGATTATTTTAATTCCCCTACAAACTAGTTTTGAAGAATATTTTATGCGAGCTTATTTAATGCAAGGAATTGGTCTTGCTACGAGAAGCAGAGCGATTGCTTTATTTTCTACATCTATTATTTTTGGGTTAATGCATTTGGCTAATCCTGAAGTTGAGAAGGTAGGAATGGTGATTATGATCTATTATGTTGGTACAGGATTATTTTTAGGTATTATCACTTTAATGGATGATGGTATAGAATTGGCTTTAGGCTTTCATGCAGCAAATAATTTGATAGGTGTCTTATTAGTTACGTCTGATTGGACTGCTTTTCAAACCAATTCAATTTTTACAAATGTGAATTCGGAGACTGTTATTTCTCCTTGGGAGTATATTATACAAGTAGGTGTAGTATTGCCTATTGTGATTATTATTTTCGCTAAAAAGTATGGTTGGAAGAACTGGAAGCATCAGTTATTTGGTAAAGTAGTCTAATGAGTAGTAATATGGAATTAAATTATATACACCCAAGCTTTAGGCTAAATGGAAAGCGATACTCTATTGAGGAGTTAATAAAACTATCTAATACGTGGGTAAGTGGAACAGAAGAATACTTAATAGATTTAGGTAACCTTATTATACAATGGTTTAATACGGATGATTATGTCAGTTTTACAACCTCTGGTACTACAGGGCCACCTAAGGTTATTCAGATAAAGAAAGAGGCGATGGTGTACTCTGCTAAAGCTACAGGAAGTTTCTTTAATATAGAGGTAGGCGATACAGCATTACTTTGTATGTCTGCAAAATTTGTAGGTGGTAAGCTGATGTTTATCAGGGCACTGATATTAGGATGGAAGCTAGATGTAAAGAAACCAACTGCTAGACCTTTGTTGGGAAGTACTGAAGAGTATGACTTTGTAGCTATGGTGCCAATGCAGGTAGAGAACTCATTAAAGGAATTAGTTCATATTAAGAAACTAATTATAGGCGGTGCTAAAGTGAATAAAACTCTTATTGAAAAATTGCAATTAGTAGATACACAAGTGTATGAAACTTATGGAATGACTGAAACTATAACTCATATAGCTGCTAAGTTAGTTGGAACTAATGCGTTCTCTGTTCTACCTCATATCGTGATTACCAGTGATACTAGAGGGTGTTTAGTTATTTCTGCACCTACTATTAATCCTGATGTAATAATTACAAATGACTTAGTTGAAATAATCAATGACCGACAGTTTGTGTGGTTAGGTAGGATAGATAATGTTATTAATAGTGGAGGGGTTAAACTTTTTCCAGAGCAGATAGAAGAAAAGTTGGCAAAGAGAATTCCTTATCGTTTCTTTGTGGCAAGTAAAGAAGATGAGTATCTAGGGAATAAATTAGTATTAGTTATTGAGGCGGAAAAATATGATTTGCCAATTGACCTGTTTTTAGAATTGGAAAAGTACGAAAAACCTAGAGAGATACAGTTTGTAAACAACTTTGTAGAGACTGACTCTGGTAAAATAATTAGAAAGAAGAATATTCAATAAACATTAATAACATGAAGAAAAATAGTGTGAGTAACATTATCCTGAGTTGGGTTGTAGCTTGTTTAGTTTCTTTTGGAGGAACTGCTTATGCTAAGAAAATAATTAGAAGTGGTGATACTACTAATCTAATTACAAGTGAGATGTTATCGCGTATTTTAGATAAGAATAGAACATATATAAGTGAGGGAAAGGTAGCTGATTATATTCCAGAACTTAGTAAGGTGAATGCTAATGCTATAGCTTTTTCGGTTGTCAAGCAGAATGGAGAGGTTATTAATGTAGGCGATGTTTCACAGAAGTTTACCATTCAGAGTATTTCTAAAGTAATCGCATTGATGGTTGCTGTAGAAGAATTAGGAGAAAAAGAAGTATTCTCTAAGGCGGGTTATTATGGGACAGATAAGCCATTTAATCATTACGCAAATTTAGAAACTAAAGGTAAACCTTTGAATCCGTTAATGAATGCAGGTGCTATACTTACTACTGCGTTATTAGGAAGAGAGAATGATGAAGCTTTTCAAAAGATATTAGGTATGGTTCGTTATATTACTAAAAACGAAGCGATAGGATACAGCCATTCAGTATATATGTCTGAGAGAGAAACAGGGCATAGGAATAGAGGAATCTTCCATTTATTAAAGAATAATGGGCTAGTTGAGGGAGAAGAAAATAGATTGGATAATTACTTCAAACAGTGTTCTATAGAGATTACAGCAGAGGACTTGGCTAAGATTGGTTATTTCTTTGCTAATCAATGTACTCGCTTTGATGGCGATGTTAAATATAAGAATTCAGAAATGTCTAAATTGGTACAGTCTCAGATGTTAATCGCTGGTATGTATGAGTTCAGTGGAGAGTACGCACGTACTGTTGGATTACCTAGCAAATCTGGAGTTGGAGGAGGCATCGTTGTTTCTGTGCCTAATAAGATAGGTATTGGAACTTTTAGTCCTGGTTTAGATGCACAGGGAAACTCTGTAGTAGGGTATCATATGATACTTGATTTAGTAAAAGAACTTAACTTAAGTTTGTTTTAGTCTATTATTAGAATAAGTGATAAAAAAAAGCCAACCGAAATCAGTTGGCTTTTTTATGAATTATCTAGTCGCTAATTCTTAGAATTGCTCTCTTCCTGAGAAGTGGAAAGCAGACTCGATAGCAGCGTTCTCATCGCTGTCAGATCCGTGTACTGCATTTTCACCGATAGATTTAGCATATCTTTTACGGATAGTACCTTCAGCAGCATCAGCTGGGTTAGTAGCTCCGATTAATTTTCTAAAATCTTCTACAGCGTTATCTTTTTCTAAGATAGCTGCTACGATTGGACCTCTAGACATGAATTCAACTAATTCTCCGTAGAAAGGTCTTTCACTGTGTACTTCATAGAATTTTTGAGCGTCTCTTACAGTTAATTGAGTTAACTTCATTGAAACGATTTTAAATCCACCTTCAGTAATCATGTTGATGATTCCACCGATGTTACCTGCCTCTACAGCATCAGGTTTGATCATTGTAAAAGTTCTGTTCGTTGCCATTATTCTTAAATTTAATTTATTGCAAAAATAGTCTTTTAAATATTACAAAAGTGATAATATTTATAAAAAAGCGTACTTTTAATTACTTTTATTTAGAGATAGGAATATCGAGTAATTTTTGTGCTAACTCTATCATTTCTGGTGTTCCTGTATGTTTTTTAGGTTCATCAGATAGTTTTACTACATCTGTCCAGTATCCCCCTTCAGGTAGAGCCTGCGACATTTTGATTACGATATTCATAGCATCTAAACCTACATCATTAGTAAAGTCTGTTCCGATACCGAATGACATCCCTATTTTTCCTTTGCAGTGCTTCGCGATGCGTTCTACTTTATCAGGATTTAATCCGTCAGAGAAGATAATTGTCTTCTGAGTAGGATCAATGTTTAATGATTTGTAATGAGCAATAACTTGGTCTGCGAAATCAAGTGGATCACCACTATCGTGTCTTACTCCATCGAATAGTTTTGCAAACTTCTTATCAAATTGTTCAAAGAACACTTTGCTAGTATAAGTATCAGTCAGAGCTATTCCTAAATCACCTCTATAAGTATCCACCCAATGTTCTAGTCCCATTGAATTTGCCATTTTAAAGCCATATTTAGCAGCATGGAACATAAACCATTCATGAGCATGTGTACCAATTGGCTTAGTGTGATATTTCATTGCCAAATGCACATTACTAGTACCAATGAAACTACCGTCACCATATTTTTTTAAAGTATCTACTACTAGTTGATGTACAGCATAAGAATGTCTTCTTCTAGTACCAAATTCAGCAATAGTAATACCTAATTCTTTATATTTTTCTATTTTTTTGCGTGTATTAGCTACTACTTCCTCAGAAGAATCTCTTTCAGACTTATTCATCTTATAGTATAACTCGCAGATTAGAGACATTAGAGGAACTTCCCATAAGATAGTTCTGTACCAATACCCTTTAATATGTACCTCTAAGTCAGGTCCGTCTTGTGATATCTCTATTTCTGAAGGATCATAGTGATATCCTTGTAGAAAATCTAAATATGTAGGGTCTAGGTATGGACAAGTATTCTCTAAGAATAGTTTCTCAGCCTTAGTTAACTTTAGTTTAGCCATCTCATCTACAGCAGCACGCAGTGCTTCTGCAAATCCTGGTGGGTATTTATGCTTACCTCGATTGATAAAGATGTAAGACGCTTTAGCGTAAGGAAATTGTTTAATAGCAGCATACTGCATCGTAAACTTATAGAAATCATTATCTAATATAGATACGATTACTTGGTTGGTATTTACTGTTTCCATAGTTTTTTTAGATTAAAATATCACTTTCTAAGTCAGATTTTTCAACATGAAATTTAAAGTTCATCTTATGCATTAGTTCTAGTACCAAGTTTTTATACCAGTTCTCAGACTTAGGGTGAATATATATTTTTTCTATTAATTGTTCTACATCTACATGTATTTTAATCCCCTCGTGAACATCTATGTCAAGAGGAGTAACATCAGAGATAATGCGAACTTCTTTTTCATATTGAAAGCTTTTTCTTTTGAAGAGAAAAGGGAAAAACTCATCATCGAAAGGAATAAACTCTTTTTTATAATCAATGTAGTTTACCTCACCGATGTATTGCTCTATTCTAGGTTCTACTTCTACTGCTTTTTGTAAGCGGCCTAAAGTAGATTGAATAGCAATGCCTTCTTTGTTTTTAGTAAATATTTGCCACATAGCGAATGATTCACATTCATTTATATGCCAACTACTAATCACCATATTTTTTCTCTTTTGTTTATAGTGATGTAAGAAGTCAGGATTGTCTTTGCTGATTCTTTTTATTTCCTCAAATGTAGGCTCGCTAAAGGTACCTTCATATTGATCTTCAAATTTGTCTGATCGAGACATAAATAGTTTATTAGACAGTAGTAAATCGAGGAACTTAGACAGGTCTAAGTATTTCCATACGATAGTTTCAGAATCAGCGGGTAGTGTGATATTTTTACTGTCTTTATACATTTATTCTAACGATTGTAGTGAAACTAATTTTGTATAAGTACCATTAAGTCGAATTAACTCCTCGTGAGTACCCTGTTCTACTATTTTTCCTTTTTGCATTACGACGATTAAGTCCGCTTTCTGTATTGTTGATAATCGGTGAGCAATCACAATAGATGTTCTATTCATCATCATATTATCTAATGCTACCTGTACTAATTTTTCACTTTCAGTATCTAAGGCAGAAGTTGCCTCATCTAATACCATGATAGGAGGGTTCTTAAGTACTGCGCGTGCGATAGATAAACGTTGTTTTTGACCACCAGATAGTTTATTACCAGCATCCCCGATATTAGTATCGATACCGTTTGGTAAATCTTGAACGAACTCGTATGCATTCGCTACTTTAAGAGCCTCTATTATTTGTTGATCAGTCGCATTCTGATTACCTAATTTAAGATTGTTTTTAATCGAATCATTAAATAAGATACTGTCTTGTGTAACGAGACCAATTAAACCTCTTAAATCTTCTAGTTTTACATCTCTGATATCTTGTCCATCTATTCTAATAACACCTTCATTGATATCCCAGAATCGTGTTAATAGATTAGCGATAGTACTCTTACCACTACCTGACTGTCCTACTAAAGCAACTGTTTTTCCTTTAGAGACACTAAGTGAGAAGTCTTTTAATACATACTCATCTTCGTATTTAAACGAGATATTATCTACAACAATTTCTTGCTCGAAGTCAGCCTTATCTATAGCATTCTCTTTGTTTACAATAGGGTTTTTTTCATCTAATACTTCTAGTACACGTTCAGCAGCTGCATTTCCGCGTTTAAGTGAATATGAAGCTTTAGACATCGCTTTTGCTGGTGTAAGTATATTATACGCCATACCGATATATGCGATGAAAGACGCACTAGATAGAGTGCCTTCACCTAATACTAAGTGACCTCCATATACTAGTAGTACAGCGATAGTTACGATACCTAAAAATTCACTTAAAGGAGAAGATAAGTTCTGACGATTAAGAATTTTATTATTTAGTTCATAGAAAGAATAAGTAGAATCTTGGAACTTGTCATTAAATGTTTTTTCAGAATTAAAACTCTTGATTACTTTAAGTCCTGATAAAGACTCTTCTATAATAGATAAGAAATACCCTTGTTCTTCTGATGCTTTTTGTGAACTCTTTTTTAATGATTTTCCTACTTTAGAGATGATAAAACCAGATATAGGTACAAAGATAAAAACGAAGATAGTTAACTCAGTACTGATCATAAACATTGCTATAATTGTGAACACAATAGTTAACGGCTCTCTTACTAATACTTCTAATATCGATAAAAATGAATGTTGTATTTCTAGTACATCTGAGGTAATACGCGAAATAATATCTCCTTTTCTTTTTTCAGAGAAAAAAGAAAGAGGTAATTCTAAAGACTTTTTATACATTGCGTTACGGATGTCTTTTAGAACACCATTTCTTAAGAATGTAATAAAATACATTGCCCAATAGTTGAATAGATTCTTTAACAGGAATAAAGAAATAATAAGAGAAGCCATAATCATTAGCGTATTCTGTGCACCATGTTCACCAGAATACTGCGTAATAAAGAATGACATAGAATCCTCAAAGTAATCTTTTAGTCCAGTTATCCCTCCCGTAAAAATAGGTTTTTCTGTTACTTTTTTACCATTGTCAAAGAGTACTTGTAGCATTGGAATTAGAGCTACAAATGATAATGCGCTAAATAAAGCATATAAGATATTGAAAAATATATTTAGGTATGCATAAGACTTGTATGGCTTAGCGAAGTAAATTATCTTTTTGAAATATTCGTTCATATTTATTAAATGTAAAAAGCAAAAATAAAGAAAAAAGACCGGTATTACTACTAGTCATGGTCGGAAGATTAATCTTCCGACTTTTTTTGTTTAAAGCGTAAGTTAATGTATACATTTGGCTTAAGAAAGTAAAGTATATGAATACATTTAAAGACCATAAAATAACCGTTGGACAAATTCTACAATTTATACCAGAAGCATTATTAACAAAATTATCAAGTACTACTTCAGTAGATAAATACGCTAAAGTTTTACATGGTAAAAAGATGTTTTATTTATTGTTATACTCTATTTTAGAGAATGATAGATTAAGTCAACGTAGTTTAGAAGATACTTTTAAAGGCTCTATTTTAAAGGCTTTGTTTGATTTAGATGAGAGTGAAAAAGTTAGACGTAGTTCTATATCGGATCGTTTTTCTAAAATTGATAGTGATTTTTTTAAAACAATATATGAGAACATCTATGAACAATTCTCTTCTATTTATTCAAAAAAAGAATCCGAAGGTTATAATATAATTCGTGTAGATAGCACCCTTGTTTCAGAAACTGCAGGAAAACTTGTAGAAGGGTTAGATTATAAAACTGGAAAAAAACATATCAAATACAGTACTTTATTTGATGGAATATTACCATGTGGAGTAGAGACCTTTAATACATCAAGCTATAGTTCTGAAGAACTAGCTTTACCTGAAGCTATTTTAAAACATGTAGAAAAGGATAAAAATCACAATAATATTTACGTGATTGACAGAGGCTTACAATCTACTAGGACAATGCAAGATTTTACATCTAAAAATATTCCTTTTATCATCAGATCTAAACAAAACAGAAAATTCAATGAGATAGAGTCTTTATTGACAGATATTAATCAACAAGAATCTGATAATTATACACTTATCAAAGATGCTAGAGTCAATCTTTTTATAGGTAAAAAGATAACTAGCAAAACAGATAAAACTTATTATAGAGAGGAATTGGTAGAACAAGATTTTAGACTTGTAGTAGTAAAAACTAAAGGTAGTGAACAAAAAGAATTTTGGTTTTTGACTAATGATTTTGAGATGACACCTTTTCAAGTCGCAGACTATTATAAATCAAGATGGGATATAGAAGTTTTTTTTAGATTCTTAAAACAAGAACTTAATACGGCTCACTTAGTTTCTCTTAATAAAAATGGAACACAAGTCATGATATATATGACACTGATTGCTGCTATGCTATTACTTATATATAAACATGCCAATAACTTAGGGTATAAAACAGCTAAAAGAAGATTTAATATGGAACTTAAAAACTTGATTATTGCTCTTATTGTAGCTTTAACAGGAGGAGATCCTAATAAAGTACCTATTATATAAAATAATAGTGGTCAGAATTTCTTCCGACCACTACTAGTATTACTACCAGTCTTTTTATATAAGATAAAATTTATATATTCATTTAATTCAATTTCATTTCGTCAATGATAGCTTGAATTTTTTGATCTAAAACTTTCTCTGTTTTCTCAACTTCAGATAAGTTGTTTAGTGTCTCATTTACACTAAAGTAAAACTTAATTTTCGGTTCAGTACCACTAGGACGTGCAGCTATTTTCGTTCCATCCTCTAAGTAGTATATTAGTACATTAGATTTAGGTACATGAATAGGTTCAATCTCGTTAGTGATTAGGTTTTTAGCCTCACTTGATTGATAGTCTTCTACACATACTACTCTTTGACCGATAATCTCAGCAAGAGGGTTTTGTCTTAGTTCTACCATCATTTGCTTGATTTCTTCTGCGCCAGAGATACCTTTTTTGACTAATGATATTAGGTGTTCTTTATAAAATCTATTATCAATGTATAGGTTCATTAACTCTGCGAAGAATGAACTACCAGCAGCTTTAGCCACAGCAGCAATCTCACATACTAATAATGCAGAAGCAACGGCATCCTTATCGCGTACAGCATCCCCTACCATATATCCAAAACTCTCTTCACCACCACCAATAAATTTTTGGTTTGGACATTCTTTGATGAATTTAGCTATCCATTTGAATCCTGTCAATCCTACTTTGCATTCTACACCGTAGCTTTCTGCTAGGTCTAGCATCATAGGAGTTGATACGATAGTCGAACCGATAAACTCATTTCCTTTAAATCCTCTGTTGCGTTTATATTGTTCTAATAAGAATCCTGTCATCATTACCATAGTCTGGTTACCATTCAGAAGTCTCATATTACCTTCTAGGTCACGCACAGCGATACCGATACGGTCAGAGTCAGGGTCAGTACCGATCACGATATCAGCACCAGTCTTATCTGCTAACTTAAGAGCCATAGTCAAAGCCTCTGGTTCTTCTGGGTTAGGAGATTTTACAGTAGGGAAATCCCCATCTGGTTCAGCTTGTTCTTTAACGATAAATACATTCTTATATCCAGCAGCTTCGAATGCTCTCGGAATAAGTTTGATAGAAGTACCATGTAGAGATGTATAGGCTATTTTTAATTGATCCTTTACAGACTCAGGTGTATCAAAGCTAGCATTTTCTAAAGTAGACGTTATAAATGCAGCATCTAATTCTTCACCTACATACGTGATAAGACTGTCATCTCCTTTAAAGTTTACTTCGTTATATGTTAATCTGTTTATTTCGTCTATTACTGCAGCATCATGTGGAGGTACGATTTGTCCACCATCATTCCAGTATACTTTATATCCGTTGTATTCAGGAGGGTTATGAGAAGCAGTTAATACAATACCTGCATTACATCCATAGTGTCTTACTGCGAATGACAGTTCTGGTGTAGGACGCATCTCAGCGAATAAGTAAACTTTAATACCATTAGCGGTAAACACATCAGCTACTACTTTTGCTAACTCTTGACTATTATGACGACAGTCAAAATTAATAGCAACTTTCCATTCTTGATTAGGGAATGACTCTTTGATATAATTAGATAAACCTTGTGTATTCTTACCTAAAGTATATTTGTTGATACGGTTCGTACCTATTCCCATAATACCACGCATACCACCTGTACCGAACTCTAAGTTCTTATAAAAACTATCTTTTAGAGTTGCAGGATCAGTATCCATCATTTTTTTAACAGAAGCCTGTGTATCAGCGTCGAAAGGTTCTTTTAACCACAACTCTGCTTTTGCTAAGATTTCTTTTTCTACTTGCATAATATTGAATATTTAGTGTGGATTAAAAACCGCGTTGTTCCGCGATTTTATATCTACTAATGTTTGTCTTTGTTTTTAGTATTAACTCGCCTAAGAAGCCAGCTAAGAATAATTGTGTTCCGATAATCATCGTTACTAATGATATGTAAAACCACGCATCTTGTGTCACTCGAATAGCAGGAAGATTGTGATATAGCTTATATAATTTGCTCGCTCCAATAAAAAATGCAGCACAAAATCCAATACCAAAAGTTATAACCCCTAAGGTACCAAATAAATGCATAGGTCGCTTGCCAAATTTAGATAAAAACCATATCGTGATTAGGTCTAAAAAACCGTAGATGAATCTACTCATACCGAACTTAGTCGTTCCATATTTACGAGCTTGGTGTTGTACTACTTTCTCACCGATATTATCATAACCTTCATTTTTAGCTAAGACAGGGATGTAGCGATGCATCTCACCAGATACTTCTATGTTTTTTATGACTTCGTTTTTATATGCTTTTAGGCCACAGTTAAAATCGTTTAGGTGTACACCAGAAGTCTTACGCGCTGCCCAGTTAAACAGTTTAGAAGGAAGGTTTTTAGAAATGACAGAATCATATCTCTTCTTTTTCCAACCAGATACCATGTCATATCCGTCTGCTGTAATCATCTGATATAATCCAGGAATCTCATCAGGACTATCCTGTAAGTCCGCATCCATTGTGATTACGACATTACCCATCGCTTCAGCAAATCCAGCATGTAGTGCCTGTGATTTACCGAAATTGCGCTGAAATCGGATACCTTTTACATTTGGATTTTCTGTGCTTAACGCTGATATTATCTTCCACGAATCATCTTTACTACCATCATCTATGAATAGAACCTCATAGGTAAAGTTGTTCTCCTGCATAACTTTCGTTATCCATGAGTGAAGTTCAGGTAGAGATTCTGCTTCGTTTAGCAGAGGGATTACTATAGATAAATTCATTTAATTATTTGTGATCTTTGTTAAAGTCAGTGTCTACATCGTGATTAATCTCTGTGTGAGATGGGGTAAACTCTGATTTGTTTTTAAATATAGCAGCTAATAATATTCCTAATATTGAGTTTCTCAAGATACTACCTGCCCATAAGAATAATTGAGATTTAGGAGCAAACTGTTGAATTTCTCTCGCTTTTTCTAGTTGTTCGTTGATTTGCTCTAAGGGTAATCCAGAGCCATCTAATGTCTTCACTAGCATGTCATATAATGCGTTGTTTAGTACATCTTTAGCAGAAGGATCTACTATGTTAAATAAAATATTATATATAAGATAGTTAGCTGTTATTCCTATTACTATTGCGATAAAGTAGGGAGTAAATGCTTCTCTAAAGGTAACGTATCCACCTGCTTTTTTTCGCGCAGTATAGATTGTTACAACACCAAGAATAACCATAATACCGATATTGAAAAAACCAGCGAAGGTGTTGGCGAATAATGTTTTATCGGTAAAGAATATGATACAGTTAAACAATAGATAATACACTGCTAATATTATTCCGAAAGTAACACCTACTTTATTTAATTGGTTTTTCATTGGTAATCTATAAATATGATTTACAAATATAAGAAAATAACCCTTTAAGAACAGTATCCGCATTGATATTGTTAACAGTTTATATTTGAATAGTTATGGTATAAAATGGGGGGAGGCGAGTAACTGAGAAGTAGTGAATAGGAAACACAGGGGGTGAATCACCATTTACAAAAAAAATATACTTGTCTTTTTTTATTTTGGTGTGATTATGGCTTTTTAGTGCATTAAAATAACCATTCTGATCTTCCTTTTTTTCAAAACTCCTTCCTTTTATGCCCAAAAGAACAAAAGATTAAAAAAAATGATACCTTTTTTTAAATTGTAATATTTTTAATGTATTGATTTGTAGTTTATTAGTATTTTTTGGTTAATTAAGTGTTTTTCTGTAACACCTCTCAATCCCTACATGAATAAATATAGATGCTGAGTTGCTCGAGTATTCGCCGTAAATATTCGCACTGAGAAATATTAGTCGAGCAATGTTTCTTGTATTGATGGGTAATCTACGACTAACTGAGTATTGAGATTATGGAAGGAGATTATGGAGGGAGGGAAGAGTGCTGTGATTATTCTGGGTTTAATAAAAGTAAAGACAGGGGGAAGTGGGAGAGTGTAAATGTCTCAATCTATAAAGAGGAAATAATAACTGATTTGAATGAATTTGGGAAAGATAACCCCATTGTTAAAAAAATCGTCTATTAAAATTGAGGAGTTGTATAAATTAAAGAATTGTGATGAAAGTATATAGTCAAAAGTACATAGTTTTAAAATAAAAAAAGCACCTCTTTCTAATCAATAGAAAGAGGTGCTTTAAGTATGTTTAGTTAGAGCTACTTAACAGGTTTTAGTCCTGTCATTTTTTCTAGAGTAGAAAAGAATTCGTTTCTCATTTCTGGAGTCATATTCTTCACTCGAGCTTGTCCGTGGTCTTTATTAGGTAGGACATAAGATTTAGAGTTTACTTTATCACTTGGAACTACCATAGAAGCGCTCCATGTATCTGTACCTCCATATACATATAGGATGTTATTGGCATCGTTCTCTAGCCATGTTTTTACCTTTTGGATAAGAGCATCATTAAAGCTGTCATAAGAAGTTCCTTGAGGCATAAATGTCGCTAGAGGGTTAGTTTTAAAGCTAACGTATTTTTTGAAGGGAGTAATATCGTATCCGTAATACCCTAACTGTGTTCCAGATTGATAATAATGTGATTCGTAACGTTTGATCGTTTGATCGCTAAAGAAATCAATGTTACTAACACTTAAAAAATGTTCTGTCAGTAGATTTATATCTTTTGTGTTAGGAATAGTAGCACACTGATGGCCACTTTGCCAAAAGCCGAAACTATATTCTAATACGGCATATTCGAATGCTTTATCTATAGAACCTAGATAGTCAAAAGTAAGTCTAGCACCTTTAGCATACCACTTTAGTTTTTCGATTATTTGCGCTTTATTCTCAAATAACTTTACTTGAATATCATGAATTTGAGCTCTACATTTTTTATCTCCTACATTTTCTAAGAAAGGGTAAATACGTGGCTCTTCTAAAGCTTGATTAAATGGAGCAACATAAGGAATAGCAACATCTACATCATTAGGATAGAAGTATTTATAGTATATACTTGTCTGTCCACCTTTACTGATTCCTGTACTAATCCATTTTTGGGTATAAATTTCTTTAAACAATAGATTGATTTCATGTAGGTCAGCGGTCACTTGTTCCATCGTTAAGAATTGCCAAGGTTTCCCTTCAGGGATAGATTCACCAAAGAAACGGTGCTCGATGTTTAGGTAGTTACTTTGTAAGTAATTTACCATTTCACTAGCCCTTACATAAAGATCATAACCGTTCGTTTCCATAATCATTGGGTGGTCAAAATCTCTGTGGTAGAAGTGTACTTTCTGGTAGAAGTACCCTTTAGTAGGATCTGTGTGGTCAACGAGTTGTCTAACTTTTAATTCATAAAGGAGATAAGCGTCGTCTTTAGATTCTAATTGTTTGAATGTTACATTCTTTAGATTGTACAATGCCTGTTCTAATTTTTTTTGATCAGGGTGTGCTACTGCAAATACTGTAATCAATAAGAATACAAGTGTGATAAATTTTTTAAACATAGTTTTTTGGTCTAAAAATGGGTTAGTGTTTTCAAAGATATAATTGTTAATGGTTCGCTAAAATATAAATGTGTTAAAATGCGAAATATTTGCTAACTTTAGAATTAAAATAAGCGCTATGAGTGAAAGTAATATGAGTATCCGTATAATAGAAGTAGATGATTTTAAGGCGACAGGTGTTGTAGATGTATCCTATGCTAATTTTAAAGAGAAGAATACCTATCCTTATGCATTTATTATAGAGTTATCCTTAGTGGATATAGAAGGAGACTATCCTACATGGGAAGAAAATGAACGCCTTGAAGAGATTCAAAGTAATATTATTGATATTATTAGAAAAACTCAGACAGATATACACTATATAGGTCATGTGACTCGCCGAGGAGCTAGGGATATATTTTATTATTTGGCAAGTGAGAATGTTGATGGGGAAGCTATTGGTGCATATTGTGATACGATAGAAGATACACGAGATATTCATATAGAGTTAGAAGAAGACAAGAACTGGGAGATAGTATCAGGGCTCATTTATTAAAGAGTAGTAAAAGCAAGTAGTAATAGAGTAGAAATAAAGTAAAAATAGGTGTTTGATTTTTCAAATTAAATTGTACATTTGCAATCTGAAATAAAATACATAAGTATAACTAAAAGTTGTCGGAAGTTTATACCTTTCTTGAAAGAGGAAGCTTCGAAACGAAAGATAGCTCACAATTTTAAATAGAATTTATCATGAGAAAAGGTATTCACCCAGAAAATTACAGATTAGTAGCGTTTAAAGATATGTCTAATGAAGACGTATTCATCACAAAATCAACAGTAGATACAAAAGAAACTATCGAAGTTGACGGAGTAGAATACCCAGTGTTTAAAATGGAGATCTCTCGTACATCTCACCCATTCTACACAGGTAAATCTAAACTTATCGATACTGCAGGACGTATTGACAAATTCAAAACTAAATACGCTAAATTCTCTAAATAATTTTAGCATATTATCATATCAAAAACCGCTCAAGCAATTGAGTGGTTTTTTTTTATGCGTATTTTTTTCAGAATGGAGATGATTAGGAGTACAAATGTATATTGGTTATTTTTTTTAACTAAATGCCTAATTAGTACATTTTTTTTGTAGTATTTAGTTAACTTTAAACCTTTAAAATCTTGAATTATATATTATGAACTATATTTTATTTGATGGAGATGTAAGAGGAGCATTATTGCCATTTACTTTTACTCGACCAGTTGCTGATATTCGCGTTGGGATATTAACTATCCGCGAGAAATGGGAGAGCTATTTGCGCTTTACTACAACTACGCTTACAGAGGAATATCTATCTGCTAAATATCCAATGATAGAGGTAGAGAATAATGTCATGATTAATGCTGCTTATCTACCTAACCAAGAGGTGGTAGATTTTATCAAAGGACTACAGCCTATGCAGGCAGTAGTATATAATGAGGATATAGTAGCGTTCTATACTCAAGATACACAAGAAGAAGTAGATTTTGATAACTATGAGTTACTTCATTGTGAAAGCGAGTTGATGAAGATAGAGCACAAGTGGGATATATTCCAAAAGAATGATGCTGCTATCCGTGCTGACTTCGCTCATATCACAGAAGATAGAATCTCTGAGGACATCCCTAAAAGTGTGAATGTAGTCAATCCTGAGAACATATTTATCGAAGAGGGGGCTAAGTTAGATTTTGTTACTTTAAATGCTTCTACAGGTCCTATTTACATCGGTAAGAATGCTGAGATAATGGAAGGATCTGTTATACGTGGACCTTTTGCGTTATGTGAAGAGGCTCAAGTAAAATTAGGAACTAAAGTATATGGTGCTACTACTGTAGGACCACACTGTAGAGTAGGTGGTGAAGTAAGTAATTCGGTGCTATTTGGTTATTCTAATAAAGGGCATGATGGTTTCTTAGGAAACTCAGTGTTAGGAGAGTGGTGTAATTTAGGCGCAGATACAAATAACTCCAACCTAAAAAACAATTATAGTTCTGTAAAAATATGGAGTTATGAGACTCAATCATATGAAAATACAGGTTTACAATTCTGTGGATTAATGATGGGAGATCATAGTAAGAGTGGGATTAATACAATGTTTAATACAGGTACTGTAGTAGGAGTAGGCTGTAGTATATTCGGTGGAGGATTTCCTAAAACATTTTTACCTAGTTTTACGTGGGGAGGAAGTGACTCTTCAGAAACGTATAAAATTGAGAAAGCTTTAGAGACCATGAAAATTGTAATGGCAAGACGTCATGTAGACTTGACTACTGTAGATGAGGAGATTATGCATAATGTAGCCGCAGAAACTGAGATATATAGATTTCAACAACAATTGAAAAAATATTAGGTTATGTGATTCTGGGGTTAACACAGTAGAATTTAAATAAAACACAAAAAAAGACGTTAGTAAATAACGTCTTTTTTTGTGTTTTATTTTTAAAAGTATGATACTGTACGGGGTCTGTCGTAGTTAAAATTGGGTAGGTCCATATTGTATTGTCTTGAATTGACAAAGAAAGAGCTATTTCCTGTGTCAGGCATCGTTGGATAGAAGACAAGAGAAATGGCAACCTTACTGAAAACGAGGTAATCATTATTAGCAACAAAACCAATGCTAAGTCTAGAGTACATTTTAGAATCTAATAAGCCTGTGTTTTTGTTTGAAATAAAAGAACCTTCAAAACTAAAGTAAGGATTAAATCTAAAACCTTTCCATTCGTAAGGGGCGTATGATTGCCAGTGATATGCCATTGAAAGTCGCTTAGAACCTGTTATCTTTTGTGCACGTATACCCTGTATAACATTATCTAATCTCAGTTCGTCACCAATGTGATCATAGCGATTATATCCGTAAATGAGTTGAGGTGTGAAGAAATGTCTAAATCTCCAATTGCCTAGCATAAAGAGTTTAGTGAAATAAGTTCCTTCAACACGTAAAGCACCTTGTTCTGCTTTGCCACCATAGAAGTAACTTCCCCATTCTACATTACCTGCTATGTAACCCAATCGCGTGTATCCTCCCATCGAAAATTTGGCTCCATAGTAACTTCTCAGCTTATTATACTGATCTTTCATCCCTCCTGTAATGGCCAATACTTTTCCTACCTGGACATCTTCTATTATGTTATGATTGAAGATATATTGATCTTGAACATAGTTAATAGAGCTTAGACTAACAGAGGCTAAATAAGATCGTTGATCTCTGTAGTACCCATAAGGATCGTATTGTTCTAAAGGTGTTTGGCTGTAATTCTGTTGAACGTATCTGATAGAGGTACGTAAATTCGTAATTACAGGTTTGTTTTTATAGCTTTTGAACAAAGGTATAGAGTATCCAGCCCAGGTATCTAGAGTATTGTACTTTAAAGATTCAAAACTATATTTGCCCTCTATGTCAGGAAGAGAATCTTGTTTATAGTTTTGGGATATACTAGCACCTCCAGCCCATTTAGTATAAGGAGAATAGAAAGGTCTATCTATTACGACACCTTTGACATAATTACCCCATGCTTCTTTGTTGTATAATACATTAGCTCTTATAAAAGTG
The DNA here is from genome assembly GCF_020905415.1 of Myroides oncorhynchi. Lineage (NCBI taxonomy): Bacteria > Pseudomonadati > Bacteroidota > Flavobacteriia > Flavobacteriales > Flavobacteriaceae > Myroides > Myroides oncorhynchi. Next base: position 263,411 of record NZ_JAJJMP010000001.1, on the reverse strand, counting down.
TTTTGTATGTTATTTACAGTATAGTTAAAATATATACCTTGTTTGTCACTTTCTTTATATCTATTACTATACTGAACAGTAACATCATGACCTAATCCAGCGAAGTTTCTGTCCCTCAGTTTGACTCTATAAGATGATGTAGATATAGAGCCTGTAGGATAAATACTCCACGAATCAAGCTCCCTAATTAAGATATCTACTGTGTCAGGATGAGATGTAGGTATAGGATACATTGTTACTTTTCTTACAAAAGTTTGTGTACGCAAAAGACGTTCACTCTCTTTGACTTTTAAGGAGTCAAAACGTTCACCTTCTTTAAAGATTAAGAAGTTTTTTATAGTGAAATTTTTAGTTTTAAAATGTAAGTTGTTACCTATTTTTTCAAGTTTACTAGTAGGAACTTTTAAAGAATCTGTGTCAGAGTAACCAAAAGGATCTAGTGTTTGTATTTTAATATTGCGTATTACCTTTCCTTCTCCTAATTCTAGATGTTGATTTGTTTTTATTTCAGGAGCGTTCGCAACTAGGCGCTTATTGTTTTTATAAACTAGTTTATTAAAGAAACGACCTATCCTGGTTTTTTTGTTATTCTCCTCGAAATTTGTAAAAATACGAGTTGTATCTCTAACAATCACTTTAGGTGTTTCTTGTTCTGTATAATGTATCTTTACTTGGTTTATAGAATCTTTTTTTTGCACTAGATTTTCCTGTGCGTTAACAGAAGTAACACAAAAAATAAAAAGGAGTAAAAAAACTTTTGTAATGCGCATTTAGATATAAAAACTTAGACTTATAACGTTAAAATTACGTGTTTATTTCTAAATCTCTAATATAATCTTCATGTTCGTAGAAAAACAGTTCGAATAGTCCCATTTTTTCGTTGAAAAAGTCATATATTTCATTCCATGTCTTTTTGTTATTGATACAAACATTGGGTTGTTCTATCCAAATACGGCTGATAAGTTTTCCATTTTCTAAATAGTAATTTCTTTCAAAAATAGCTTCTGGCAGATACTCTTCTAAAAGAATAGTTTTTAAAGATTCTATTTTTTCGAAGTATATTTTTCTTCTTTCCTCATCTTTGTGCTCGATATCTAGAAGAACTTGCGCTTTTTTATTATCTGCATAAAATTTAAAAGCAAAGTCTTTAATTTTGGTGTTGTGTAATAACCATTTACGAGGATATTCATCGGCAAAAGTAATCCAGAACTCTTTTTTTATTTGTAGTGCTTCTTCTTTGCTATACATAGATAATAAAGTTGTAATTTTAATAGTTGAAATTATATTATTGCAAAAATATGACTTTTGATTCTCTTTTACATAAAATACCTGAAATTAAAAGTGTTAATCTATTAGGAATGGAGGCTCAGCAGTTAATGGTACCTGCAGAAAGAAGGCCTTATCTGATAGTAGAGGACTTTGTGAATAGAAATCCAAGATATTCAGCTGTCATGATGTTGTTATATCCTAAAGGTATTGATACCTCATTGTTGTTGATTGAACGAAGTAATGGGGGAGGAGTACATGCTGGTCAAGTGGGATTCCCAGGAGGGAAATACGAACAAGAAGATCAAACTTTAGAAGTGACAGCTCTTAGAGAAACTGGGGAAGAAGTAGGGATAGGTGCAGAAAATATAGAGGTGTTAAAAGCTTTTACCCAAGTGTATATTCCCCCTAGTAATTTTATTGTTCAACCCTATTTAGGTATAATGAATTGTACACCTAATTTGCAATTGAGCGAACATGAAGTGGCTAGTATTATTGAAATGCCACTTAGTACGTTACTAGATGATAGTATTGTAAAACAAGTTGGATTACAGACTAGTTATGCTAATTATATTAATGTACCTGCTTATGTGTTTAATGATTTTACTATTTGGGGGGCAACAGCGATGATGTTAAGTGAATTAAAAGAAATGTTGAAAGAAGTTTTTAGATAAAATAGAGATAGCTATTTGATTTATATATGTCATAAATACAGTGAATTAGTGTGTTATTTAGTACTTTTTAGAATTTAAAAGTATGACTTATGTAATTTAATTAACAAACAAGTATTTCAAATGTTGTAATTTTGCAGTTCGCATTAATGATAATGAACTATGGGATTGTTTAAAAGAAATCCATTTGGACATATTCTTTTTTTAAAGAAGTGGATAATAAGAGTGTTTGGTTTTGCTACGCATCAACGCTTTCGAGGATTTAATAGTTTACAAATAGAAGGGTCCGAAGTATTGAGAAATCTTCCGGATAAACATGTACTGTTTATTTCCAATCATCAGACTTATTTTGCAGATGTAGTGGCAATGTATCATGTGTTTAATGCAAGTCTTAAAGGGCGTGATGATTCTATTCGAAATATATTTTATATCTGGAAACCTAAATTGAATATATATTATGTTGCAGCAGCAGAGACAATGAAGTCTGGCTGGTTACCGCGTATTTTAGCATATGTCGGAGCTGTGACAGTAGATAGAACATGGAGAAGTAAAGGGAAAGAATTAGAGGAACGAAGAGAGGTTAATCAAGATCAAGTAGAAAATATAAAAGTAGCTTTAGACGATGGTTGGGTAATTACTTTTCCACAAGGAACAACTAGGTCTTTTAAACCTATACGAAAGGGAACAGCACATATAATTAAGAACTACAAACCCATAGTAGTTCCAATCGTTATAGATGGATTTAGACGCTCTTTTGACAAAAAAGGTCTCCATCTTAAGAAAAAAGGAATTCTTCAGTCTATGGTCATAAAAGAACCTTTAGAAATAGATTATGAGAATGATACGATAGAACAAATCGTAGAAAAGGTAGAGATGGCTATAGAACAGCATCCTTCATTTTTAAAAGTTATTCCTGAAGAATTTATAGAAGAACAAAAGGAACTTAATCATAAAAGGACATATTCATATTATAAAAAAGACGAACGATAGTTCGTCTTTTTTATTTGTGAAAGGAATAAACAAGAAAATGTAAAGGTCATATCCATGATAAACCCATATTAACCAAATACTACAAAGCAATTTTACTGTATAGATCTTGCATCATATCTATAACCATATTATAATATGGTTTTATCAAATTCATCCTGTTTTGTATAATTCTTTTTTGCGCTTATCTATCTATCACTGATTTTGGGTTTAGTTGGTTTTTTTGTCAAATGTGTAATTGTAGTATCTTTATCGTTTATTTATTCAAAAAAAGGAATAGAGCTTTATGACGCAAGTACAAGATAAACGAATTGACGAAATAAAAGAGTTATATGACCAATTGGTTACAGGAGATAAATTATCCAATATAGATGAGGAAGAAAAAGTAGAAGTCTATAATAAAAATCAAGATCTCTCGGAGCAAATACTGTCAATTATAGAAGAAATATTAAGAGAAGACTCTCTTAATAAAGATGCTCTATTTTGGAAAATACGAATCTATAATGGCCCTCATTATGAAGATGTATCAATGATGATGTCTACAGCAGAAGAAATAATAGAGAAGCTAAGTGATGATAAAAAGTCAGTGTTCAGTGCCTTTGATTGGTTAGCGTGGATTTATGAAGCTAAGCTTGAATTAAAAGAAAAAGCAATAGAGATATTACATGACAAGTTAATCGAGATATCTCTACTTAAAGAAGAGTTTAGTTTAAAAGATCGCGAGTTTGGAGAGACTTACTATATGATTGCCTATTTATATCGTGAGTTAGAAAATTATAGTACAGCTATTTCATTTTATAAACTAGCTTGCGAGCATTATCCAGATCATTATTATGCTACGTATCAAGGAGGAAATTTATTATTAGAAAGAGGAGAATATGAAGAAGCTTATCTACTGTTAAACTCGTTCTATATTTTTCACGGTAATGAGTATAGTGTTGGTTATGCTAAGGATATAGAGAAGTTATATAAAGAAGGCAAGTTAGAAGGTAAATGGGATTTAATCTCTTTAATGTATCATGTGGGGATAGATTATCCAGAAGAATTTGGAGCTAAGAGTACACGCGAATATGGAATGCGATTTATCAATATTATAGATGGAGAATTACTAGTTAATCCTGATAACTTAGCTGTACTACGTATGAAAATACGCTATTATTTAGTGGTAGAGAAGAATTCTAAGAAGGCATTTGATACTTTAGAGAAATATTATTCTATAGTAAGGGTCATTAATAGTTCTATATTCTTTACTTATTATGAATTAGCAAAGAAGTATAAAGTAGAATTAGAAGATTACCCAATCGAATGTGATGGATTCTATGGTTATAATTTGCTGACTCGCTTTTTGGAACGTGCAGGTGAGTTAAAAGGAGATGATAATGATAAGGCGTTGGAGTACTATAAGTATGCGAAACGCATAGGAGAACTTGTTCTTGAGCAGCAAGAAGCTTATTTTGAAAGAGGAGAAGGAAGTAAGGTGAGTAATAATGCGCATGGTTATGCTATGTTGTGTAATAATTTAGGAATCGTTTTTCGAAATCTCATCACATTAACAGATGGGAATTATAAGAGTGAGGAGGGAAGATTAGCGATGTTATTACATAGAAGAGGATATGGGTTATCTCCGTTTGTCGAGAACTTAGAGAATGGATTATATATAGCAGAGTTAGTAGCAGAGTTTGATGAGAAAGTCTATTTCGCAAAGGAGTTATTAACGTATCATGAGGAGTTTAGCAAAGACTGGATGTCTACCCAAAGGAGTATATTAAAGAGCTGGATAGCAATTGATAATTACGATGAATGCGAGGCATACTATTACGATCTTAAAAAGCGATTTGAGATTAGAGGTATTGAGGATGAGGATATTGTATCAGAGATGATATATCTAGCAGCAGACTTCTTCACATACATTCGATATAAGCGCAATGAGTTTGAAAAGGCAATAGAAAAAACAGAAGAGTTCTTTAGCAATCCTATGTATTTTGACCTAGTGGAAGAAGTAGCACAAGTTAATTATTGGTTTAGTTTAGCCTGGTCATATCACAGTTTAAATAATCGAGAAGAAGCCAATAAGTACTTTGATTTAATAATCGAAACTTACGATGGAAATACTCGTTATCAGAACACAGTCGATGAGGTGCCGCAAGAGTATAGATTACCTATAGAGGAAAGAGAAGCATATCAACGTATGCTTGCTTTTGTGAATAAGGAAAATATAGAGATTAAAGAATACTCATTAATCGACGACTCTTCTAATATACTTTATTTAGATAAAATAGTTGATTTTATAGTAGGTAGTGGTGATTTCAGTGTAGAAGGATGGATATCGGATAACTGTCATTTAAAAGTAAATCCTAGAGGTCTTAGAGAAGATGCTAAAGAGGTGATTTATGATACTTCATTAGATTTTTACTTTAAAGAGGAGAATTATACTATCCGTTTTAATATTGATGAGAGAGAAGAAAAGATCAGTAAGTTTATGGGATTGATGTCTAAAAAAGTTTGGGTAAAAAAAATGTTTACTTACTACTATTTTTATAGTGATGGAGAGGATACTTCTAATACTTATGACGTATATGGTAGTGGCAAGAATGCTGAGTATGATAAAGTAGCAGAGGAACTATGGAATGCTTGGGTTAGCAAGATAATGAGTCTAAGAAAAGTTTTACTATAATCTTATAAGTTAAATATATGTATCATTGGAACTTATTTAAAATGAAACATTAAAAAACGAGAATAGCATTAATGCTATTCTCGTTTTTTTTTGAAACAATAGTGAGTTCTTATAAGTAAAGAGTCATAGTATAGAATTAAGCCCTGTAATTGTATTAGCTAGATACTACAAGCCATTCTACTTCGTAGTTCTTTCATTAGCTCTATAATCATATTACAATGGGCTTCTGTCGCTAATTCAGACCTATCTTGTATAATTCTTTTTTTGCTTATCGGTCTATCAGATTCTGGGTTTAAAGATGTAAGTATTGAAAATGTTGGATTTTTAGTTGTTATTATTAAGACAATTGGTATGGTTTTGGCTTTTAAGATATAGAAGCTTTTTTTAGTATTTCTAATATACTTCTGAGTATTCAATATGTGAAGTAATTGATCTTTTTACTTTATTAATGTGACTTTTTATCTTTTTGTTGTCTTATTTATAGATTGTGAATGTAGTATGATATCTAGATAGAAGTTATACTAGGGTGATAAAATATGATATTTGTCATGTTAGTGTTAAGGGATATAGAATTGTCTAATATTCTTTATTTGCGACAATATTCTTCTTAATCATTACAAAATAAAGGTAATTTGTTTTTTAATTTATTATTGATTGTAAGGTTTGTTGAATTAAGTTTAATGATAAAGTGTACAATATTTGATTTATGTTAGTCATTTTAAGTTTATCCGTATGATTTTCATAAATATGATGTTGCTATGTTAAAAACTCTTTTTAAATAAGAAATAAGTAATAAATTTGCACTGCTTTAGAGAAAAATAGGAATATGTGAATATTGCTATTTGAGTCCCCACTTATCTCTGCATCTTCTACATATCCAGAATATGTGGTATGGTATGTTATGTGTTGAGGACTGATATCTACGCTATGCTTTAACACCACCTGATGCATGAAATTATTAAGTAGTCCTTATAATGTTGAAAATGACAGAGCTATCTTTGAAAAGGTAGTTGCTCTTAGTATATTATTGATATTATTACAATTTGTAACTGAGTTTTCTACAACAGTTCTAACTACAGGTTATTTTATTCTTCCTATTATTTATGTATTGGTTAAGTACGATCGTACTCAAGTAAACATTCTTCAAAAAAGTACTATTCATTTTATAGTTACTCTGACTATTACACTTTTAGCTTTTAATGTAAATGAGATACTCTATGAAACTTTAAATATAGTTTATTTACTAACCTATGTTATATCAATTTATCATCATGTAAACAAGCATTTGATTGTAGAGAAAGTTAGTCATGAGATATACAATTTTATAGGACTTTATTGTTTTTATATTTTAGCAGGTAGTGGAGTTTGTATTTTTTATTTAGTAATGGATTTGATAGGTAATAAGTATGAAGTAGCTAGTCAATTTGTTTTAGGAGGATTCGATTTTTTTGCAATTGTTTTCTGTATTTTAACCTTAGTGGTTAGTAGAAGTCACAGTAAAATATTAATGGAGACAACTACAACGAAATCTAAAGTTACAAGAGAAACAACTCCAGTTGTATATGAAAAGAGTAATGAACATATTAGAAATATTATTGAGTACTTCGAACAGTCTGATACGATTTTAGAACTAGGGTTTGATTTAGATCAATTAGCAAAAGATTTAAATTTAAGTAAACAGCAAGTATCAGAGATTATTAATCAAGATATGAATAGTAGTTTTTATCAACTATTGGCAATGTATAGAATTGATCATGCAAAGTCATTAATTGGTAATAATAAAAATCTTACAATAGAAGCTATTGTTGATGAGTGTGGTTTTAGTAGTAAATCTACATTCAATAAGTATTTTAAATATTATGTAGGGCAAACTCCCTCTATGTATAGAAATGCAGTGGTATAAAATAATGTAAATGATGGAGAATTATTTATACATACTTATACTGGCTGCTGCTGTAACACTTAATGGAATATCTTATTTTATAAATAGCAGATTAGTTAGTAGACGTAAATCACAGCAGATTTTAGATAAGTTTTTACTTTTTTTTATAACACATTGTGTTTTAGCTACCCTGGTGCGATTTTGTTTTGAGGATGAAGTGTTTATTTATTTAGGTATGCCATTTGGATTGTTTTATGCTCCTTTTTTTTACTGTAGTTTTAGAGCACTTCAGTTAGAAATGAAGGAAGGGGAAGATATTGAAAGTGATGAGGTTAATGTTATTAAGAGTTCTTTTATTCATTTTTTACCTGGAATACTTTTTTTCGTAGCTTACTTTTTATCTCTTTTTTATTTTGAAACTCTAGATGTAAAGTTTTTAATAAATTATTATTTTATTGCATATTTAATTCTTGGAGTACAATTAATTCTATATTCAATATTTGGATATTTAACTATTAGTAAACTCAATGTTGTAAAACATATACGTTTGTTAGTATTGCGTATTATCTGGATAATGATTTTTGTAGGGATTGTGTCTATAGGGTTAGTGGTGTATAATGCTATACCTAATAATGATGGTAATGTTCTTTATCTAGGTATTTTATGTTTAGCCATGACGATGTTCTTTTATTATTTAGATAGATTAAAATACGAGGAAGTATTAATTAGTCATGGAGGAATAATAGTTGAACAAAAAACTGAAGAAGTTGAAGTCATTGAACAAAATAAATATGAGAAATCTAAATTCACTAGTGAATTTAGTCATGAATATAAAACTAAGATTGAAAAAGTTATTATTAAAGATCAGCTTTATTTAAAACCTACCTGTTCTTTAGAGATGGTAGAAAAATTAACGAAAGTTCAGAAGCACCATCTATCTCAATTTTTTTCTACAGAATATGGCAAGCATTTTAATGCCTATATCAATGAATTGAGAATTGATTTTGCAAAAAACACACTAATCGAACGAAATTATAATGTTTCTGTAAACGAATTGGGAGAGGAATCAGGATTTAATTCGAGGACTTCGTTTTTTAGAGCATTTAAGAAATATGTAGGAGTTTCTCCTTCAGAGTATATTGAGAATCAACAAGGTCAGAACGACAAGCAACAATAATTACCCTGATTTTACATAGCCAGTGTAGAATCCATCTTATCAAAAGTCACAACATCTCGCCCATGTATGTGACTTTTTTTGTTTTTAGAAAATCTTTTAACAATAATCAGAACTACAAGCAACAATAATTATCTTGATTTTCTTAGATAGTGTAGAACGTAATTTATCAAAAGTCACAACATTTCGCTTATGTATGTGACTTTTTTTGTTTATTAATAAGTACTAGTTACTTGTAGTAGTTATGATTATGCTTTCTTTCTTTTATTGTATTTGTGGTATATCAATTTATAAAAAACTTACTGTTTTATGATAGATATATCCTTGAATGAATCTGTATTAGAATTGTAAAATGCTCTAATGTGTATAAGTTACAGCCTCCTTTGTTATCTATGTTGTTTGATTTAGAATAATTGTTGTATTTGATACAAGGTTATTATCAGAGTAAAATGATTTTAATAAGATTATTACAAGGAATTTACCATACATATTGTTCCAAAATATCTTATAAGAGTGATTATAGTGTTGTAAAAAATAATTAACGAACTATAGAAATTCTTATTTGGGTGTGTTTTTAGAACCTTAACTACTCGTTTTTTTGGATGTAAGTCTATAATCTTTTTTTATTGAAACCTATTATCCTTGTTTTAGTTTGTTGTAACATACTGTATTTGTTTATTTATTTGATTATTAGTTATTTATGATTGTTTTTAATACGTTTCAATATGTTGGAAAATACGACGCACCAATGTATTGAAACATATACAGCTACTATTTGTTAGACTTTTGGTACAGAAATCACTGTAATAAGAGTGTGCCATATTATTGGATACTTGATTTGCAAAAAAGAACAAAAGTGTTGAGTATTGAATGAAGATTTATTACTCATAATATAAAAGTTGTTTAGTCCTAATATACCCTCATGTGGTAAGAGTAAAAAGTCTAAACATTAACTATCAATATTTAGAGATTAATTATTATTGTTATGAAAAAAAGATTACTATCAGTTGCTTTACTTATGGGTGCTATGGCTGCTAATGCACAAGTAGGTATTGGTACTGCAACTCCAAACAAATCGGCAGAGTTATTAATTGAATCTTCTAATAGAGGTTTATTAATTCCTAACGTAGCTTTAACAAGTACGACAGATAAATCAACTATCACAAATGGTAACGTTGAAAGTTTATTAGTATATGCTACTAAGACTACAGAGAAAAAAGACATTACACCGGGATATTATTACTGGGATGGCGCGAAATGGGCACGTCTTACTGCTGATAAAGATATTCCTAAGATAGTATCTGATCAATTTCAAAATATACTTAATTTAAATGGTGATAAAGTAGCTAACCTTATTAAAGGATTATTTAGCGAAACAACTACTAATGTTGATAGACAGAAAGCTGGAAAGTATATCTATACAAATGAGAAAGGTACTGTTCAAACTATCGATGTAGTTGGAGATATTACAGAAATATTAAAAGGTGGTGTATACCCTGCTTTTGATACTGTGTTAAAACAGTTCATCGATAAAGCTGAAACAGTTACTTCATTATTGTATAATGGTACTACACGTACTTTATCTTATACAGATGAAGATAGAAATGTAAACAATATTGATATTGCTCAAATCCTAAAGGATCATACTGCTAATAACTTAAATGTTAAGGGAAGTGAATTAGTTTCTACAGTTAATGGTGTAGAAGGTAAGACAGACTTGACTAATAAGATTAGCAATGGTATGTTACAAGGTGGTGCTGTAACTAACGATAAATTATCTGCTGGTAAAGGAGATGATAATCGTGTTGCAGTAGCTGATAAAGATGGTAATGTTACTTATAAAACACAAAAAGAAATCGTAGAAGGAAATACTTCTAATGATCTTGCTTTAGATGGAAACAAATTAACAAGTACTGTTAATGGTAAGACGTCTACTGTTTCATTAACTGAGAATAGTGTAGTTTCTTCTAAAGGAATTACAGGGACAGGAATCGTTGTTGATGGTGGTTCTAACGCTACATTGAAAGATGTGAAATTATCTATCGAAGATGGTGCGATTACTCCAGAAAAGATGGCTAAAGGTGATGCAGGTACTGTATTAGTTACAGATAAAGATGGTATTGTTAAATGGGTAAAAGAAGATGCAGCTATTATCAAGGATATGGTAAAAGCTAATGAAACGATTACTACTTTATTAGATAAAGGAGACGGTACTTTTATTTATTATAATGAAGCTGATTATGGTACAGACGGTAAGTTAAAACCAGGTGCTGAAGGAACTAAATTTGATGCTAATACATTAAAAGTAATAGAGAAAGAAGGAGTTTACACTTTTACTGATAAATCTGGAAAAGAATTAGCGAAGATAGATACGAATGCTAAAGCTTCAGGTTATAATAATGCTACTTCTGGATTAACTTCTAAAGATGTACAAGGTGCAATCGATGAATTAGTTGGTAAGATTAATACAGTAGCAGGTACTAAAGGAACTTTAAGTTCAACAGATATCGTTGTTACAAAAGGTGAAGATGCTATCTTAAAAGATGTGACTTTAGCTATTGCAGCTGGTGCAGTTACTGAAGATAAGATTGGTCAAGGTGCTGTAACTACAGATAAATTAGGAGCAGGTGCTGTTACAACTGAGAAGATTGCAGCAGGTTCTAATGGTCAGGTATTAGTGACTGTTACTGAAAACGGTAAAGAAGTTACTAAATGGGTTGATAAGAAAGATGCTACATCTAACGAATTGACTTCTGCTGGTAACACAATGACATCTAATGTAAACGGTGTTTCTAAAACAGCTGATATTGTTAATTCAATTGGAAACTCTTTAGATAAAGATAATAAATTAGTTACTACTGTTAATGGTAAAGCAGGAGAGGGAGTTGATTTAACTCCAGCTATTCAAGCAGGACAAAAAACAACTTCTGTTGACAAAGGTTCTGATAAAGTAACTGTTGTAGGAACTACTACTGGTAAAAATACTGAGTACGTAGTTGATGTAGTTGAAGGTGAATTAAACTTAGGTAATATGGGAGGTCAAGTAACGACTACTCAAATTACTGATGGTGCTGTAACCAATGAGAAGATTGCAGCAGGTAAAGAAGGTCAAGTATTAGTAACTGTTACTGAGAATGGTAAAGAAGTTACTAAATGGATGCCTGCAAATGATTTAGGAAATACAGTTACTGCAGGTAACGGATTAACTAAATCAGCTGATGGTGAAATAAAATTAGGTGGTCAACTAACAGAGAAAACTATTTTAACTACAAGTAAAGGAAAAGAGCTTGTTATTGAAGGTTTAGAAGATGTTAAAACTAACCCATCTATTAATAATATCGTATTAACTGATCCTATTACAGGAGAGTTAAAACAAACTTCTGTTAAAAACTTATTAGAAGACACTATCACTAAAGGTGGTACTGCTGATGAGTTAAAAGCAAAATCATTAAGAGGTGATGGAATTACAGTTACTACTGGTGCTACAGTAAGTAATTCATTAGAAGCAGTAAATGCTTTATTAAAAGATGTAATCTTAGGTATAGCTGATGGTGCTATTACAGAAGGTAAACTTGGTACAGGAGCTGTTACAACTGAGAAAATCAAAGCAGGTAAAGACGGTCAAGTCTTAGTAACTGAAGGAGGTGTAACTAAATGGGTAGACAAAAAAGAGGCTACTACAAATGAGTTTACTTTAGGAGCTGACAACAAATTAGTATCTAATGTAAATGGTGTTTCTAAAGAAGTAGACTTAACTTTTAAAGTAACAGACGGAATGTTAAACGGTGGTCAAGGTACTGACAAACGTGTTGCTGTTAGTGATAAAGACGGTAAAGTAACTTATCAAGAAGTTACTGGTAAAGCATTAAATGGTAAAGCTCTTACTTCTGGATCTATTAAAGTATTTGGTGGAAGTCAAGCTTTATTAGATGGTACAGTGATTGAGGTTCAAGGAGGTACTAAAGACGGTCAAGTTTTAGTTACTACAACAAAAGAGATTGTTGTAGGTAAAGATGCTAATGGTGCTGATATAAAAGAAACTCATAAAGTTACTGAATGGGTAGATCAATTACCAGCTGATAAATTAACTCCAGGTAATGAAGGTCAAGTATTAGTTACTGAAGGTGGTGAAACTAAATGGGTTGATAAAACACCTACTACTAATGAATTAACTAAGAAAACTATAGGAGTAGGTGCTGATGCAAAAACTGATAACAATACTATCGTTTCTAATGTAAATGGAGTTCTTTCTGAAGTGAAAGTTATTGATACAGTTGGAAACTCTTTAGATGCAGACAATAAATTAGTTACTACTGTTAATGGTGTACCAGGAACAGGATTAGATTTAACTCCAGCTATTCAAGCAGGACAAAAAACAACTTCAGTAATAAACGGTTCTGATAAAGTTACTGTTGTAACAACAGGACCAGGGACTACTGGTAAAAACACAGAATATACTGTTGATGTAGTTGAAGCTAATATCAAATTAGAAGAGTTAGGTGGTCAATTACCAGCAGATAAATTAGCTCCAGGTACTGAAGGCCAAGTATTAGTGACAGAAGGTGGAGTTACTAAATGGGTTACTAAACAAGAAGTAGGAACTACTAATGGTTTGAAAATTGTTGGTAATGAGTTGATTTCTACTGTAAACGGTGTAGATGGTAAAGCTGATTTAGTTCAAGCTATTACAGCCGATATGTTGAAAGATGGTTCCGTTACAGCTGATAAAATCGACGCTTCAGTAGCAGGAGAAGGCTTAACTAAGAATGCTACTACTGGAGCTTTAGATGTTGACTTTGCTAAAGTAAATACCGAATTGGCGAAAGGGAAAGTTAGTTCTACTACAATCCTTGTAAATAATGGTGTAGAAAGTCTAAACTCTACATTTAACAATGTTGCTTTAGAAATTAAAGGAGGAGATAAAGATGGTCAAGTATTAACATCTGACAAAGATGGTAAGGTAACTTGGACTACACCTGAGAAAGCTGCTACATCTAACGAATTAAAAGCTGATGGAGATAAGTTAGTTTCTACTGTTAATGGTCAACCTGCTGAGTTAAAATTAGAAGGTGATGTAATCCTTAAAGATGGTAAAACAGTTGTAGGTGGTATTCAAGGTACTCCTGTAAGTGAAACTAAACCAAGTACCGATGGTCAAGCTCTAGTTTATAATGAAAAAACAAAAACTTGGAAACCAGGTACACCAAATGTTGGTGTAGCAAATGTTACTGATGCTAAAACATTAACTACTGATGGAATTATCTTGGTTAATACAGATAAGAAAGTTGTTGAAAAATCAGTATTAGCTGATATTGAACTTTCTATTGCTAATAACGCTATTACAGCAGACAAATTAAAGGCAGGAGATACAAACCAAGTATTGACAACTGTTGATAATGCAGGTACTAAGACAGTAGAATGGAAAACTCCAGTAGTTGATGCAGGAACTGTTACAAATGGTAGAGATCTTACAACAGATGGAATTATTGTAGTAGGTGAAAAAGATAGTACAATCGCATTAGCTGAAGGTTCTTTATTAAAAGCTGCTAAACTTTCTATTAAAGAAGGTGGTATTACAGCTAAAGAATTAGCTAACAATGCTGTAACTACTGAAAAAATAGCAGGTGATGCAATTACTTCTGATAAGATCGCTGATGGAACAATCCAAACAGCTGATTTAGATAATAAAGCAGTTACTCCTGAAAAAGTACAAGGTGGAAATGATGGAGAAGTTCTTACTACAACTGGTACAGGTGCAGATGCAAAAGTAGAATGGAAAAAACCAGTAGTTGATGCAGGAACTGTTACAAATGGTAAAGCGTTAACTTCTACAGAAGGTACAATTACTATTACAGGTGCTGATAACGGTGCAACAGCTTTATTAAAAGGAGCTAATGTAGATGTTGCTAATGGAGCAATTACTCCAGCAAAATTACAACCAGGTAACAACAACCAAGTATTGACAACAGTTGATAATGGTGGTACTAAAACAGTGGTTTGGAAAGATAAAGAAAAACCTACAACTGTAACAGGTGGTAAAACTGAAACAGGTGATGTAGTGGTAACTCCAGGTACAGGTGATAAAGCAAATGAGTTTACAGTTGATGTGAAATCTGCAATGCCTAAAGTATTCTATATGCCTCCAGTAGTATTTGATACGACTGTAAAAGGTTTGAAAACAAGAAATTTACACGAAGAATATTTAGCGCAATTTGTAAATGTAGCTAGTCATTTAAATAGTACTGGTGCTGTGTCAAGTATCCCTAATACAACTAAAGCAACAGATTTAGATTACTATGTAACATACCACGATAGCTCAGTTGTGACAATCATGTCAGTTGATAGCAATGGTTTATTGACTTATGAAGTAATTGGAGATTCTACTCCTGCTACTTTCATGACAATCGTATTCGTTGTAAAATAATATAATTTATAGTTCGCATAGCTTTTTTATAAGCTATGCGAAGTATTAACTAAATCTAAAAGATATGAAAAATATTATATCACATTGTTTAGTGCTTTGTCTTGTACTAGTAAGTCAAATTAGTTTTGGACAAGAGAGAGAAGTTAAGGCAGTGCATAAAGAGTCTGCTCAAAAAGATATTACTGAGATTAAAAAATATATCACACTTACTGCTTCTGAAGAAGAAGGAATATATAAAGTGTTAGTAGATAAAAATGAATACTTAAATGAGTACCCTACGATTAGTGCAGTTAGAAGAAATTGGGTAGTAGGTGGCTATGCTTATGGGATAGAGCAAGTATTTAAAAAATCTGATAAACAAGGAAAAGATAAATTTGATTCTTTAATGAAGAACCAAACACTTTTACAAGCGGTGAATTTACATATCATAACAGAAACAAGTAAATAATATGAAGAATAGTTTTATTAAAATACAGAATAGTTTGACTAAACTATTATTTGTAGTGCTTGTTGTTGTTGTTGGTTTTGCTGTAAGTGCTTTGGCTCAGGTAGAAAAGCCTGTACAAGTGAAGTTAGATAAGGTTAGTCCCAGTATTGATGAAGTTCTTACAGCATTAAATGGTGGAGGATTGACTCTTTCTAATGCTAAAATTGTTTTCGGAGATAATGAGCAAATGGCTATTTTCTCAGGAGGTTTGAATGCAGGACTAGGAATGGACAAAGGAGTGTTGTTTGCTACAGGTCAAGCTGAATGGCATTTAACAAGAAGGAATACTACGGATCGTTTTGATTCATATACTAAATATGATAGTTATGATGATAAAGACTTAATAGGAATTTATGAATTAGCTAATAGGGATGTTATTATTTATAGTTTTGATGTTACGTTAGCGTCACATACTTCTGCCTTACGTGTTGCTTTTCAGTTTGGATCAGAAGAGTATCCAACTTATGTTGGTACACGTTTTAATGATGCATTTGGTTTTTTTGTTACAGGTCCAGGAATAGTTGGAACTGAGAATATAGCTAAGTTACCAACTAATGGTAATGTGATTTCTGTTAATAGTGTGAATGGAGGTGCTTATGGTGCAGATACTTATGGTAAATCATTGGCTAAAACCGATTTAAAACAAACATCTCAATATATCAATAATGGACATGACACAATATTGAATCCAAATGGATTACAAGGAAACTGGGATAATAATGGACCTAAACCTGTATTCATAGAGTATAATGGATTAACAAAGTTAATTACGTATGATTTAACTGGGTTACAAGGAGGACAAACCTATCAATTTAAAATTGCTATTGCTGACTCTCAGGATGCAGCTTACGATTCAGGAGTTATTATTCAAAAGATTCAAGGAACTACAGGAGCTGACGTTAAGATAGAGAAGACTATTGATAAAGCAGAGGTAGAGCCAGGCGATATCGTTGAGTTTACTTTGACTACTACTAACTTAGGTCCTTATGATGGTAAAGGTGTAAAAGTAACGGATTTATTACCTTCTGGTTATACATTTATTAGTGCTACACCAAGTAAGGGAACGTTTAATGCGGGAACAGGTGTTTGGTCAATTGGTAATTTGCAAGCAATTCATCAAACAGAAACATTAAAAATAATAGCAAAAGTAAATGCTTCTGGCGATTATACAAATAAAGCAACTATTACTTCGGATGATCCAGATCCAGATCCAGATAACAATGTTTCAGAGGTTACTCCTAAAGTAAATACTGGATTGAGTGGTTTTGATTGTTTTAATGACATTGTTGGTAATGGTTTTGAATGGGGTTATAATAATGGAAAACCTGGAAGTAATCCACCAAGTAATCCTGTAGTAAAACAAATAGACCAACCTGCTTCAGATGGAGGTTTTGTATTAGATATTTATCAATTAGATAATTCTTTTAATATGATTGTCAATAATAAATCTTTGTATAAAGAAGAGATAGAGTTTCAAACAGGAAGTGGTGCAGTAAATATTCGCTTTAAAAAAGACGGAGCACTTTTTGGTTCAGGTAATGGTATTTCTGACATATGGGGAATTAATGACAAAAATGATAATAACGAAAATATCATAATTGACTTAACTGATCGTACAAAGAATCCAACACCAGCTATTCGTGTAGTTATTGACAAAGAGGGTATAGCTTCTTTATATGGTAAAAGAAATAGCAAGGCTCAATTAGAAGAATTAGAAATGTTCAATACTAATACTAAGGTTGCTGAACCTTTAAAGAAAGTAGATTGGCATAAAGTGGGTACTGGTAATACTGTCAATAATATTAAAGTTACTCAAAATGTGATCGGTCAGACTCTTATGTCAGGTTTTGGATACGGGCAACAAATTAAAGCTTGTGAAACATGTACTGTAGAGAAAGATGGTATATCAAAAGCAGTTAATCCTAATAGTGTTAAGGTAGGAGAAGTAATCACTTATACTTTCAATGTTAAGAACTTAGGGGATATGGAGATCCACGATGTGACAATTGATGATCCGCTATTTGGTTTTGATATTAAAGTAGATGCTAAAGACAAAAAGGTGATTCCTTCTAATGTTACTATGACAGGTGATGCTAATGGCAACTTTATCTTAGATAAAACAGAAATGTGGACGTTCACAGTTGACTATAAAGTGACTGCTGATGATATCTATAAAACGAAAGGTGTGTATAACCGTGCAACTGTAAATGGTACAGGAATATCGAATATATCAAAAATGCCTGTGACTAAAGAGTCTATAGATCCAACGCCTTATAAAGCAGGTGATATTGGATGGGATCCTATAAGAGAATACCATACGTATGTGCCATTAAAAGGACAGAGTTTGTTTATCTCTAATCCTCACATTTACCAAAAAGTAAAATAGCTATGAAAACTATATATATTAATCGCTCTTTATACTTCGCTCTATTGGGAACTGCATGTTCAGCGATGGCGCAAGAAAAGAAAGGAGTATTTGTAAATCATGGTAGTACGATAAGTGTTGCTGATAAAGGAGTGATGTCTACTGCTTATGATTTTAATAATACTGCTACTGGAAGTGTACTAAGTGATGGAACGACTTATTACTATCGCAATTTTAATAACGATGGTGATTATGCAGTTAAAAGCAAAAAGGAAACTGCTAAAGCTGTATTTCAACGTTTCGAAGGAGAGAACGGTAGTCAGTTAATATCGGGAGATGGTATATCTTCTTTTCACAATGTAGTATTAGATAACGCTACACCTGATATGGCATTTGATCTTAAAAATAACATAGACATATACGGAAGTGTTGATTTTAAAGATGGAATCATTAAAGTTGACTCTACGGTTAATGCAAAGACTAAACTATCTAAAGGGAACTTGAGCTTTCAAGATAATGCGAAAGCGATTAAACCAACAGATAGAAGTCACGCAGAGGGCTATGTAGAGAAGATTGGTAACGATGAGTTTCAATATCCTAAGGGTGACAAAGGACTTTATCGTTATGCTAGAATCACTGCCCCTGAGAATGTTAAAGATGCTTACCAAGGTAAGTATAACTTAGATGATAAGAACTTCTTTAAGGTGCGTGCTACTAAGTCAGGAGTGATTAATCTACTGGATACTCGTGAGTATTGGACCATTGATAAAGGTAATGACAATAGTCAAGGAGATATTATGCTAACGCTGAGTTGGGATGAGCGCACTACCCCTAAAGAGCTTTTAGCTAATCCAGAGAAAGAGTTGCACATTGTACGTTGGGATGCCAAACAGCAGTTATGGGTAGATGAAGGTGGAGTAGTTAATGTAGACCGTAAAGAAATTACTACACCTACCAGTGTAAGAGGGTATGGATTCTTTACGTTAGCGACAGTTAACACAGATCTAATCCTAGATGGAGACATTGTTATTTACAACCTTGTAACCCCTGATGGAGATGGTAAGAATGATTACTTTATCATTGACAACATTACTAAGTTTCCAAATAACACAGTGGAAGTTTATAACCGTTGGGGAGTTAAGGTTTATAATACAAGTAATTATGATAGTGCAGGAAATGTATTTAGAGGGTATTCAGATGGTCGTGTGACAATCAATAAGAACGAAAAACTACCAAGTGGAACATACTTCTACATTGTGAACTACGAGTATAAAGATGCCAAAGGTTCACGCATGATTAAAAAATCAGGTTACCTACAATTAGAAAGCAATAAGTAAGAATATATGAATATTCAACAAAATATCAAGAAAATCGGAATCAGCTTAATCGCCTTAGGCTGCTTCTCACAAATGCAAGCGCAACAAGACCCGCAATACACCCAGTATATGTATAACACCAATATGGTTAACCCAGCTTATGCAGGAAGTAGAGGAACGTTAAACGTATTTGGGATGTACCGCACACAGTGGGTAGGATTAGATGGAGCCCCTAAGACAGCTAATGTGTCTGTATCTACACCATTAGGTGAGAGCGGACTAGGGTTAGGTGTAAACTTTACCAATGACCGTTTAGGCGCGATGGATGAGAATAATATCTCAGTAGATTTATCGTATGCAATTGATTTGAACGCAGATTATAAATTAGCTTTTGGATTAAAAGGTACAGCTAATTTACTGAATGTGGATTATACAAAATTAAACATCCACAATCCATCCGATCCACACTCACAGGAGAATATCAACAATAAGTTTAGTCCAAATATCGGAGCAGGAGTTTACTTATATTCAGACAAAGCGTATGTGGGGTTATCAGTACCTAACTTCTTAACACAGAATAGATACGATGATAACGAGCGCAATACAGATCTAACAGTGATGCGTCAAAAAGCACACTTCTACCTAATGGGAGGATATGTGTTTGATGTTAGTGAGAATGTATTGTTTAAACCGGCAGCATTAGTAAAAGCAGTAAGTGGAGCACCCTTACAAGTGGACTTGACAGCTAATGTATTGTTGTATGATAAATTTACATTAGGGGCAGCTTATCGTTGGGATGCAGCAGTCAGTGCACTGGCAGGCTTCCAGGTGAATGATAATATGTTTATTGGATATGCTTACGATTTTGATACTACTAAATTGCACAACTACAACTCAGGATCACATGAGATCTTTATGAGATTTGAGCTATTTAACCGTCGTAGTACGATTAATGCGCCTCGATTCTTCTAGAAGAATAAGAGGAAAAAGACACAATTATGAGAAAAGAGCTATTGAAAATAAGCTTATTTGGTATGTTACTTTTAGCGGGAGTGAATACTCAGGCACAGAGGGTAGCAGAGAAAAAAGCGGATAAAGAATATCAAACCCAGGCGTATGTCGATGCAATCAAAATTTATGAGCGCATCGCTAACAAAGGGTACACAAACGCAGATATGCTAAAGAAATTAGCAGATGCGTATTACTTTAATGGAAAGTTACCAGAGGCCAATAAGTGGTATGAACAGTTGTTTGACGGTGAGTATGACAATAAGGGCAAGGAGGCTATCCCATCAGAGTATTACTATCGCTACGCTCAGACGCTAAAATCTGTAGAGAATTACGACAAGTCCAAACAAATGATGCAGGAGTTCTCTAAACTAGAAGGAAACGACTCTAGAGCACAGCTTTTTGAAGCAAGCAAAGATCGCTACCTAAAAGAGATAGAGAACAACTCAGAGCGTTATGAATTAAAGAATATCGGAGTAAATACTGCGTATTCTGATTATGGAGCAACACTGTACGGAGATCAATTAATCTATACTACAGCTCGCCAGACAGAGCATGAGTCAGGTAGTCGTTTACACGATTGGACTAATGAGAGTTTTACGAGTCTGTATAGCAGTAAGATTAACGCAGACGGAACCTTTGAACAGCCAGTTAAGTTTGCCCCAGAGTTAGACACTAAAGTAAACGAAGCAACAGCTGTGTTTACAAAAGATGGCAAGACGATGTACTTCACGCGTAACAATACAAGTGTAAAGGGAAAACGTCGTTTAAACAAAGATAAGTCAACTCTTTTAAAGATATATAAAGCAATGTTATCAGAAGAAGGGAAATGGACAAATGTAGAGGAGCTTCCGTTTAATTCGGATAACTTTAATACAGCTCACCCAGCGTTGACTCCAGATGATAAATGGCTTTACTTCTCATCAGACAGAGAAGGGAGTATCGGTCAGTCAGATATCTTTAGAGTGGCTATTTATCCAACGGGAGAATATGGAAATGTAGAAAATGTAGGAAAGAAAGTTAACACATCAGGAAGAGAGACTTTTCCATTTATTTCTAAAGACCACTTCTTGTTCTTCAGTTCAGATGGACATCCAGGATTAGGAGGATTAGACGTGTTTGTAGCGAAGATCAATGTAGATGGTAGTATTGGACAGGTTACTAATATGGGAACGCCTATAAACAGTAGTACAGATGACTTCGGATTTTATGTAGATAACAAGACACGCAAGGGATTTGTGAGTTCTAATAGAGCTAACTCAGTAGGAGGAGATGATATTTACTTCTTTATGGAGAAAGTCTGTCACCAGATTTTAGAGGGTATTGTGTTTGACAAGGATACTAAGGAAGTATTAGCCAATGCGAAAGTGACCATTTATAACAATGCTTATACACGAGTAGGAGAGTTAATCACAGATGATAAGGGCTACTATAGAGTAGAAGATTTAAATTGTAATAGGAAGTACCGTCTGAAGGCAGAAGCACCGAAGTATAATACCGAAGAAGTGATTGTACAGATGGATGCGATAGCAGGTGGAGTGAGAAAACAAGATATTCCACTAGAGAAAACAGAGAAGCCAATTGTTAAGGATGATGACTTGTTTAAGAAGCTTAAGTTAAACCCTATCTATTTTGACTTTGACAAATCAAACATCCGCAAAGATGCTTCTATAGAATTAATGAAAGTAGTGGAGGTATTAAAAGAATACCCAACGATGAAGATAGATGTGCGTTCGCATACAGATAGTAGAGGAAATGATGATTACAACTTGAAGTTATCTGATCGCAGAGCTAAGTCTACAGTAGCGTGGATTATCAGTCAGGGAATCGATGCAAGTCGAGTAACAGGACAAGGATATGGTGAGACACAGTTACAGAACAAATGTAGCAATGGTGTACCATGTACAGTAGAGGAACATCAACTAAACAGACGAAGTGAATTTATTGTTACTGAGTTGTAATATAGTTACTTATAAAGCGTTTATAGAATATTACTATAATTTGTTTAAAAACAACAAAACAATTTTTTTTTCGACCGATCCTGCTGTAGGATTTAAAACCAACAGTATTAGCCAAAGACGCTTTCCTTAACGGAGGGCGTCTTTTTTTTGTACTCTATAAAAATAGTATAGGTATTTTTATTTTGGTTCTGATATCTCCTCTTAAATGAGTGTAAATACTTAGTTTCTAGAGTATATTTTTTGATAAAAACCGCTTTCTTGTCTTTATATCATAATTAATTTAAAAAAAGAAATTATTTTTTTTGGTTGTTTTTCGTTTTCTTAAAAGGTGCTTTAATCCCAGTAAGAATCAGGTAGGCGTGTAAGTTACTCGACAATTCATGGAAACTATGCCGTAAATGGTGGAGAAAAGAGGTTGTTTGTCGAGGAATACTTCTTTTATTGATACAGAACTATCCCTTAAGTGAGAACAATGTTTAAATAGGGAGAGTAGCTTGATAGTAAGTAGGTAGACTTTGGTAGCTAACTTGATAAATTGGACTAGAAAGAATGTAGATAAATGCTGTTCGCTTATTTGCCTATCATATATTCTAGATTCAATAGTAAAGTTTTAAGAAATTAGATGTATTTAGTTTTTATAATGTAAGTATTGGAGTTGTTTTATTTACAAAAATAGCCTAAGTATTAAATTAAAATCGAATAGAAGGAATATCGTATGTTGTTTTAAAAGCTGTGCTTCTATTGTGTTTATTAAGTGAGTATTGATTGTTTGCGGGTAATCATAATGCGATTTATGTCTGTTTTTAGAAGGATTAGAGGTGGTATTTGTGATGTTTAGAAAAAATTGTGAATTAATTATAAGATTTATTTGAATAGTGTCTTTTGTGTTAAATTGGTTTGTTTAAAAAATCAAATTTTGTTTAGTTTGTGTGATAAAAACACTATAATGGTTAATGTTTTTGCGTGATTATTAGTTGTTTCTTCTCATTATGTTATAAATATGATATAGATTTGTGACCAGAAGTGAATAAGGTGTCTTATTAATAGAACACTTTATTTATTAGAATTAGTTTTATATGTTATTAAAGAAGAAAGTCCCCACTTTTAGTAATAGCTTTGATTTATTGACTTTGCTAACTACTATTATTTTTATTTTAGATTTCATAGTATTCTATTTTAATCTGAATATTGATGTGCTATTACTGTTTTTACCAGTAATGGTGTCAATTATTAATTATAATGATTTAGAGAAAAAAACTGCTAAACTGTTTGATCCGGTTGGTTTTTTTGTTTTGATGATTGCTATTTTTTGCGATTATATTACTCCTGTGAGTATGAACATTGTTTTTTCTTTAGGTATGTTTGCTTTGACAATCTCTTTTTATGCAGCTTATATAAAGAGACAAAGGCAGGTTAGTAATATAATTGCTCGCAATTATTTCCACATCTTTTTTGTTGTGCTTTCTTCAGTTAGTTTTTTGAAGTTTTTGACTTCTATTAATAATGCGACACTTTTAGAGATGCATAGTGTTATTGAATTTTTCTTATTTTCAATATTAGTTTTTTATGTTGTATTAACAGTGTTACATTTTCTTATGTTTTATAGAGGAACTAATAAGCGTGATATGAATAAGATAGTTGTGGCTAACCCTATTTTATCAAAAGAAAGGGGGACACAGCTTAATTATCGCGATAAGTTGGATGTAGTTGAAGAAAATAGTAGTTCTAATGAGAGTTTAGAAATAGTGACTAATGATCTAGCTAAAAGTATTATTGAATTTTTGGAAACAAAGGATACTTATTTAGATGCGGATTTTTCGTTACAAGATTTATCAGAAGCTTTGTTTGTGAATAGAATTGAGCTTTCTGAAGTAATAAATAGAGAACTTAAAACTAATTTTTATACTCTTGTAGCACAGTATAGAATCCAAAATGCAAAACAATTATTGTGTGATAGACAGAACCTTTTAATAGAAGGAGTCATGCAAGAAGTTGGGTTTAACTCAAAAATCACCTTTAATAAGTATTTTAAAAATTTTGTAGGGATGACTCCATCTGAATTTAGAAGACAAAATATGGAGGCTAATACTATATTGGGATAAGAGGTGTTAATGTTATGATTATCTGTTTTTTAATAAGTAAGTAAGGTGTTTAGTTAATCCTGCTAATCGTGTCGATTAATTGGTGTTTAGTAAAATCCAACTATTTGAGACTGAAATTCAATTAAATTTATTGAATTTTGCATAGTCGAAAAAAAGAATGGATTATGGCAAAGTATTTAATTACGAGCCTTTTGGTTTGTATTGTTGCAATTAGTATAGGTTTATTAGGACAAACATTTAAGAACTATAACAATAAAAAAGCACCTAGTATCTTTAGACAACTTATGTTGATTATAAGTTGTCATGCGGGGGTAGTATTGGCTGGTATTTATTTATTGTCAGATAGTTTACTGTTAAGTAATAGTTCACCTTTCTTTTTGTTTTATGGATTGTATTTCTATTTGTTTGTAGAAAATATTAGCAATCATCATACAGTAATAAACAAAACGGTTTATTATAGTAAGCAATTTCTTTTACCAGGATTTTTTGCATCTGGTTTTATTTTTCTAGCTCTTGTTTCTGATAAATTAACAGATGAATTTATTTATAGTTATTTTTATGTGTTATTTGCATTAGAGGGAGTTTTAACTGTATATTATTCAGTGCGTTCTTATGTGTTGTTAATCAATGATACTGTTATTAAGGAAACACTAAGACTTCATTTAATGGCTATTAATACCCTATTACTTTTTATAGGTATTTTACTATTGTCATTTATTTTTCTAGATTTCTCTTTTATTCTACTATACAGGTTACTGATCTGCTTATGTGTTGTTGCTTTGGTTTTTTATTTAGCCATAGTGTACAAAAAATTAGCAGAACTATTTGACATATCTACATGTCGTTCTACTGAGAAAAATAGTGATTTTAATTTTGTGAATTCTACAGTCTTGTTTAATTATAGTTCTACTTCAGAAAAACTAGATGTACTTGAAAGTGTTCCTTACGATGATGAGAAAGAGAAATATGTAAAATCTCGTATTTCTGAAGAATTATTGGAAAAATATAGAATCAGAATGAACAGTATACTGATAGTGGGTAAATTATATCTTAATCAGGATTTGAGTTTAGATGAATTGTCGGAAGTGTCTAAAATTTCAAAACACCACTTAGGACAATATTTTTCTTTGGTACATCATACAAATTTTAATAAATTTATTAATCAACTTCGCATTGAGTATATAATTTCGTATATTCACAATCACAAGGAAGCCAAGTTAAGTGTAAATGATCTTTTAGCACTTAGTCCATTCAAATCTAGGGCTTCTTTTTTCCGAAATTTTAAAGATTTCACAGGATCAGCTCCATCCGATTACCTAAAGACATATTACGAAAGTATTAATTAATACTTGAATTTGTAACTATATGTGTTTCAATTGGTAGTCTCATTTTATTTTTGTTTCAATTAATTAGAGTTTAGTAAACTCCAATTATATAGGACATCTTTTATTCATATTGTTCGAATATTTGTTGCAGTTAATTATGTGCATACTTAAGGTTTGTGTGTGAAGCTATAACAACTATATAGAATAGAAATAAAATTCAAGTTATGAAGAAAAGATTACTCCCTGTAGCACTTTTTTTAGGTACTATTGCAGCTAATGCCCAAGTAGGGATTGGTACTGCTACGCCTAATAAATCTGCAGAATTATTAATTGAATCTAGCAACCGTGGTTTATTAATTCCTAATGTGTCTTTAAAGGATACCAAAGATAAATCAACTATTACTAATGGTAATGTACAAAGTTTATTAGTATATGCTACTAAAACACAAGGAGACATTACACCTGGTTACTATTATTGGGATGTAAACGTATGGAAGCGTTTAACTGCAGATGCTGATATTCCTCAAATAGTAGTGAATAATTTTCAAGAGATAGTAAATAAAGACGGTGATAAGGTTCAAAATATCATTAAAAATATTGTTAAAAATACAGAGGGAAATGTTATCTATGAAGGTGATAAGTTTTATACTTTCACTAAAGATGGTGACAAGATAGTAAAACAAGAAATTAAAGATAAACTTACTACTATTATTTATGACGATGCTAGTGGAGATTATATTTATTATAACGAGAATGCAGTAGATCGCAATGGTAAAATCATTGGTGAAGGTATTCGTATTAAAGTAAAAGAAACAGTTATTAAAAAATTTGGTGATATCATCAATAATAAAACTGTTCAAGAACATATCACTAATTATTTAGATGGAACTCACGTAGGTGGTAATGTTTATTATGAAGGTGACAAACTTACCTATATAACTAAACAAGGGGATAGAAAAGAAGTTTCTATTAACTCTGTGGTAACTGCTAATGAAAGCAAGACTGCTATTATCACTGTAAATAAAAAACAATATTATGTAGCTGAAGAGTATTTAGTGGCTAATAAAGGTGTGGTACCAACTACAGTAGATGCTACTAATTTACCTAAAGGTATCTATGCTATTGATGTTGTAGGTGGGGTGGTGAATAATTTAGAAGAGATTGTAAATAGCGGTCCAGTTAATGTGGATGGTCGTACATTCAAAACAGTAAATGACTATATTACTTATCTAACAGAATCTAAAGGTGGATTTACAAAAATCGTATATAATCAATCTACAGGGGATGTTATATTCCAAGAATGGAATGAAACTACTCAAAAATATGTGAATGTAGATAATTCTAAGTTCAGCACTATCGTTAAAGCAAATGAAACGGTAACAACTTTAGTTAAAAATAATGACGGTACTTATACTTACACAAACGAAAAAGGTACTACAACTATTGTAGATATTCCAGGAGAGTTTATTACTCATTTTGATACTATAGTTAAACAACCTGTAACTGTTGATGGACGTATATTTACTAATGTAGATGAATACATTAAATATGTAACTGAAACAAAAGGTGGATTCACTAAGATTGTTTACAATAAACAAGGCGATGTAGTATTTCAAGAGTGGAATGAAACTACTCAAAAATACGAGAACGTAGATAACTCTAAATTTAGCACTATTGTCAAAGGGAACGAGACCGTTACTACATTAGTAGATAAAGGCGATGGTACTTTAGAGTATACTGATGAGAAAGGTAAAACTGTGTCATTTGACAGTAATACAACAACGGTATCAATCGATAAAGGTATTTATACATTTAAAGATGGTAAAGGAGGAGTAATTACAACAATCGATACTAATGCTTCTGCTACAGGATTTGACGATACTAAATCACAATTGGGATCAGATAATGTACAAGGAGCTATTGACAACTTAGTAGAGAAGATAGGAAAAGGAGCAGGAGTTACTTTAGTTGATAACAACAATGGAACTATTACTTTAAAATCAAAAGATGGAGATGTATTAGGAACAGTAAATAAAGCAAACTTAACAAATAACAATGATGGTACGTATACATTTGACAATGGAAACGGAACACCAGTAGTTATAGATACTAATGCAGATGCAATAGCATTTGACAATAGTACAAACGGTTTCACATCAACAAATGTACAAGGAGCTTTAGAGGAGTTAAAAACTCAATTATCAGGTACAAGCGATTCATTAGTTAATAATAACGATGGTACTTATACTCATACTACAGTATCAGGAGATGTTGTTATCATTGATGCAAATACAACAACGGTATCAATCGATAAAGGTATTTATACATTTAAAGATGGTAAAGGAGGAGTAATTACAACAATCGATACTAATGCTTCTGCGACAGGATTTGACGATAGTAAATCACAATTGGGATCAGATAATGTACAAGGAGCTATTGACAACTTAGTAGAGAAGATAGGAAAAGGAGCAGGAGTTACTTTAGTTGATAACAACAATGGAACTATTACTTTAAAATCAAAAGATGGAGATGTATTAGGAACAGTAAATAAAGCAAACTTAACAAATAACAATGATGGTACGTATACATTTGACAATGGAAACGGAACACCAGTAGTTATAGATACTAATGCAGATGCAATAGCATTTGACAATAGTACAAACGGTTTCACATCAACAAATGTACAAGGAGCTTTAGAGGAGTTAAAGACTCAATTAGCGGGTACAAGTGATACATTAGTTAATAATAACGATGGTACTTATACTCATACTACAGTATCAGGAGATGTTGTTATCATTGATGCAAATACAACAACGGTATCAATCGATAAAGGTATTTATACATTTAAAGATGGTAAAGGAGGAGTAATTACAACAATCGATACTAATGCTTCTGCGACAGGATTTGACGATAGTAAATCACAATTGGGATCAGATAATGTACAAGGAGCTATTGACAACTTAGTAGAGAAGATAGGAAAAGGAGCAGGAGTTACTTTAGTTGATAACAACAATGGAACTATTACTTTAAAATCAAAAGATGGAGATGTATTAGGAACAGTAAATAAAGCAAACTTAACAAATAACAATGATGGTACGTATACATTTGACAATGGAAACGGAACACCAGTAGTTATAGATACTAATGCAGATGCAATAGCATTTGACAATAGTACAAACGGTTTCACATCAACAAATGTACAAGGAGCTTTAGAGGAGTTAAAGACTCAATTAGCGGGTACAAGTGATACATTAGTTAATAATAACGATGGTACTTATACTCATACTACAGTATCAGGAGATGTTGTTATCATTGATGCAAATACAACAACGGTATCAATCGATAAAGGTATTTATACATTTAAAGATGGTAAAGGAGGAGTGATTACAACGATCGATACTAATGCTTCAGCGACAGGGTTTGACGATAGTAAATCACAATTGGGATCAGATAATGTACAAGGAGCTATTGACAACTTAGTAGAGAAGATTGGTAAAGGAGCAGGAGTTACTTTAGTTGATAATAACAATGGAACTATTACTTTAAAATCAAAAGATGGAGATGTATTAGGAACAGTAAATAAAGCAAACTTAACAAATAACAATGATGGTACGTATACATTTGACAATGGAAACGGAACACCAGTAGTTATAGATACTAATGCAGATGCAATAGCATTTGACAATAGTACAAATGGCTTCACATCAACAAATGTACAAGGGGCTTTAGAGGAGTTAAAAACTCAATTAGCGGGTACAAGTGATACATTAGTTAATAATAACGATGGTACTTATACTCATACTACAGTATCAGGAGATGTTGTTATCATTGATGCAAATACAACAACGGTATCAATCGATAAAGGTATTTATACATTTAAAGATGGTAAAGGAGGAGTAATTACAACAATCGATACTAATGCTTCTGCTACAGGGTTTGACGATAGTAAATCACAATTGGGATCAGATAATGTACAAGGAGCTATTGACAACTTAGTAGAGAAGATTGGTAAAGGCGCAGGAGTTACTTTAGTTGATAACAACAATGGAACTATTACTTTAAAATCAAAAGATGGAGATGTATTAGGAACAGTAAATAAAGCAAACTTAACAAATAACAATGATGGTACGTATACATTTGACAATGGAAACGGAACACCAGTAGTTATAGATACTAATGCAGATGCAATAGCATTTGACAATAGTACAAATGGTTTCACATCAACAAATGTACAAGGAGCTTTAGAGGAGTTAAAGACTCAATTAGCGGGTACAAGTGATACATTAGTTAATAATAACGATGGTACTTATACTCATACTACAGTATCAGGAGATGTTGTTATCATTGATGCAAATACAACAACGGTATCAATCGATAAAGGTATTTATACATTTAAAGATGGTAAAGGAGGAGTAATTACAACAATCGATACTAATGCTTCTGCTACAGGATTTGACGATAGTAAATCACAATTGGGATCAGATAATGTACAAGGAGCTATTGACAACTTAGTAGAGAAGATTGGTAAAGGCGCAGGAGTTACTTTAGTAGATAATAACAATGGAACTATTACTTTAAAATCAAAAGATGGAGATGTATTAGGAACAGTAAATAAAGCAAACTTAACAAATAACAATGATGGTACGTATACATTTGACAATGGAAACGGAACACCAGTAGTTATAGATACTAATGCAGATGCAATAGCATTTGACAATAGTACAAATGGTTTCACATCAACAAATGTACAAGGGGCTTTAGAGGAGTTAAAGACTCAATTATCAGGTACAAGCGATTCATTAGTTAATAATAACGATGGTACTTATACTCATACTACAGTATCAGGAGATGTTGTTATCATTGATGCAAATACAACAACGGTATCAATCGATAAAGGTATTTATACATTTAAAGATGGTAAAGGAGGAGTGATTACAACGATCGATACTAATGCTTCAGCGACAGGGTTTGACGATAGTAAATCACAATTGGGATCAGATAATGTACAAGGAGCTATTGACAACTTAGTAGAGAAGATAGGAAAAGGAGCAGGAGTTACTTTAGTTGATAATAACAATGGAACTATTACTTTAAAATCAAAAGATGGAGATGTATTAGGAACAGTAAATAAAGCAAACTTAACAAATAACAATGATGGTACGTATACATTTGACAATGGAAACGGAACACCAGTAGTTATAGATACTAATGCAGATGCAATAGCATTTGACAATAGTACAAACGGTTTCACATCAACAAATGTACAAGGAGCTTTAGAGGAGTTAAAGACTCAATTAGCGGGTACAAGTGATACATTAGTTAATAATAACGATGGTACTTATACTCATACTACAGTATCAGGAGATGTTGTTATCATTGATGCAAATACAACAACGGTATCAATCGATAAAGGTATTTATACATTTAAAGATGGTAAAGGAGGAGTGATTACAACGATCGATACTAATGCTTCTGCTACAGGGTTTGACGATAGTAAATCACAATTGGGATCAGATAATGTACAAGGAGCTATTGACAACTTAGTAGAGAAGATAGGAAAAGGAGCAGGAGTTACTTTAGTTGATAACAACAATGGAACTATTACTTTAAAATCAAAAGATGGAGATGTATTAGGAACAGTAAATAAAGCAAACTTAACAAATAACAATGATGGTACGTATACATTTGACAATGGAAACGGAACACCAGTAGTTATAGATACTAATGCAGATGCAATAGCATTTGACAATAGTACAAACGGTTTCACATCAACAAATGTACAAGGAGCTTTAGAGGAGTTAAAAACTCAATTATCAGGTACAAGTGATTCATTAGTTAATAATAACGATGGTACTTATACTCATACTACAGTATCAGGAGATGTTGTTATCATTGATGCAAATACAACAACGGTATCAATCGATAAAGGTATTTATACATTTAAAGATGGTAAAGGAGGAGTAATTACAACAATCGATACTAATGCTTCTGCTACAGGGTTTGACGATAGTAAATCACAATTGGGATCAGATAATGTACAAGGAGCTATTGACAACTTAGTAGAGAAGATAGGAAAAGGAGCAGGAGTTACTTTAGTTGATAACAACAATGGAACTATTACTTTAAAATCAAAAGATGGAGATGTATTAGGAACAGTAAATAAAGCAAACTTAACAAATAACAATGATGGTACGTATACATTTGACAATGGAAACGGAACACCAGTAGTTATAGATACTAATGCAGATGCAATAGCATTTGACAATAGTACAAATGGTTTCACATCAACAAATGTACAAGGAGCTTTAGAGGAGTTAAAAACTCAATTATCAGGTACAAGTGATTCATTAGTTAATAATAACGATGGTACTTATACTCATACTACAGTATCAGGAGATGTTGTTATCATTGATGCAAATACAACAACGGTATCAATCGATAAAGGTATTTATACATTTAAAGATGGTAAAGGAGGAGTAATTACAACAATCGATACTAATGCTTCTGCGACAGGATTTGACGATACTAAATCACAATTGGGATCAGATAATGTACAAGGAGCTATTGACAACTTAGTAGAGAAGATAGGAAAAGGAGCAGGAGTTACTTTAGTTGATAACAACAATGGAACTATTACTTTAAAATCAAAAGATGGAGATGTATTAGGAACAGTAAATAAAGCAAACTTAACAAATAACAATGATGGTACGTATACATTTGACAATGGAAACGGAACACCAGTAGTTATAGATACTAATGCAGATGCAATAGCATTTGACAATAGTACAAATGGTTTCACATCAACAAATGTACAGGGAGCTTTAGAGGAGTTAAAAACTCAATTATCAGGTACAAGCGATTCATTAGTTAATAATAACGATGGTACTTATACTCATACTACAGTATCAGGAGATGTTGTTATCATTGATGCAAATACAACAACGGTATCAATCGATAAAGGTATTTATACATTTAAAGATGGTAAAGGAGGAGTAATTACAACAATCGATACTAATGCTTCTGCTACAGGATTTGACGATACTAAATCACAATTGGGATCAGATAATGTACAAGGAGCTATTGACAACTTAGTAGAGAAGATAGGAAAAGGAGCAGGAGTTACTTTAGTTGATAACAACAATGGAACTATTACTTTAAAATCAAAAGATGGAGATGTATTAGGAACAGTAAATAAAGCAAACTTAACAAATAACAATGATGGTACGTATACATTTGACAATGGAAACGGAACACCAGTAGTTATAGATACTAATGCAGATGCAATAGCATTTGACAATAGTACAAATGGTTTCACATCAACAAATGTACAAGGAGCTTTAGAGGAGTTAAAAACTCAATTATCAGGTACAAGTGATTCATTAGTTAATAATAACGATGGTACTTATACTCATACTACAGTATCAGGAGATGTTGTTATCATTGATGCAAATACAACAACGGTATCAATCGATAAAGGTATTTATACATTTAAAGATGGTAAAGGAGGAGTAATTACAACAATCGATACTAATGCTTCTGCGACAGGATTTGACGATAGTAAATCACAATTGGGATCAGATAATGTACAAGGAGCTATTGACAACTTAGTAGAGAAGATCACTATAGTAGAAGGAGCAAAGGGGAATTTATCAGTATCAGGAGGACTTGAATTTACAGGAGGAACAAATGGTGTTGCTAAGTTATTAGCTGAGGCTGGTATTCAGATAGCAGATAAAGGAGTTACAGCAAGTAAGCTGGTTGCTGAAGGATCTGATAAAGGAAAAGTAGCTACAGTAAATGTAGATGGAAGTGTAACATATCAAGATATTACAGCAAATTCATTAGTTGATACTAAAACATTAAGTACAGACGGTGTTATTGTTATTGGAAAGGATAGTAATGCTACAGATACTACAGCTGTTAAGTCTTTATTAGCTGATGTAAAATTAAACATTGCTAATAATAAAATCACAACTGAGCATATTGCAAATGGTACTATTAAACCAGAAGATATTGCTAAGGCTGGTAATAATCAAGTGTTAGTCACTGATACAGATGGTAATCCTTCTTGGAAAAACCAAAGTAAAGTAGCTCCTCAATTCTTCTATATGCCAGCAGTTATTTTTGATACAAAAGCAAAAGCAACTGGATTAGTAAGAGATTTATATAAAGAATATGTAGATCAGTTTACTGGAGGAAAAATAGGAGATGGGAATGCTAATTATAATATTGCTCATGGAGCAGGTGGATATAAAATGCCTTATACAGGTGGAATAGTTGGTAGTGAAGGGGCTCCATCAGATATAGCTATATTTAATAGTGGAGAATTACATTATTATGTGACTTATTATGACACAAAAGTATTTGCTAATCTAAAGATAGATAAAGATGGTAAGCTTACTTATGATATCATTGGTAATGCTACACCTGCATCTTATATGAATATCGTTTTTGTAATCAAATAACGAATTAAAATAGTTAAGCGTTTTGAGTTTTGATTAACTCAAGACGCTTATATAACTAAATTATAATTACAAATACAACATGATATATAAAATTATAAATAAGATAACAACTAAAGTATTACTTACCTTAAGCTTAATCTTAGGAGTAAGTACAACTGTGTTGGCAGATGGTTCTAGAAATTTATATCCTAGTGGTGTGAGTGGACATCGTGCTATGTTATTAGGTAAAGGACATACTTCACCAGAGGCAATACCATTTCCTAATGCTGGAGCCCATTATGTATATGCTAAAGTAGGGGAAACTATCACTATGGCATCTTCAGCACAAGGAACAACTAACTGGAGAGATGCTAATGGAGGAATTACTTTGTATAATCCTTCAGGTAGTATAGTTGTTAATAATAATCAAACACAGGGACAAATTCCAAATCGTTCTGCTGAGATAGCAGGGCCTAAATTGAGAGAAGATAGTCAAGGAGGATATATTCCTATTTATTATAAAGTTTTAGAAGAGGGGCTTTATAGAGTTGAATTTACATCTAGAACTACTACAGGTGCCGGACCTGTATTACAAGCAAATGATTCATGGAATCAAGCTACTGCTGCTGCAATTAGTGCATGGGATGTTTCTGTAATTAATGAGGCAAAGTTTATTAATGGTAGAGTTTATACTACAAATTTAAATTTTACTAATGGTAATTTTAATGGAGAGTATGCAAATGTTTCTTTCCAAGGGAAGTTTTATGTGCGTACTAATGATGGGTTTACGTATAGAGTAACCCATAAAGGATCATCAGGTATTGTATGGGCTTTTTTTGTGAATAACAATGGTTTCTATGATCCTAAAACAAAGAATTCTTTGTATAAGAGTATGAATAGTGAGGCTAGTCAGGTTATTGATAATATTCATAATCCTAATACTCCGGATAATGATTCAAATATAACACATAAGATATACTATACGCTACCAGCGATTGATATGCCTACTAAAGCAAAAGTTGCTATCAATAGTTCATCTTATGGTTTGACTACTTGGTTGAATCCTAAAGTAATAGAGCCAGAAGTGTCTAATGTAAAGATAGTAGGTGCTGAAGGAACAGTAGGTGTTTTTGGACATAAAGGAGGTTATATAGAGTTTGATGCTCCTGTAAGTGGGCAACAATTTACGATAGATATCATAAGTAATGGATCTGTATTTAAAAAATTAGTAGGAAATACAAAAGAGGGACACAATAAAATTTATTGGGATGGAGTAGGAGCAAATGGACAAAAACTAAACGGTGTAGTTCCTGTTGATCTAAATGTACAATTACAAGGAGCTGAAGTTCACTTCCCTTTCTTTGATATGGAATACAATAAAGGAGGGATTGCTATTGAATTATTAGATTATAACAATTTTAATAATGTTATTTCTGATTTGGTTTTCTGGGATGATAGTGATATACCTAATGTAAGAAATGGGTCGAATGTTAATCCTAAGGTTAATACACATTTAACTGCTGGAAATAGGGGAATTAGTAGTAATACTAATGGTCATAAATGGGGTGAAGGAGGTTCTGGACCTAATAATACATTTGGTGATAAAAAATCCATGGATACTTGGACTTTTAGGGTTGGAAATAAAAAGGAAATCAAGACAGATGTTGTTATTAAAGAAGCAGACCTTTACACGACCTTAACTTATAAAGTAGGTGGGGTAGTAGGAAAAGGTAGCGGACATAAAGGAGATACAGTAGATTATATAGTGACAGCTGGTAATAAAGGACCTTCTGATATTATAGCAGATGCTAGTAAAGGAATTCATGGTGCTCCTTTTACATTTACAGTTCCTCCTGGAGTGGATATTATCAATCCTAATAGCGTTAAGGCTGTTTTTTCTTGTACAACAGGAAAAGTTGCTAAAGAATCTGTAACACTAAGTTATGATCCTCTAACACGTACATTCCGTTCAGAATTACAAATTCCTAATGGATGTACAGTTGAGTATAAAATCACAGGGGTGTTAAATGGTATGACAGGGTCAATGATTGCAGAATCTACAATTATGAGACCTGCGGATGTTTCTGATCCGGATGCAACAAATGGAGATCCTAATGTTAAACCAACAAATCCACACTATGAATGTTATAATAATGATTCAGGGAATTTACCAGGTAGTAGTGGATCAATCGGATGTAACAATATTAATGAAGTGGTCTTTATGGCTCTTGGAGACTGTGTA
Organism: Myroides oncorhynchi; assembly: GCF_020905415.1. Taxonomy (NCBI): domain Bacteria; kingdom Pseudomonadati; phylum Bacteroidota; class Flavobacteriia; order Flavobacteriales; family Flavobacteriaceae; genus Myroides; species Myroides oncorhynchi. Next base: position 227,083 of record NZ_JAJJMP010000001.1, on the reverse strand, counting down.
GATCAGATATTATATTTTGAAGATTTTGATAGAGGATATTGGGATCTTAATTCAGGTAGAACAGATTGGACTCAACGTGCTTCTATAAGTATTGGATCTAATGGAGAGATCTTAACACAGAATGGAAAAGTATTAAGAAATGGGCCTAAAGGAGGAGCTACAGCATCTTATCTTTTTGCCCCTGGTATTAATGATAGTCGCTATGCAGGAGCAAATAGATCACCGCATAATGAAACTATTTCTGTAGCACGTATTAAAAATGGATATTATTCAGTGAACCCTCCAGGATATGTTCAAATGGGAATTCCAGAAACAGATTCTTGGAAACAAGGTATTTGGGTACCTAATGCTCCAACGAATGATCCTAACATAGCAAATAGTAATTTTGACTGGACACCAGCATGGGAGAATGTAAAAGCTATTAGAGATATGTCAGGAGCGGTAAATGGATCAGCATTTTTAGTAAGAGGAGCTGCTTCAGCAGCACAAAGTATTAAACCATTTTATGAGTTTGAGGTAGAAGGGAAAATTGAGAAAGACAGAGTTTATACTTTAGATATTTATTCTTATGTGACATATCATGATAAAGATTATATGATCATGGATGTATTAGACAAAGAAACAGGGCATATCTATGCGTCAATTCCATTAAAGTATGGAGGAGTAGGTTTACCTGAAGGAGCCTCACCTACAGGATTTAGCTTAGGGTGGGTACCATTAACAGCTAGTTTTACATTCGCAGAAGCTGCATGTGATGATGTTGTTAATCGCCAAGTAAAGATTGCTATTCGTGGTAGTCAAGATAGAGCCTTAGAATCAGGTAAAGGATTTGGGCATACACTTATAGATAATATCACATTTTCTAAGCGTATTCAAGATCCAAACTGTGGAATTCATGTTTCTAATATTACTTGTGCAGATGAGTGTTATCAAGATATAGTAGGTAAAGGTTTTGGATGGGGATATTATGCAGGAGAATTAGGTGGTAAAAAAGTTATTGAAGAGAGTTTTACACAACCAGGAACGGATGGAGGTTTTGTATTAGATATTTATGAGCTAGATAATTCTTTTAATATGGTTATTAATGGAGTACCACTTTATAAAGAAGAATTAGAGTTTCAGAGAGCTGGTGGATTAGAGCAAAATGTACGTTTTAAAGCTGGTGGTATTTGGGAAGATGGAACAATTAAAGATATTTGGATGTTTCATCAGGGAGCAGTTTTTGATTTAGAAGATCGCTTTAATAATCCTACCCCTACAGTTCAAGTGATTATAGATAAATGGGGAAATGTTAAGTTGTATGGAAAGCGAACAGAAACGAGTAATTTGGAGGAGTTAGAGGTATTTGATAAAGTAACTAAAAATACTGTTCAATTATCTTCAATTGCATGGAATAGTGATATTAATAATACTTCTGCAAATGAAATAAAAGTTACTCAAAATGTAGTTAATGTAACTAGAATGTATGGTTTTGGTTATGGTCAACAACAAAAAGACTGTGAAACTTGCACAATTGAAAAGGAAGGTGTTTTTGCAGATGAAAGTAAAGATGGGTATGCACAGGTGGGTGAAACTATCTTATATACTTTTGATGTAAAGAACCTAGGAGACATGGATATTTATGATGTAGAGATTGTAGATCCATTATTTGGCTTTACTATTAAACTAGATGAGAATACTCATTTACCAATGCAAGAAGGAGTAACTCTATCAGGTGATAATAATAACAATGGTGTTTTAAATAGAAATGAAACATGGACATTTACAGTATCATATGTGGTAACTGAGTTTGATATTTTTGACACAAAAGGTGTGTATAATAGAGCTACTGTAAATGGTGTAGGTAAACTTCCTAAATCAGAACGTCAAGTAAAAGTAAAATCTACAGATCCAACTCCATATAAAGAAGGTGATGAAGGATGGGATCCTACTAAAGAATTCCATACTTATGTCCCTTTAAAAGGGGATGGATTGTTGATTACTAATCCTATGATTTATCAAAAAGTGAGACAATAGAATAATAACTGTGTTAGTATTCGTACTAACACAGTATTTAAAAACTGAAAACTATGCAATCAAAAAAACTATATAAATCAGTTGCCTTATTGGGTCTAGCGTTGCCAGCTACAGTAGTAGCTCAGCAAGCTAAGAAAGATCAAGTAATGGTAAACCAAGGAAAGATTTCGGTAGCAGAAGGTGGAGTAATGTCAACAATCTATGATTTTGATAATACGAAAGAAGGTTATGTGAAGAATGATGGAACGGTTTATTACTACAGCAATTTCAACAATGATAATTTATACGAGCACAGTACTAACGCCAAAGGTTCTAAAGTAGTGTTCACTCCTTTTGAACAAGCAACAGGTGGGCAAGCTATCACAGGGAGTCAACCATCAAACTTCTTTGATGTTGTTTTAGACAACCCAACAAAGGACATGGCTTTTGATCTAAAGAACGAAGCGAATGTACGTGGAAGTGTAGACTTTAAAGACGGAATTATCAAGGTAGACTCTTTAGCCGGTATGCTTACTTTTCACCAAGGAGCTAAAGCATTAAAGCCAACAGATAGAAGTCACGCAGAGGGCTATGTAGAGAAGATTGGTAACGAAGAATTTCAATATCCTAAGGGCGATAAGGGACTTTATCGCTATGCTAGAATCACTGCCCCTGAGAATGTAAAAGATGCTTACCAAGGTAAGTATAACTTAGATGATAAGAACTTCTTTAAGGCGCGTGCTACTAAGTCAGGAGTGATTAACCTACTGGATACTCGTGAGTATTGGACCATTGATAAAGGTAATGACAATAGTCAAGGAGATATTATGCTAACGTTAAGTTGGGATGAGCGCACTACCCCTAAAGAGCTTTTAGCTAATCCCGAGAAAGAGTTACACATTGTACGATGGGATGCCAAACAGCAGTTATGGGTAGACGAAGGTGGAGTAGTCGATTTAGATAAAAAAGAGATTACAACTCCTACTAGTGTAAGAGGGTATGGATTCTTTACGTTAGCGACAGTTAACACAGATCTAATCCTAGATGGAGACATTGTTATTTACAACCTTGTAACCCCTGATGGAGATGGTAAGAATGATTACTTTATCATTGACAACATTACTAAGTTTCCAAATAACACAGTGGAAGTTTATAACCGTTGGGGAGTTAAGGTTTATAATACAAGTAATTATGATAGTGCAGGAAATGTATTTAGAGGGTATTCGGATGGTCGTGTGACAATCAATAAGAACGAAAAACTACCAAGTGGAACGTACTATTACATTGTGAACTACGAGTATAAAGATGCCAAAGGTTCACGCATGATTAAAAAATCAGGTTACCTACAATTAGAAAGCAATAAGTAAGAATATATGAATATTCAACAAAATATCAAGAAAATCGGAATCAGCTTAATCGCCTTAGGCTGCTTCTCACAAATGCAAGCTCAACAAGACCCGCAATACACCCAGTATATGTATAATACTAATATGGTTAACCCAGCTTATGCAGGAAGTAGAGGAACGTTAAACGTATTTGGGATGTACCGCACACAGTGGGTAGGATTAGATGGAGCCCCTAAGACAGCGAATGTATCTGTATCTACACCATTAGGTGAGAGCGGACTAGGGTTAGGTGTAAACTTTACCAATGACCGTTTAGGAGCGATGGATGAGAATAATATCTCAGTAGATTTATCGTATGCAATTGATTTGAACGCAGATTATAAATTAGCTTTTGGATTAAAAGGGACAGCTAATTTACTGAACGTGGATTATACAAAATTAAACATTCACAATCCATCCGATCCACACTCACAGGAGAATATCAACAATAAGTTTAGCCCCAATATTGGAGCAGGAGTTTACTTATATTCAGACAAAGCGTATGTGGGGTTATCAGTACCTAACTTCTTAACACAGAATAGATACGATGATAACGAGCGCAATACAGATCTAACAGTGATGCGTCAAAAAGCACACTTCTACCTAATGGGAGGATATGTGTTTGATGTTAGTGAGAATGTATTGTTTAAACCGGCAGCATTAGTAAAAGCAGTAAGTGGAGCACCCTTACAAGTGGACTTGACAGCTAATGTATTGTTGTATGATAAATTTACATTAGGGGCAGCTTATCGTTGGGATGCAGCAGTCAGTGCACTGGCAGGCTTCCAGGTGAATGATAATATGTTTATTGGATATGCTTATGATTTTGATACTACTAAATTGCACAACTACAACTCAGGATCACATGAGATCTTTATGAGATTTGAGCTATTTAACCGTCGTAGTACGATTAATGCGCCTCGATTCTTCTAGAAGAATAAGAGGAAAAAGACACAATTATGAGAAAAGAGCTATTGAAAATAAGCTTATTTGGTATGTTACTTTTAGCGGGAGTGAATACTCAGGCACAGAGGGTAGCAGAGAAAAAAGCGGATAAAGAATATCAAACCCAGGCGTATGTCGATGCAATCAAAATTTATGAGCGCATCGCTAACAAAGGGTACACAAACGCAGATATGCTAAAGAAATTAGCAGATGCGTATTACTTTAATGGAAAGTTACCAGAGGCCAATAAGTGGTATGAACAGTTGTTTGACGGTGAGTATGACAATAAGGGCAAGGAGGCTATCCCATCAGAGTATTACTATCGCTACGCTCAGACGCTAAAATCTGTAGAGAATTACGACAAGTCCAAACAAATGATGCAGGAGTTCTCTAAGCTAGAAGGAAACGACTCTAGAGCACAGCTTTTTGAAGCAAGCAAAGATCGCTACCTAAAAGAGATAGAGAACAACTCAGAGCGTTATGAATTAAAGAATATCGGAGTAAATACTGCGTATTCTGATTATGGAGCAACACTGTACGGAGATCAATTAATTTATACAACAGCTCGCCAGACAGAGCATGAGTCAGGTAGTCGTTTACACGATTGGACTAATGAGAGTTTTACGAGTTTGTATAGCAGTAAGATTAACGCAGACGGAACCTTTGAACAGCCAGTTAAGTTTGCCCCAGAGTTAGACACTAAAGTAAACGAAGCAACAGCTGTGTTTACAAAAGATGGCAAGACGATGTACTTCACGCGTAACAATACAAGTGTAAAGGGAAAACGTCGTTTAAACAAAGATAAGTCAACTCTTTTAAAGATATATAAAGCAATGTTATCAGAAGAAGGGAAATGGACAAATGTAGAGGAGCTTCCGTTTAATTCGGATAACTTTAATACAGCTCACCCAGCGTTGACTCCAGATGATAAATGGCTTTACTTCTCATCAGACAGAGAAGGGAGTATCGGTCAGTCAGATATCTTTAGAGTGGCTATTTATCCAACGGGAGAATATGGAAATGTAGAAAATGTAGGAAAGAAAGTTAACACATCAGGAAGAGAGACTTTTCCATTTATTTCTAAAGACCACTTCTTGTTCTTCAGTTCAGATGGACATCCAGGATTAGGAGGATTAGACGTGTTTGTAGCGAAGATCAATGTAGATGGTAGTATTGGACAGGTTACTAATATGGGAACGCCTATAAACAGTAGTACAGATGACTTCGGATTTTATGTAGATAACAAGACACGCAAGGGATTTGTGAGTTCTAATAGAGCTAACTCAGTAGGAGGAGATGATATTTACTTCTTTATGGAGAAAGTATGTCACCAGATCTTAGAGGGTATTGTGTTTGACAAGGATACCAAGGAAGTATTAGCCAATGCGAAAGTGACCATTTATAACAATGCTTATACACGAGTAGGAGAGTTAATGACAGATGATAAGGGCTACTATAGAGTAGAAGATTTAAACTGTAATGGGAAGTACCGTCTGAAGGCAGAAGCACCGAAGTATAATACCGAAGAAGTGATTGTACAGATGGATGCGATAGTAGGTGGAGTGAGAAAACAAGATATTCCACTAGAGAAAACAGAGAAGCCAATTGTTAAGGATGATGACTTGTTTAAGAAGCTTAAGTTAAACCCTATCTATTTTGACTTTGACAAATCTAACATCCGCAAAGATGCTTCTATAGAATTAATGAAAGTAGTGGAGGTATTAAAAGAATACCCAACGATGAAGATAGATGTGCGTTCGCATACAGATAGTAGAGGAAATGATGATTACAACTTGAAGTTATCTGATCGCAGAGCTAAGTCTACAGTGGCGTGGATTATCAGTCAGGGAATCGATGCAAGTCGAGTAACAGGGCAAGGATATGGTGAGACACAGTTACAGAACAAATGTAGTAATGGTGTACCATGTACAGTAGAGGAACATCAACTAAACAGACGAAGTGAATTTATTGTTACTGAGTTGTAATATAGTTACTTAGAAAGCGTTTATAGAATATTACTATAATTTGTTTAAAAACAACAAAACAATTTTTTTTCGACCGATCCTGCTGTAGGATTTAAAACTAACAGTATTAGCCACTAAAAGCTCCCATATGGGAGCTTTTTTTTTCAATTATATTTTCGAATTCTATATAGTTTTAGTTTGAATGAATAATTAGATTATATAAAGCATATAAGAGGAAAAATAATTTTAGCTATAGGAAAGTATAATTATGATTTCATTTATTTAGAAAGTATTTTATTAGATATAAAATATTTGATTATTAGCCTTTTATATGACTTTGTTCTTTTGTTAAATTAGTTTATAGAGTAAATTATACACTATTTTATGTTCTATTTTTATTTGAATGTTATCAAAAGTCCTATTTAAATTGAATTATGGTGATTTATAACTAGTATAATCATAAGAAGCGTGCTAATAATTATTTAATTTATAATCTGTTAATAATTATTTTTTATTTGATTATTAAATGTTAAATTTATTTTTAATTTTGTTATTTATTATAATGTTGGCTTTTGTAGTGTGATATTCTATAAAAATTAAACAAATGCTAAAAAATATAGATATGAAAAAAGAAAATGCATTGAAGTTAGTTCTGTTTTCGGGGGGATTGATTTGGTCTACACTAAGTAATGCTCAAGAAAAGTTAAATTTATATAATAGTGGTTCAATTTTTGTTGAATCAAAAGAAGTGTTATCAGTCCAAGGTCAATTTGAGAATGCTAAGGGGGCTAGCTTTACTAATTTAGGCGAAGTTCATTTTTTAGATGATTTTAATAATGAGGGAGATTTTGTTTTTTCAAAGACTGAACGAGGGAGTAAGGTATTCTTTTCTCAATTAGAGGGAACAAAAATTAAGAAGAAAATATCAGGAGGAGCAAATTCTACAGAGTTTGACAATGTGTTTTTTGATACAGAAGGGATAGACTTACAAAATGAAATAAGTATCTCAGGTCGAGCTAATTTTGAGCGTGGTAATGTAATTGTCAATACCCCTTTATCAGGGAGTATAACATTCACAGAAGGATCTTCAATAGGTAGTGTAGGTGATAGTAGCCATGTAGTAGGTATGGCAGATCGCGAAGGGAAAAGTGAATTGACAATGCCTATAGGAGATGGAACCTACTATCGCCCTATTACTTTAGGTGATAGTAAGGGGACCAAGGATTTGTTTCAGAGTGAATACAAGCGCAGTAATCCATTAGTTGGCAGAACACATACAAAGAAAAATGCTATTGTTGAGATTAACAATGCAGAGTATTGGGAGGTTAAAAACGAAGTGAAAGATGGAGGTGCAATAATTTTAACATTGAGTTGGAACGAAAAAACAACTCCTGCAAGTTTATTGGTTAATCCAGAAAAGGGATTACATATTCTACGTTGGGATGCAAAGGAATTGGTTTGGGTTGATGAAGGAGGTATAGTGGATGTTACTAGTAAAACAGTTCGCACGCCTATGACCGTTAATGCATCAGGCATCTTTACATTGGGTATAGTTGATGTAGATTACAATGCGGAGATTAAGATTTATAATGCAGTATCACCAAATGGGGATGGATTGAATGATTATTTTATCATAGAGAATATTGGTAAATACCCTAATACAGTAGAGATTTTTAATCGTTGGAGCTCAAAAGTATATAGTACTACTAATTACGATCCTAATGGAGATGGAAGTACTAATGTATTTAAAGGAGAGGCAGAGGGAAAAGGAGTTTCATCTAGTGGAAAGTTGGCAACAGGAACTTACTATTACATAGTTAGATATGAAGTCCGTACAGCAAATGGTTCAGAATGGATTAAGAGATCAGGTTATTTACATTTAGAAAATAATTAGAAAAAAAGATTGTGATGAAAATAAGAAAAAGTATACAATTAGGAACGTTATTGTCTTTGGTTTTTTTAGGAGCCTCAGAAATGTATGGTCAGCAAGATCCGATGTACACGCATTATATGTATAATACAACCAATATCAACCCTGCATATTCAGGAACTCGAGGTGTTTTAAATGTCTTTGGTATGTATCGTACACAATGGGTAGGATTAGATGGAGCACCTCAAACAGCAAATATTTCAATAGATACTCCATTAGGAGATAATGGATTGTCGGGAGGTATAAACTATACTAATGATCGAATCGGAGCTATGTCAGAGAATAACTTCTCTATGAACCTAGCATATGCTATCGATTTAAATGATACTTATAAGCTGTCATTTGGATTAAAGGCGACAGCTAATCTGTTAGATGTAGATTATACTAAGTTGGATATTTACGATCCTAATGACCCTACTTTTGCAGAGAATATCAATAGCAAGTTTAGCCCAAATATTGGTGCAGGTATGTTCCTATATTCGGATAAGGCATATGTAGGGGTTTCGGTACCTAATTTTTTAACAACAGACCGTACCAAGAATGAAGGACGAGAGTTGATGCGTCAAAAGATGCACTTTTATTTAACAGGAGGATATGTCTTTGAGTTGAATCCAAGTTTAAAGTTTAAACCTGCCTTTTTATTAAAAACTGTAGAAGGAGCCCCAATGCAAGTAGACTTAACAGCAAACTTTTTAATTGTAGATAAGTTTACAATCGGAGCGGCCTATAGATGGGATGCCTCAGTTAGTGGATTAGTAGGATTCCAAGTGAATGATGGATTGTTTATTGGGTACTCTTATGATGCGGATACTTCGAAGTTGGCGAAGTATAATTCAGGGTCACATGAGATTTTCTTGAGATTCGACTTGTTTAACAAATATAATAAAGTTAGTACTGCTCGTTTCTTCTAGGAAAAGAGAGTTGATAAAAAAGTAAATATGGACTTATGGACAGAGTTTTATTCAGAAATATAAAAATATTGTTTTTGTCATTGTGTTGTCTAGGAGCCTTTGCTCAGAACAATTCTGCAAAATATGGTAACCTTTTATTTGAACATTTATCATTTAGTGATGCAATAAAAAGTTATGAAACAGCCATCAAAAGAGGGGAAACAGGACAAGAAGTATTTCGAAATCTTGCTGATGCTTATTATAATAATGGAATGTATAAGGACGCAAATAAATGGTATAGTAAAATATTAAGTAGTTCTGAAGAAAATTCTGAGTTTGTTTCTTCGGATATTTACTTTAGATATGTGCAGACTTTAAAGAGTGAAGGAAATTATGAAGAGGCGGATAAGGTAATGGACTTGATGGCTGAAAAGTTTAAAGAGGATCTTAGAGTTAAACTTTATTTGGCGGATAAATCTTATTTAAAAACGTTACATGCTAATCCTGGTGCATTTAAAGCTACATTAATGGATAATGTAAATACAGCGTATTCAGAATATGGAGCTGCTATGTATAAAGGGCATATAGTTTTTGCATCGTCTCAAAATCGTACTGATTATTATCCAGGAATCCATAGTTGGACCAATGACCCATTTACAAAGCTATATGCTGCTCCTGTATACATAGATGGATATGTAGGAGAATCTAAACCTTTTTCAAAAAAGATCGAAGGAAAATTAAATGAGTCGACTCCAACTTTTTCATTGGATGGGCAAACAATGTATTTTTCTAGTAATAATAGGGAGTCCCTTAAAAAGCAAGAAGGTATAATTAGAGTAGAATTATATAAAGCTACATTAGATGCTAAGAAGCAATGGTCTAATGTAGAGAGATTGCCTTTTAATGTGCCAAATTCAAGTAGTGCGCATCCTGCAATTAGCCCTGATGGGGAATGGTTATATTTTGTTTCTGACCGTGCAGGAACTTACGGGCAATCGGATTTATATAGAGTAAAAATACTTGAAGGAGGTAATTTTGGTACTCCTGAGAACCTTGGAGATAAAATAAATACAGAAGGGAGAGAGAGTTTTCCTTTTGTAAGTACAAATAATATTTTATATTTTGCCTCTGATGGACGCCCAGGTTTTGGAGGATTAGATATTTATGGAGTGAAAATAAATGATGACGGCTCTTTTGGTGATGTTGTGAATTTGGGGGATACAGTAAATAGTAGTTATGATGATTTTGCATTTTATTTAGATCCAAATTGTAAGTTTGGTTTTATGACATCTAATCGTCCAGATGGTGTAGGTAAGGATGATTTGTATTTTGTACGTGAAATAGATGGAATTGATATGGAATTCTATCAAAGTATAAAAGGTAAAGTTTATGATATCCAATCTAATAAAGGAATATCAAGTGCTAAAGTTACTTTGTATGATGGAGATCATAAATTAGTAGAGGAGATTATTACTAATAAATCAGGTGAGTATGAGTTTACTAATAAGGTTTGTTCAGTTAGTTATACTGTTGGTGTTGATAAGTTTGGATATAATACAATAGAATTGGGATTACCAGCACTTAATAAGTCAAATGGTGCAGTGTTAGATTTTGGAGTAGAAGGGGGAAGTGGTTCTTCTATAGAGAAGTTAATTCCAATAGAGGGTATAAAAGTCGGAGATGATTTATTTAAAGTTTTAAAATTAGATGTTATTTATTTTGACTTAGGAAAATATAATATACGCCCTGACGCAGAGAAAGAACTTTATAAAATATTGGAGGTATTAAGGAAATATCCTAATATGCGAGTGGATGTGCGTTCTCATACTGATGTCTCTGGTTCAGACGGGTTTAATTATCTACTGTCTCAAAGACGTGCAGAATCAACAGTAAATTGGTTAGTTGCTAGAGGGATAGAGAGAAGTCGATTGACAGGTAGAGGGTTTGGATCTTCTATGTTAGTGAATGAATGTTATAAAGGTGTTCCTTGTCCTGGCTATAAACATCAAGAAAATCGTAGAAGTGAGTTTGTTGTAGAAGATTTATAAGGATTGAATTATAAACAAAATAGCCCTAGTAAAAACTAGGGCTATTTTGTTTTAGATAGAATGTATTATTTGCATAAAAACAGTTGATTTTTTGTTTATTGCTTTGTTTTAAGTTATTAAATTGCCTTATAATGTATTTTTTAACTTTGTTATTAGTTTATTTTATAATATTTAGATATTATTAGTGTGTATTTTATTATTTTGTTAATTTTGTTATGATTTGGCTGATTAGACTCTAGTCGCCTTTTCGCAATAAAAGCTATAAAGAAAATTGTAATTTAAATTGTTGTTTATGAAAAGAAAATACTTGAGTTTAAAAAAAATAACTCCTTTAATTGTGCTGGTTACTAGTGGTATAGCGCATGCACAGGTGAACACTTCTTTAAATTTATATAATAGTGGTTCAATTTTTGTTGAATCAAAAGAAGTGTTATCAGTCCAAGGTCAATTTGAGAATGCTAAGGGGGCTAGCTTTACTAATTTAGGCGAAGTTCATTTTTTAGATGATTTTAATAATGAAGGAGATTTTGTTTTTTCAAAGACTGAACGAGGGAGTAAGGTATTCTTTTCTCAATTAGAGGGAACAAAAATTAAGAAGAAAATATCAGGAGGAGCAAATTCTACAGAGTTTGACAATGTATTTTTTGATACAGAAGGGATAGACTTACAAAATGAAATAAGTATCTCAGGTCGAGCTAATTTTGAGCGTGGTAATGTAATTGTCAATACCCCTTTGTCAGGGAGTATAACATTCACAGAAGGATCTTCAATAGGTAGTGTAGGTGATAGTAGCCATGTAGTAGGTATGGCAGATCGCGAAGGGAAAAGTGAATTGACAATGCCTATAGGAGATGGAACCTACTATCGACCTATTACTTTAGGTGATAGTAAGGGGACCAAGGATTTGTTTCAGAGTGAATACAAGCGCAGTAATCCATTAGTTGGCAGAACACATACAAAGAAAAATGCTATTGTTGAGATAAACAATGCAGAGTATTGGGAGGTTAAAAACGAAGTGAAAGATGGAGGTGCAATAATTTTAACATTGAGTTGGAACGAAAAAACAACTCCCGCAAGTTTATTGGTTAATCCAGAAAAGGGATTACATATTCTACGTTGGGATGCAAAGGAATTGGTTTGGGTTGATGAAGGAGGTATAGTGGATGTTACTAGTAAAACAGTTCGCACGCCTATGACCGTTAATGCATCAGGCATCTTCACATTAGGTATAGTTGATGTAGATTACAATGCAGAGATTAAGATTTATAATGCAGTATCACCAAATGGGGATGGATTGAATGATTATTTTATTATAGAGAATATTGGTAAATACCCTAATACAGTAGAGATTTTTAATCGTTGGAGCTCAAAAGTATATAGTACTACTAATTACGATCCTAATGGAGATGGAAGTACTAATGTATTTAAAGGAGAGGCAGAGGGAAAAGGAGTTTCATCTAGTGGAAAGTTGGCAACAGGAACTTACTATTACATAGTTAGATATGAAGTCCGTACAGCAAATGGTTCAGAATGGATTAAGAGATCAGGTTATTTACATTTAGAAAATAATTAGAAAAAAAGATTGTGATGAAAATAAGAAAAAGTATACAATTAGGAACGTTATTGTCTTTGGTTTTTTTAGGAGCCTCAGAAATGTATGGTCAGCAAGATCCGATGTACACGCATTATATGTATAATACAACCAATATCAACCCTGCATATTCAGGAACTCGAGGTGTTTTAAATGTCTTTGGTATGTATCGTACACAATGGGTAGGATTAGATGGAGCGCCTCAAACGGCAAATATTTCAATAGATACTCCATTAGGAGATAATGGATTGTCAGGAGGTATAAACTATACTAATGATCGAATCGGAGCTATGTCAGAGAATAACTTCTCTATGAACCTCGCATATGCTATCGATTTAAATGATACTTATAAGCTGTCATTTGGATTAAAGGCGACAGCTAATCTGTTAGATGTAGATTATACTAAGTTGGATATTTACGATCCTAATGACCCTACTTTTGCAGAGAATATCAATAGCAAGTTTAGTCCCAATATTGGTGCGGGTATGTTCCTATACTCAGATAAGGCATATGTAGGGGTTTCAGTACCTAATTTTTTAACAACAGACCGTACCAAGAATGAAGGACGAGAGTTGATGCGTCAAAAGATGCATTTTTATTTAACAGGAGGATATGTCTTTGAGTTGAATCCAAGTTTAAAGTTTAAACCTGCCTTTTTATTAAAAACTGTAGAAGGAGCCCCAATGCAAGTAGACTTAACAGCAAACTTTTTAATTGTAGATAAGTTTACAATCGGAGCGGCCTATAGATGGGATGCCTCAGTTAGTGGATTAGTAGGATTCCAAGTGAATGATGGATTGTTTATTGGGTACTCTTATGATGCGGATACTTCGAAGTTGGCGAAGTATAATTCAGGGTCACATGAGATTTTCTTGAGATTCGACTTGTTTAACAAATATAATAAAGTTAGTACTGCTCGTTTCTTCTAGAAATGAAAAAAGGGGAAGATCTTGTCTAAATACAAGTTGAAATTTATTGAATAAAGTTTTTTTAAGAGAAAAAGAATAGAAAGAATAATATAAAATTACTATCTAAGTATGTGTTAACTTGTTAAAAAGGGGAGTACTTGCTTGTTAATTTGGTTGTTTCTTTAGTAAAAAATATCAATGTGATACTACTGGTGATAAATATGTAAATAACATTTATTATTAAGTATAATTTTGATTATTTTCTTTTTTGTATAATTTTGTGTCAATGATTCTAAAGATGATGTTTTTATCTGTTTAAAAGTATTGATTTAGAGTAGACGACTAGCTTGATAAAAAAAAGTACATCTAATATATTATGAGAAAAAATATTTACAAGATAGGGATAATGACTCTATTTGGAATGTTTTCAACTATAGGAATTGCACAGAATTCATATATAAAGAAAGCTAATTCACAAATAGAAAAAATGGCCTATGCTGATGCTATTAAAACCTATGAAAAATTACTTTCTAAAGGTGATAAGGGCACTGAGGTTCTAGCGAATCTTGCAAAAGCGTACTATGAGAATGGTTTGTATTTAGAGGCAAATCATTGGTATGGTAAATTATATAGTGGAATCTCTACTCCTAATGAAATAGATGATGTTGATGCTTTTTATAAATATGTTCAAACTATTAGAACAACTGGTGATTATATTTTAGCAAATGCTAAAATGGATTTATTAGTAGAGAAAGCGCCAGAAGATGGAAGAGTCAAAAAATATCTAAGTGATCCAAATTACTTGGAAGAGGTTAATACAAATAGAGATGGTTATCGAGTAAAATTACTTAATAGTGTTAATACAGCAGGGTCAGAATATGGCTCGGCACTTTATAAAGGTGAAATTGTTTATGCTTCTTCTGCTAATAAGAAAGGTAAACATAAAGGAATTCACAATTGGACAAATGATCCTTATACAAAGTTGTATTCTGCACCAGTTAGAATAGATGGACATATAGGAGATGTAAAGCCATTTGCAAAAAAACTGGATGGTAACTTTAATGAAGCGAATGCTATATTCTCAGCGGATTCTCGTAGTATGTATTTTTCTAGTAACAATAGAGAAGATAAAAATGTTCGCTATTCAGATGGTACTTTATTAGTTAGTTTATATCGTGCTTATAATTTAGGTAATGGACTTTGGGGAGATGTTGAAAAATTAAGTATAAATGTTGATAATGCAAATACTGCATCACCAGCACTGAGTCCAGATCAAGATTGGTTATATTTTTCGTCTGACAAACCTGGAGGGTTTGGTCAATCAGATTTATATCGAGTTAGATTATATCGAGATGGTACAATGGGAACACCTGAGAGCTTAGGTGGTAAAATTAATACTGAGGGACGTGAGAGTTTCCCTTTTGTTAGTTCAGATAATGTACTTTATTTTGCATCGGATGGACATCCTGGATTGGGAGGTCTTGATTTGTTTGGTGTGCAGATTTATGATGATGGATCATTTGGAGAAGTTGTGAATTTAGGTAATTCAATTAATAGTTCTTATGATGATTTTGCTATGTATCTTGATCCAGAAGCTAAGTTTGGGTTTATTACATCTAATAGACCAAATGGCAATGGAAAAGATGACCTTTATTATGTGAGAATGAAAATGGGAACTGAGCTTAATATCGCTCAAGAGATTAGAGGTAGAGTTACTGATAAGTCTACTAAACGCCCTATTTTAGATTCATTTATTTTCTTATATGATAGTAAACATAGAATGATAGAGGAAGTTGAGGCTGATAAACGTGGTGAATATGTATTCAAAGATGTTAAGGTAAATAGAGATTATTATGTAGCTGTTAAAGCCAATGGATATAAATCAGAAGAGGTATCAGTAGAAGATATCGACAAGAATGATGTTATTGTAGTTGACTTTGAGTTAGAAAGAACTCGTAAGGATTTACCTAAATATGAGGATTATGATTATGGAGATAGAAATGATTACGGAGAAGCAGACAATGATCATGGAGATACGTATGAAAATAGAAAACGTCCAAGAGAGGTAAATCTTGGAAATCATATTGGATTGGCACCTATTTATTTTAATAATGATAGTTCAATTATAAGAAGTGATGCACAATTAGAGTTATCGAAGGTTGCGTCAGTTATGATGACTAATCCTGAATTAAGATTAGAGGTTCGATCATATACTTCTAGTGTTGGACCTGACGATTATAATTTAAGGTTATCAGAGCGTAGAGCTAATATGACAGTTGATTGGTTAGTACGCCAAGGAGTTAATAGGTTAAGATTAAAAGGTGTAGGATTTGGTGAAAAGGGAATTAAAAATGGCTGTGTAAACAACATACCTTGTAGTGAAAGACAACATCAAGAAAATAGAAGAAGTGAATTTATAATCACTAATTTGAAATAAAGTAAAAAGGTTAGACAACAATGTCTAACCTTTTTTTGTGCTTTTTTATAAGATTTATTTCTAATTGTAGTGAGGTTAATTTGTAACAATAAATGTGTATAGTTGTGATAAAATGCGTAATTTGCAACTTGGTTTAAATTCAACTAAAGTAGAAAAAGATTTATAATGATTATACAACCTAGAACTAGAGGATTTATTTGTTTAACATCTCATCCTGAAGGATGTGCTGAGAATGTTAAGAAGCAAATTGAGTATGTTAAGTCAAAAGGACAAATTGTAAACGGACCTAAAAAGGTATTAGTAATTGGGGCTTCTACAGGGTTTGGATTAGCTTCGCGTATTTCTGCGGCTTTTGGTTCAAATGCTGCGACTATTGGTGTGTTTTTTGAAAAACCAGGTGCAGAGGGAAAACCAGGTACAGCAGGTTGGTATAATTCTGCTGCATTTGAAGATCAAGCTACTGCTGCTGGTCTTTATGCTAAGAGTATTAACGGTGATGCTTTCTCTGATGAAATTAAAAAAGAAACGATTGAGTTGATTAAAAAGGACTTAGGTCAAATTGATTTAGTGGTTTATAGTTTAGCTTCTCCACGTAGAACTCATCCTAAGACAGGTGTAGCTTATGCTTCTGTTTTAAAACCTATTGGACAAACGTTTACAAATAAAACTGTGGACTTTCATACAGGTGTAGTTACTGATATTAGTATTGATCCAGTGAAAGAACAAAGTGATATAGATAATACTATTGCTGTGATGGGGGGTGAAGATTGGAAGTTCTGGATGGAAGATCTTAAGGCTGCAGGTGTGTTAGCTGACGGAGTTAAGACAGTAGCTTATTCTTATATAGGACCTGAATTAACTTATCCTATTTATAGAAATGGTACCATCGGTATGGCTAAGAATGATTTAGAAGGTACTGTTGCTGTGATTAATGATATGCTTCAGGATCTTAATGGTGTTTCTTATGTTTCGGTTAACAAAGCTTTGGTAACTCAGTCAAGCTCTGCTATTCCTGTTGTTCCATTATATATCTCTTTATTGTATAAGGTAATGAAAGAGAAGAATATCCACGAAGGATGTATCGAACAAATGCAACGTTTGTTTGCTGATCGTTTATTCGGTGGTGAACTTTCATTAGATACAGAAGGACGTATTCGCGTTGACGACTGGGAAATGAGAGAAGATGTTCAAAGTGAAGTAGCTAAATTATGGGAAGAAGTTACATCTGATAACATAGATGCTATTTCTGACTTATCTGGTTACCGTAGAGACTTCTTTAATTTGTTTGGATTTGAGTTTGATGGAATTGATTATAATTTAGAATCAAATGAATTAACTACAGTTAATAGTTTAAAATAATTCTATTAATATTGATAATAAAAAAGCTCTTTAATTAAAGAGCTTTTTTTATACCTATATAATTAGCTAGAAATGATCAACTTTGATCTTAGTTAATACATCATTTATATTTTCTTCTAATTGCTCAATGTATGTATTTAGTTCTTCTTGGGTTCCAAATGTAATACTCTTATCCTCTAATACTTCTAAAGTATGTATTACAGCTTTTATTTCTAATTGTTTAAACATAGGAAGCATCTTGTGAGCGATATTACTTATTTGCTCTATATCAGACTCTTCTTTAGCATAATTCATATCTATTAAGTTCTCTTTGGTACTATCTATAAAAATTACTAATAAGTTTTTAAGCGCATTGATATCATCTCCTATGAATTGTGTAAGTGATCTAGTATTATATAAATACTCTTCGTTATCAGTAGATTCTTTCTGCTGCTCTTTATTTATCGTTATCAAATCAAAGTTGATGTTTAAAATCTTAGATATTAAAATTAATAATTCTGTTAACTGTAATGGTTTAGGGTGTGCTGAAGCGAACCCTGCTTGTGTAAACTCTTCTAGGGTGACATCTCTTTTACCAGAAAGTGCAATCACTGGAGTGTCTTTAAATACGGATTGCGTTTTTAGATAGTGTATGAGTTCAAATCCATCCATTTTAGGCATCTGGATATCACTTAATATTATATCGTAGTGTTCTTTATTTAAAAGACTTTCTATTGTCGTAGGATCAAATGTTACGGTTACCTTGTTAAATAAAGGAGATAGTATTTCTTCCATTAACTGCAACTGTACTTTATCATCATCTACTACGAGGATATTCGTTTTTTTTAAGTTTTTAAATACAGTTTGTAAGTCAGAAGATGTTATAACGATATTTTCTTCTTCGTTTGCTTCTATGATTGGAATAGTAAAGGTAAAAGTAGATCCCTCATTGAGAATACTTTCAACAGAGATTTCACCACCAAGTAATTCGATCATTCGCTTAGAGATATTTAATCCTAGACCTGTACCTCCAAATTTCTTTTCTATACCATCGTGTGCTTGTTGGAACTCTTTAAATATATTATCTGTTTGATTAGTAGCAATACCAATTCCTGAGTCTATAACTTGAAATTTGATAAAACCGTGATCAATGAACGCCTTAATAGACACGCCACCCTCTTGTGTAAACTTAATCGCATTGGTCACAAGATTAGTTAGAATCTGCTTTATACGATGTGGATCAGAAATAAAACTGCTGTTTAACGCCTCTTCAACTTCCCACTTCAACTCTATGTTTTTATTGGTAGCATTAGGCATTAATAAATAGGATGTGTTTTCTATTAATGTTTTAGGGTTAAATGACTTTTGTTGAATGCTGATTTTATTGTTTTCTAATCTAGAGAAATCAGTTAAGTCGTTTACTAAGTTGATAATATACTGAGAAGAAGACTTTATATTGTGTACATACTGCTTCTGTTTGTTGTCTAACGAAGTTTGATCTAACAAATCAGTAAAACCTATCAATCCTCCAAGAGGTGTCTGTAAATCGTGTGTTACAGTAGCTAGAAGCATTGATTTACTTCTTAGAAGAACTTCATTCTCCTTGTTAAGTTTCTCTAAAGTATTCCTATAATCTTGTGTTTGATTAATATCTCTAATGATAATCCATCCAAGTATTAGTACCACGATTAACGCAGTACCGCCTATATACGCAATATTGGTAGACGCAGCACTGATACGAGATTTAGATTCATTTATCTTTTGATAAGAGAGTGCTAAAATATTTTGTTCTACATTTTGTAGAATCTCTCGTAATTGATCAGTGATAATCTTGTTTTCTTTTAATAGGCGTTGCTCTTGTATAAGTAGATTTTTCTGTTTATCGTTTATTTTTGCTTGTGTTGCGAGAAGGATGCGCTCCATCGCACTGATTAATGAATCTGATATACTAGGGTAATTCACTGTTGTTTTAATGGTATCAGTGTTATCTCCTTTAAATAATCTAGACCAACCACTTCGTTTCTCCTTCTCTTTACTTTGAATAACGATGGGTTGTATGTTTTTTTCTATTTCCTCACGAATGTTATATATTTCAGAGAATGCCTCAGTATATCTATCTTCTGCAGTAAGATCTTTACGCGCTTTTATGATATTCTCAAAACTGACTTTTTTACGAGATAGCAAGTCTATTACAGAATCTAGTTTTAAGACAATAACTCTGTCTTGCACTTGTTCTTGTACTAAATTTATTTGTTTAACGATAGTGTCAAGCTCTTTGTAATAAAGTTTGATATCCTTGCTATTGCCACTTAATATTGCTGTTCTACTATACGCTTCGCTACTATAAAGATTGTTGATAGCACTAGTGACTAAGAAGATTTTATTATTCTCTTCGACCACATGTTCTTCTGGTATAGTAAACTTCTTTGCTTCTTTATAGATATATCCACCTGAGAATATAGCAGCTACAAATAGTGTGAAGTATAGGAATAAGATCTTTGTCTTAATAGATTTAGGTGGCTTCATGTATTATTCTAATTTGTGGTAAAATTACAAAACAGAGTTGAATCATTTTGTTAAATCAGAATACTCTTATTGAACTTTTAATTTAACTAACTTTTGCAAAGTATTTTTAATTAATAACAAAAATGATTTTTTGTTTTAATTTTAACTTTTTATTTGTATTTTTGAGTATAGGGTTACACCTAAGCGTTGAGAATACTGATTGTGTATTAAAATATATGAAAAAGAGAAATGAAATTCTCACAATGTTTAATTCGTTTTTTTGAAGAGAGACTTACTATTTATGGTAAGTCTTTTTTTTGAGTATTGCGGTTTTAGTGATAATAGTGCTGACTATAAGTTGATTACTAAAACTAATCCCTTTTTTAGTAATTTTACAAAATACAATTAACATAGAATGTCTACAGTTAATCTATATAATCACAGCCCTTTTCGTCCTAAGTAGTGTGATACGGTAATAATGCTTCTAGCGCTAGGCATAGGTATGTTCTTGTGTTTAAGTGGAGTTGTTGGGGTTAGTGTGTTTAAAATGTTTGCTCCTGTTGAAGAGCCTTTTTGGAAAAGTAGAGGATGTGTCCACCTATAGAATTTAACAACGACTTAGCCAATACTATCCACGCATCTTATCTATGAGCAATTCCTAATTATGACTATGTGCCTGTACAAGAGATTCCATTAGATATAAATTATGAAGGTCCGAAGGTCAAGTTTCACAACCAAAGACCTGCGGATATTGCCCAAGAAGGAATAATAGGAGGTAGTGTTACAGTATATAAGGATGAAATTATGAAGTCTTTTCCTAAGTTTAGTTAATTAAAAGAGTCTAAGGAGCATGTGGACGTGGTAGAATCAGAGATAGAGGAAGTGTTTTATCCCGATATAGTTTGTGAGCTTCCATTCTATTCAAGAATAGTACCGGCTAGTCCTACTGAAGGCGAAGATGCTTTAGAGCCAATGTGATGAGTATGATTAACTTAGATTACTATCTAAATAGAGGAGAAGAATATCGCTTTAATGTGAACTTTACGGTAGGTATAGATGGTGTGCTTTCAGATATTGTTATTCAAAGTGAACAAGGATATTTACTACCTCATGTAGAGAAAGATATAATCAAGGTGTTTAAGGCAATGCCAAGGTGGACACCCGCTTCGCAGAACAATAAGCGTGTACCTACAACATTTAAATTACCAATAAAAGTCAATGTACAGTAAATAAGAAAAGGCTATTAACTCTAAAAGTTAATAGCCTTTTTTATAAGGATTGAGTTGTGCTTATTTAGCAATAGCTCTTGAAATAACGATTTTTTGAATCTCAGAAGTACCTTCATAGATTTGAGTGATCTTAGCATCACGCATCATCCTCTCTACATGATATTCTCTAACATAGCCATTACCTCCATGGATTTGTACTGCTTCGATAGTTGTATCCATTGCTGTTTTAGAAGCAAATAACTTCGCCATAGCACCAGATAATGAAATATCCTCTCCAGCATCTTTCTCAGCAGCAGCTTTAAAACATAACATTCTAGCTGCAGAGATTTGAGTAGCCATATCAGCTAGTTTGAATGCAACTGCTTGGTGGTTGATGATCTCTGTACCAAAAGCTTTACGCTCTTTAGCATATTTTAATGAAAGTTCATAAGCACCTTGAGCGATACCTAATGCTTGTGAAGCAATACCAATACGTCCTCCATTTAATACATTCATAGCGAATGCAAAACCGAATCCGTCTTCTCCGATTCTATTTTCTTTAGGAACCTTAACATCTGTAAACATTAATGAATGTGTATCAGATCCTCTAATTCCCATTTTTTGTTCTTTTGCTCCGATTTCAAATCCAGCCCATCCTTTTTCAACGATGAATGCATTGATACCTTTGTGTTTTTTCTCTACGTCAGTTTGAGCGATTACGATATAGTAGTCAGCTGTACCTCCATTAGTGATCCAGTTTTTAGTACCATTAAGTAGATAATGGTCACCCATATCTACTGCAGTTGTTTTTTGTGATGTAGCATCTGATCCAGCTTCTGGTTCTGATAAACAGAATGCTCCAATAACTTGACCTTGAGCTAATGGTGCTAAGTATTTTTGTTTTTGTTCTTCATTTGCGTATTTCTCTAAACCAGCACATACTAATGAGTTGTTTACTGACATAACTACTGCAGCAGAAGCGTCTACTTTAGCGATTTCTTCCATTGCTAATACGTAAGATACACTGTCTAGTCCGCTTCCTCCGTATTTAGGATCTACCATCATTCCTAAGAATCCAAGCTCTCCAAGTTTTTTAACTTGTTCTGTTGGAAACTTTGAATGTTCATCTCTTTCTATTACTCCTGGTAATAATTCTGTTTGAGCAAAGTCACGAGCAGCCTGTTGAATCATCAACTGCTCTTCTGTAAATTTAAAATCCATTTATAGTCTCTTATATTTTTTAGTTGTTCTATTTTTGTAGTTCTCAAATATAGTTGATTTAAAACAATTATTCAATTAACATTATCTAATTTTATACAATGAAAAAATACCAATATAATATTATAGGAGTTATGTCAGGTACTTCATTAGATGGTATAGATCTAGCTTATATCACATTTAATTGTGAGCAGGATAAGTGGAGTTTCGAAGTGATTTCTACTGAGACGGTTGGATATAGTACAGCGTGGAAAGAACAGTTAAAAGGAGCGATTAGATTAGATAGCCAGCAGATAGAAATACTAGACCTTAGATATACAACACACTTAGCTGCTGTGATTAATACGTTTATTTCAGCGAATGATATACAGCATATAGATGCGGTATGTTCTCATGGGCATACCATATTTCACAAGCCTGAATTGGGATATACGCTACAGGTAGGGAACATGCCTATCTTGGCTGATATGATACAGCAGAAAGTAGTCTGTGACTTCAGAGTACAAGATGTATTATTAGGAGGACAAGGGGCGCCATTAGTGCCTATTGGCGATCGTCTGTTGTTCAGTGAGTATGATGCTTGTCTTAATCTTGGAGGGTTTGCTAATATCTCTTTTGAAGGTAAGTTAAATTATAGATTGGCTTATGATATCAGTGCTGTGAATACACTACTTAACGAACAGGTTAATAAACTAGGTTTAGAATATGATGATAAGGGAATACTTGCCTCGCAAGGACAAGTAAATACTGACCTATTAGTCGAATTAAACGCATTAGAATTTTATCAGCAGTCTGCTCCGAAGTCTTTAGGAATCGAGTTTCTTAATGCTTATGTAAATCCTATTTTGAATAAATATACACTTTCTGTAGAAGATTATTTAGCCTCGCTAGTAGAGCATATCGCTATACAGATAGCCTCTGGAATAGGTGTGGGGGTAGGACAACGCGTATTAGTGACAGGTGGAGGAGCTAAGAATGATTATCTGATTAGTAGAATTAAAGCACACGCTATGGGTATTGCATTTGATAGACCTGAAGACATAGTGATAGACTTTAAGGAGGCTATTATATTTGGCTTCTTAGGCGTATTAAAGTTAAGAGATGAAGTCAATGTGCTTGCTAGTGTTACAGGTGCTAAATATGATCACAGTTCAGGTAAAATATATGATTACTTTCATAAAAATTATTAATAAAAGTTGTTTTGAACCTTTGTTTACTCTAGTAAAAAGTGTGTAATCTTTAAAATCATTATACCTTTGGAAAGTTTCATAGTACTTGAAGTTAGCTATATTAAGGAGGAAAGTTTGCGGTTTTTTGGCAAGTTAGATATTAAACAGGATTATTACTCGTTATTATTTAGTAGGTACTTTATTAGACTACAATTATTGAAATTTATAAAAACATTAAAAACTCAAATTATTTATGTTTCATTTCTTACAAGTGGATACAACAGCAGTAGCACAAAATTTATCAAACGCAGTAGATGCAACTAAAGGTACTTCTGATAAGGAATTAGCCCTTAGCGAGATTATCTTTAGTGGTGGTCCGATTGGACAGGCTATTATGGTTATTATCTTTATTATGCTATTTATGGCTTTATATTTATACTTAGAGAGATTCTTTGCTATTCGCAATGCTTCTAAGATTGATGAGAATTTTATGACTCAGATCAAGATGTTTTTATCTCAAGGAAAAGTAGATCAAGCCAAAGTACTGTGTGCAAATACAGATACACCAGTGGCTCGCTTAATAGAGAAAGGTATCTCTAGAATAGGTAAACCGTTACAAGATATCAATATCGCTATCGAAAATACTGGTAAACTAGAAGTGTATAAAATGGAGAAGAACATTAATCTACTTGCTACATTATCAGGAGCAGGACCTATGACAGGGTTCTTAGGTACAGTAGTTGGTATGGTTATGGCGTTTCACGAGATGTCTACCGCTAGTTCGACTCGTATAGATATGAGTGTGTTATCAGAGGGGATATACACTGCGATGATGACTACTGTATTTGGATTGATTGTTGGTATTATTTCGTATGTGGGATATAACCATTTAGTGAGTAAGATCGATAAGATCGTACATCAGTTAGAAGCTAACGCAGTAGAGTTTTTAGACTTATTAAATGATCCTGCATAATGAATATAAGAGGAAGAAATAAAGTATCAGCAGAGTTTAATATGTCGTCTATGACAGACATCGTATTCTTATTGCTTATATTTTTTATGGTAGCGATAACTACGATGACTTCTACCAATGCTCTAGATTTAGTTTTGCCTAATTCGGATGGCAAGGCAGATGTAGTAGAGACTGTAGCAGTGAGCGTAGATAATCAGTCTAACTACTTTATAAATGAACAGAAGGTAACGCCTGAAGAATTAGAGGGTGGACTAAAGAATAAACTAGCTGGAGTACTTGAACCTAATGTAGTATTACACGTAGCTAAAGGTGTTCCTGTAGAAGATGCAGTATTCGTTATGGATATCGCTTATCGAAATAGTTTTAAAATCGTATTGGCAGTAGAGCCTAAATAAGAATGAAAATATTACAAACAGATAGTGAGAAAAAGGCTTTTGCAATTACTTCTACAGTTTTTGTAATACTTTTTTTATTGTTTTTCTTTTATAAAATTATTACTCCTGTCTCTGAGGAACAGCCTTTCTTACTAGGAGGAGAGATTGCTATTAATTTTGGTAATAGTGAAGTAGGGCGTGGGGATGTACAGCCTACAGAGCCCATCGCTATGGAGCCAGAACCTGAGCAAGCAACTACGATGGAGGCTAAACCTACAGTAGAACCTATTGTTACTCAAAACACAATAGCTGTCCCTGTAGTCAAAAAAGTGGAGGATAAACCCAAACCAAAAGAAGAACCTAAAAAGGAAGTAGTCAAACCTAAACCTGATCCTAAACCTAGTCAGAGTACATCTGACGCGTTGGCAAGTCTGATTAATGGACCGAAGACTACTGGTGAGAAATCACAAGGACAAGGCAATTCAAATAAAGGTGGAGACCAAGGTAAGTTAGATGGGGATATGTATTCCAACTCTACCTACGGCAGTGGTAAGGGACAAGGAAGTGGTAATGGAACCAGCTGGGGGTTAAATGGTCGTGCATTAGCCAATAGAGGACAGGTAGTACCTAACTGTAATGAGGTAGGTACTGTAGTCGTTGAGATTAGAGTGGATAAGAGTGGTAGAGTGATCGCTGCTCAGCACACTAAGGGAACGACTAATTCAGCTAAATGTCTTACAGAAGCAGCTATCGCTACTGCGAAGACTTTTAGATGGAAAGAAGATGATAAAGCACCTAACACTCAAGTTGGGTTTATAGTAATTAATTTTAAAGTAGGACAATAAGAGCGTGTTGGACTCATCTCTAAAACCTATTTATATATAAGTATGAATTATCAAGAAACGCTAGAATGGATGTTTAATCAATTGCCAATGTATCAAATGCAAGGCGCAATTGCTTACAAAGCAGATTTATCCAATACAATCAAATTAGTTAATCACTTAGGCAATCCTCAGGATAGTTTAAAGACTATACATATAGCAGGTACTAATGGCAAGGGATCAACATCATCGATGATTGCTTCTATATTACAAGGAGCAGGTTATAAAGTAGGATTGTATACTTCTCCGCATCTAAAGGATTTTAGAGAGCGTATTAAGATTAATGGAGTAGAGATAACAGAATCATTCGTGGTAGAGTTTATCGCACGCAATAAGTCTTTCTTTGAAGAGAATTCTTTAAGTTTTTTTGAAATGACTGTAGGGATGTGCTTTGAATATTTTAAACAGGAGCAGGTAGATGTAGCAGTTATAGAAGTAGGAATGGGTGGACGACTTGATGCTACTAATGTGATTAATCCGTTGATTTCTGTTATTACTAATATAGGTAAAGACCACACCGCTTTTTTAGGAGATACACTAAGTGCTATCGCAGGAGAGAAGGCAGGTATCATTAAAGCAGGTGTTCCTGTAGTAATAGGAGAGTATAATGAACAGACTCAACCCGTATTTATAGCAAAGGCAAAAGAGTTGTCTGCTGATATTTACTTTGCTCAAGATACTTATAAAGACAATACTTTAGTGTCCGATCTAAAAGGAGATTACCAAAAATCGAATATTAGAACAGTAAGACAGGCAATCGAATTATTGAGAAAAACATTTGTTATAACTGATACTAATGAAGAGCAAGGGCTACTTCACGTAGTCGAGCATACCAAATTATTAGGTAGATGGCAAGTTCTAGGTGAGAATCCGAAGATAATTACAGACACTGCGCATAATTCTCACGGGCTAACTATCGTGATGAATCAACTAAAACAAGAGAAATATGACAATTTGTACATCGTTTTCGGTGTAGTCAATGATAAAGACCTAGCTTCAATTCTTCCTTTGTTGCCAAAAGAGGCAAAATATTTTTTTGCAAAACCAGATAATTTAAGAGGGTTAGAGCCAGGGATTTTAGTGGAGAAGGCTAAAGAGTTTAATCTGATAGGAGAGGTTTGTAGTTCAATTCCAAATGCTTATGAAAAAGCGAAGGAGGTAGCAGGGAGTAAAGACTTGATATACGTAGGGGGAAGCACATTTGTAGTGGCTGAAGTTTTATAAAAAAAATATTTAAAAAAGCTTGCAAAGTTAAATGACAGTCGTATATTTGCACCCGTAATCAACAAACGATTACGACGTTCTTTAAAAGAAAATGGGCGATTAGCTCAGTTGGTTCAGAGCATCTCGTTTACACCGAGAGGGTCGGGGGTTCGAATCCCTCATCGCCCACCATTTTCAAAATATTGTTATTATATCCAAATTTGTTTAAATACTTGGGCGATTAGCTCAGTTGGTTCAGAGCATCTCGTTTACACCGAGAGGGTCGGGGGTTCGAATCCCTCATCGCCCACCAGAATACCAAGTTATTTAGAATATTTTTGGGCGATTAGCTCAGTTGGTTCAGAGCATCTCGTTTACACCGAGAGGGTCGGGGGTTCGAATCCCTCATCGCCCACTAGAATATCTAGTTATTTAAATGCATTAGGGCAATTAGCTCAGTTGGTTCAGAGCATCTCGTTTACACCGAGAGGGTCGGGGGTTCGAATCCCTCATTGCCCACAAAACAAGTCTGTTTAATAATAATATTTTGGGCGATTAGCTCAGTTGGTTCAGAGCATCTCGTTTACACCGAGAGGGTCGGGGGTTCGAATCCCTCATCGCCCACATCATAAGCTTCACTTTTTAGTGAAGCTTTTTTTTTGCTCTATATTCAGGTTATAAACACTGTTGATAGAAGAGTTTCTTAGATACCTACACCCTCTTGTGTATAGAATAAATGAGGAGTATTTTGCATTTCCAAAATACCGTGGTTTACATTCTCATAGAGAATAGACCTTAGTGTATAAGCAACAAGAATACTATTCTACCTATCATCCGCTCAGCGAAGTCTCCCGACTTCGTTTATCTATTTTAGCAACTATATTTATACTTAATAATAGCGCGCTCACTTAAAAAGCGAGTGTGATATTTACAGCGCATTTCCTTACAGTAGCCATAATCGTAGGGTGTATTACATATGCCTATTTAAAACATCTAAATGTTTTAATGAATGAGGTGGCGCATTGGACTATTGTGTCTGTACCTAGTGTGGATTATGATTACTGTGTGAATGTAATGTTAGAGTGATTAGTTTTAAGAAGTGTTGTTATTTCTGTTTTATGTTAATTATTGTATTTTTGTTTAAATTTAAAATTGAATTAGTGTGAAAAAGGCGTTCTTGTATATATTGATTTTGATAGTGATGCCTTGTGTATATGGACAGACGTCTAGCCCTAGTTTTCGTACTCCTGCGTCTATTGTGTATTTAAATAGTAATCCTAGTTTGTATTTTAATGATGCTAATATTAGGTTTTTTAATATGTCTTCTGCTTTTATGCCGTATAGTAATGTGAATGAAAATGTATGGGAAGAGGATTATTCTTTTTTGACCAGTATGAAGAATAAATATAGTGCTCTAAATACTGATGTTAAGTTTAACAATGGAAAAGCTATTGATCTACGTAGTTATGTGAATGGCGTTGAAAAAACAAGAGCTGAGAATGAAAATAGAAAACCACGTTATCCTTATCCTACTAAGTGGAGAAAGGATTTATCTGTTGTAGGAAATGTACTGAATTTACTATTTTCCGAATATTGAATTTACTTGCTAGTAGGAAGTGAAAAAGCGACTTCTGATACCTTCAGAAGTCGCCTTATAATTTGATAATGCGTATTATCGTTTGTAGTAAGCGATGATGCTTGCTTTTGCGATTGTATTAGCCCATAGATTGAAACCTACAACGGCAGGAGTAGTATTTCCATCTAAACCAAGTTTGTCTGTTTTAAGAGCGTGTACAGTTATAATGTATTGGTGGTAGCCGTGACCTACTGGAGGACAAGGACCTCCGAATTCTTTGACACCATAATCAGTAAGACTCTGTATAGCTCCTTTCGGTAATAGATTTGCGGTTGAGTTACCTGCATTAGCTACTAATTCGTTTATGTTGTTTGGAATATCAAATACTACCCAATGCCAAAACCCACTTCCTGTAGGGGCATCTGGATCGTACATCGTAATGGCAAAACTTTTGGTTTCAGCAGGAGCATTTTGCCAAAATAGTTGAGGTGATTGATTCTCTCCATCACACCCCCAGCCATTAAATTCTTGTTTCTTAGTTGTTTCTCCACCTAGATCTTTACTAGATAGAGTAAAGGTATTTTGTCCAAAAACGCTTGTAGAAAGAACTAATGCTAGTCCGATTATAAAATTTGTTACTCTCATTTTATTTGTGATTAAATGTTTGATGCAAATTTATAGCAAGCTTTTAAGGGAGTGTTATGGCATTAGTTCAAAAAATGTTGCTAAAAGCTCATTTTTTACGATGTTGCGTAGGTGTTGTACCATATTTGGCTTTGTATGCTTGGATGAAACTAGATGCACTTTCGTAACCGATTTCTAAGTAAATTTCTGAAACTGTTTTGTTTTTTTGACTCAGTAAAGTGTGGGCGTATTCTAGCCTTTTGCTTTGAAACCATCTGCTAGGTGATTCAGCGTAGTGTTTTTTAAATTCTCTTTTAAAGCTAGATAGGCTCATATTGCATAAAAAGGCGAGTTCGTTTAATGTAAGTTTGTTTAGTATATTGCTTTCTATGGTTTGTGTGAATTTTTGTATTTGATTGTTGTTATTGATTGTGAAGGATAAAAGAAAGTCTACACTATATAATTCTATTAGATATAATAGTATTTCCTCTAGTTTTAATGTCAGTAGTTTGTTTTTTGTAGGATTATTCAATTTATTAATATCTAATAGGCTAAAAGCAAATCGTCTTATAAAGTCATCATAATTAAATGTGTGTACAGAATTGTGATTTGCTATATTATTATAAGGTATATTATTTTTGATTAAGAAGTTAAGTATAGCTTCGTTTGTGAAGAAGAGGAGGATACTTCTGTAGTTGTTAATAGTAGAGAGCCGCTCTGTCATTAGGCAATGTCCAGCTTGCATTAAAATAAATTTAGAGCTGTCTATGGCTACATTCGCATTGTTGTGAACTACCTCTTTTGTTCCTTCTATTAAGAAACTAAATGTATTTTGACTCAAACTTACTTGTTGTTTTGAAACCTCTTGGGTAGATAGATAATCATATATAATTATTTGTTCAGATAAGGTAGGGACAAGATCTTGGGGTAGTCTGATGCTTTTCATTTCATTGTTCAATTTGACCGGTAATTATAGAGTGCTTTTGTTGTTTTGTGCACAGGGTAGATTGTGATGCGTGGTTGATTTAGTAAAAGTATAGGTTTATGTCTGATTAGGTTGTAGTTAAAAATTTAGTAAATATAATAAAACACTGAACATATATGTAATTGGTCGAGGGAATGAATTAGAGTTTAGTAATTAATTATGTTGTAATGAAGGAATAAAGTAATGTGTAGGATTATAATTGAATATTGTAAGAAGGATTTTAGCGAGTGGTGTTGTAGTGTTTAACAGATATTTACTTGTTTTTAACTTAGAGGATATTATGTTTTTTAATGTAAATAATTGTTTTTTAATTAGTTGATAGGGAGGTGTTGGGTTTGATAAATTCTAAATGAAATGTTTAAATTCCTTGTGTAGACCTCTTGAAATGACGAAATATAAATTATCTTTGCTTCTTTAATAAAAATAATAAAAATGACATTAAATCAGATTTTAACTCCGCAGATAGAGAAAGCGATTCAGCAATTATATGGTGCTACCATAGACAAAGTTGAGTATCAGGCGACAAGAAAAGAGTTTGAAGGCGATATTACTGTAGTTATTTTCCCGATCTTAAGACAGGTGAAGGGAAATCCAGTAGAGATTGGAACGAAGATAGGTGAGTACTTAGTAGAGAATACATCTGTCATAGAGCGGTTTAATGTAGTTAAAGGATTTTTAAATCTAGTTGTTTCAGATAGTTACTATATCGATTTCTTTAATGCTACACGTAAAGAGGAGCACTTTGGATATGTAATGCCTGTAGAGGGTGATAAGTCAGTATTAGTAGAATACTCTTCTCCTAATACGAATAAACCACTTCACTTAGGTCACGTTAGAAATAACTTATTAGGATATGCTGTGGCTGAGATATTAAAAGCTTCAGGTAAGAAAGTATACAAGACACAAATCGTTAACGATAGAGGTATTCATATCTGTAAGTCTATGCTAGCATGGCAACGTTATGGTAATGGTGAGACTCCTGAGTCTACTGGACTTAAAGGAGATAAATTAGTAGGAAACTATTATGTGAAGTTTGATGTAGAATACAAGAGCGAAATCAAGGAATTGATGGCGCAAGGTATGACAGAAGATGAAGCGAAAAAAGAAGCTCCGATTATCAAAGAAGCGAAGCAAATGCTAGTGGATTGGGAGAATAATGTGCCTGAAGTTATCGAACTGTGGAAGACGATGAACCAATGGGTTTATGACGGATTTGCGGTATCATATAAAAACTTAGGTGTTGACTTTGATAAAGTGTACTACGAGAGTAATACTTATTTATTAGGGAAAGATGAGGTAGAGAAAGGTCTAGAGCAAGGTGTATTCTTTAGAAAAGAAGATAATTCTGTATGGATCGATTTATCTGATGAAGGACTTGATGAGAAGTTAGTACTTCGTGGTGATGGTACATCTGTGTATATGACACAAGATATTGGTACTGCTATACAGCGTGTGAATGACTTCGGTGATGTAGGTGGTATGGTATATACTGTAGGGAATGAGCAAGATTATCACTTTAAAGTATTGTTCTTAATCCTTAAAAAACTTGGTTTTGACTGGGCAGAGAGTTTATTCCACTTATCGTATGGTATGGTGGAACTTCCTTCTGGTAAGATGAAGAGTAGAGAGGGAACTGTAGTAGATGCAGATGATTTAATGCAAGAGATGGTAGATACAGCTAAGAGCATTTCTGAGGAGTTAGGAAAGTTAGAAGGGTACTCTGAGGAGGAGCGTTCTGAATTATTCACAACTATCGGAATAGGCGCGCTTAAGTATTTTATGCTTAAAGTAGATCCTCGTAAAGGAATGATGTTTAATCCTAAAGAATCTGTAGATTTCGCAGGTAATACAGGACCATTCATTCAATATACGTATGCTCGTATTCAATCGATATTAAGAAAAGCAGACTTTGATTTCTCAACAGAAATTACAGGAGTTGCATTAGATCCAAAAGAAAAAGAATTGTTGAAATTACTAGAGGAATTCCCTGTAGTGATTCAAGATGCTGCTCGTACACATAGCCCTGCATTAGTGGCTAACTATGTGTATGAATTAGTTAGAGAATATAACTCATTTTATCAGACGGTATCTATCTTAGGAGAAGAGGATGCTGTGTTAAAAGCGTTTAGAGTACAAATATCAGAAAAAGTAGGTATGGTGATTAAGGATGCATTCTCTTTATTAGGGATAGCTGTACCAGACCGAATGTAATCTATAAGTATTTTTGTGAAAGTAGAGAAATCATATATATATCAGTCACTTGCCATTATAGTAATGGCTAGTGGCTTTTTTTTATTCTTTAAGGGAAATTTGCCTGAGAAGTTGTTTAGTGAAGAGGTTGTTTCTACTAATAATATAGTCGTGGATAGTTTAATGCTAGAGGCGATAGGTAGCGTTGAAGAAACAATAACGAATAAAGATACTTTAAAGGGAAGTGTTAAAGAACCTATATTAGTAAGTACAGGGGATGAACGAGTAATCGTAGTACCTGAAGATGCATTGACTAGTGATGAGGATACAGAGTCTTTTAAAGGGAATATATATTTAGAGCATTTCTTTGCTAGATTATATGCTTTAGAACAACAGAAGGGTAAACGTGTACGTATTGCATACTATGGTGACTCGATGACGGATGGTGATTTGATAGTACAGGATATACGCAAGAGCTATCAGGCTAAGTATGGTGGTATGGGAGTAGGATATATACCTATTATGTCAGAATCTGCTCAGTCTAGACAATCTGTTATTCATAAATATTCACCTAACTTCAGAATGGTATCTTACTTAAACGTGAAGAAACCACAAAAACCTTTTGGTGTATCTGGACAGGTGTATTTCGTTAAAGATACAATCAAGCAGACATGGGTTAGTTATGCAGGTGGTAAGATGCAAAATATGACAATGCTGTATAATCCAACACTTTATTATGGAAGTTCGAATAATAAAAGAGGGGAAGTCGTAGTTATAACTAATAGGGATACTATTGTTAAGAAGTTGAGTATCAATTCTGAGTTGAATAAACTTAAGATAGTAGATGGAAGTGTCAAAGAAATAAAACTGACGTTTAAACACGCTGATTCTATTCCTATTTACGGAATGGACTTCAGTGGAGCAGGAGGTGTACAGGTAGATAACTTCTCTAGTAGAGGTAACTCTGGACTTCCAATCTCATTGTTTAAAACAAGCTTAATGCAAAAATACCAGTCTAATCTGGATTATAGTTTAATCGTGTTACACTACGGAGCGAATGTGCTTAACTATGGTACACTTGATTATTCTTGGTATACGAAGAAAATGAGTGCTGTGGTGGCCCACCTTAAACAGTGCTTTCCTAATGCGAGTATTTTAGTCATTTCTGCTGCAGATAAGTCATCTAAAGTAGATGGTGTGATGCAAACTGATAAAGCTGTAGTGCCATTAGTAAAATCACAACGCAAGTATGCTATGGAAGCACGTACAGGATTCTTTAATCTATATGATGCTATGGGGGGTAATGGATCTATGATAAAATGGGTAGAGGAGGCTAAGGCGAATAAAGATTATACACACTTTAATCACAAGGGAGCATCTGCAGTAGCTCAGAAGATATTCACGAGATTAGAAGAAGGGTATCAAGAATATAAAAAGAAACATCCAGGTGGAACATCTGTAGGAGTGGATAATCAATCTGATGGCGGTAGCAAAGGGGAGTAATCACTCAAAAAAAAATGAAAATGAAAAGGAATAAAATTGCTGTTTTTGTGGTAGGTGTTTTATTTCATATTAGTTCTTTTGGACAATCTCAAGGCAATAGTACTTACCAGTATGATGTGTATAATGGGGATCAGGATAGTAAAGAGATAATAGGAAATAAAATTTATTACACAGAACAATTGAATACATTCTTTAGCAAGTTACAAAAGGTAACGCGCACGAAGAAAGGGAAGATAAACATTGTTCACATAGGGGATTCACATATCCAAGCTGATTTTTTCAGTGGGAGAATGAGGGTTCTACTTCAAAATAAGTTTGGTAACGGAGGTTTAGGATTTGCTTTTCCATATAAATTAGCAAAGACTAATGGTAACGCTTTAGTTAGATATTCGTCTAATGCAGAGTGGAATAGTTATCGAAATATCTACCCCGTTAAAGAATATAATGTAGGATTAAGTGGTATCGCTTTAACTACTATAGATAAGAATGCAGTGATAGAGCTAAGTGTGCGCGATGCTAATTACGGTTTTTCTCGGATGAAGGTATTTACACCTTCTAATACGAAGGACTTTAATGTAGGGACAGCTAGTCAGCGTGTGTTCTTAGAGTCTTCTGCTCCTAAAAAGGTCTCTCATCAGATCAAGAAGGGAGAGTCATTAACAGGTATTGCTAATAAGTATGGTGCTTCAATAGAGTCTATTAAAAAGGCGAATAATATGAAGACTAATACAATACATGCAGGAAAGAGATTGTCTATCCCAACGAAGCAGAAAGAGTCAGTGGCTGTATCTAATACTATGTTTAATGAGTTGTCAGGGGAGAAGAACGATGTATTCTATACTTTTGAAATAGGAGAAGAATTAGATCGTATTTACTTCTATTCTAATAAGCAAGCTGAAGCTTATGACTTAAATGGTGTGGTGCTAGAGAACGATAAGCCAGGAATACTGTATCATACGATCGGTGTTAATGGGGCTAAGTTTTCGGATTATACGAAGTATGATCTGTTCTTTAAACAATTAAGAGGTTTAGAGGCAGACTTAATAATCGTATCTATGGGGACGAATGAGTCTTTTGATAGAATGGATGCAAAGACATTCCAAGATCAGGTTAATGCTTTTTTAGCAAAAGTAAAAAGGGTAGCTCCTAATGCTAATGTATTAGTGACTACACCACCACCCTCATATTTTTCAAAAGACAATCCTAATCATATAGCTGCTGAACTAGCGAATGAACTAATCATTAATGGTATCAGTGGTAAATATGCTATCTGGGATTTATATTATAATCTAGGAGGTACATTAGGTCTTTCTTCTTTAAGGGAGAACAGTATGTTATCCAAAGATCTAGTACACTATACTGTAAAAGGGTATGAATATACAGGAGACCTGTTTTATGAAGCGCTTTTAGAGGCTTATAACCAATTTGTTAAACAACAATAGTCTTCTAACTTAAATGAGTCTATTAAATATCGAAATACCAAGTATAACTGCTGATCAAGTAATCAGTTGGTTTACTTTTAATCCTAAAGAACCGTTATTATTTAACTCGGCTTTGTTCTTAGGGATTTTTATTGTGTTTTATCTCTTCTATATATTGATGAGAAAAACCTTTCATATCCGCTTGTTATATGTGACATTGTTCTCTTTGTTCTTTTATTACAAGTCAAGTGGTATGTATTTTATCATCTTGATAGGATCATCGCTGATGGATTATTACTTTGCTAATATTATTAATCATACGGTTAATCTAGCGAAGAAGCGACTGCTATTGACGATAAGTATCATCGTGAATCTTGGGCTATTAGGGTATTTTAAATATACTAATTTCTTCTTGGATGGGATTAACCTATTCGCTAATACAAGGTTGCACTTAGATGATATAATATTGCCAGTTGGGATATCGTTCTTTACGTTCCAATCGATTAGTTACATCATTGAGATATACCGAAAAGAGATAGAGCCAACTAAGAACTTCTTAGACTACTTATTCTTTATCTCATTCTTCCCACAGTTAGTGGCTGGACCTATCGTACGCGCTAAAGACTTCTTGCCACAGATATATAAGAATATATATGTATCTAGGGAGTATGTAAATGAAGGTCTTCTGTTAATCATAGGAGGGTTATTAAAGAAAGCAGTTATCTCAGATTATATCTCGATTAACTTCGTAGATCGCGTATTTGATTCTCCTAATAGCTATACAGCTTTTGAGAACCTTATGGCATCTTATGGTTATGCTATTCAGATCTACTGTGATTTCTCAGGATATTCTGATATGGCTATAGGTATTGCGTTGCTGATGGGATATAGACTTCCTATCAACTTTAATGTACCTTACCAGTCTACCTCGATTACAGAGTTCTGGAGAAGATGGCATATATCCTTATCTACTTGGTTAAAGGACTTTTTGTACATTTCAGTAGGAGGAAATAGAAAGGGTAGTTTCGGTGGATATTTATTCCCTGGTTTATTCTTTATAGGATGTATCGCGTGGGGAGTATATTATATGAATACAAGTATCATACCTCTGATATTAGCTATTGCTTCAGTAGTGGTATTCTTACTTACATTCCTTTTAGCGAAGGATAAGAAGAAGAATATGTACACTAACTTTAACCTTCTGACGACAATGTTATTAGGAGGGCTATGGCACGGAGCTAGTTTGCGTTTTATCGTTTGGGGAGCCTTACACGGTATTGCATTAGCGATCCACAAGATTATTATGGAGTTATTTCCAAGAGCAAAAGGAGTGGAACCAAATATCTTTTGGAAGATATTCTCTGTCTTCTTGACCTTTAACTTCGTTACATTCTGTTGGATTTTCTTTAGAGCGGGATCTTTTGATATAGCCCTTGATATTATTAATAATATTGGAAATCTAGAGTTTGATTGGAGTGCATGGACTACTATTGCGATGGGGTATAAGAATGCCTTTATGCTTATCGGTATAGGATTTGTGTGGCACTATATTCCTAAGTCGTGGATGGCAATACCAAACCAACTGTTTAATGTTGCACCAATGTTCGTTAAAGCAGTAGTGTTGGCATTTGTGTTTTGGATTGTCTATGCTACAGCAACAGCAGGACCACAACCGTTTATTTACTTCCAATTCTAATAAAAAAATTATTATATAAATACAAACGCCCGATTCACTGAATCGGGCGTTTGTATTTATATTTATAATGTACTGATTAGACTTGTCTAAGATCAGCACTGTGCTTCGGTGATAATAATGGTTCTGCAAACTCTATTACTTTCTCATCTTCTAGAGCACTTAGGATAGCATATACATTTCGATAATCAGTTTTACTAGGGACATTGATTACGAAGTATTGATCATTACATACTTCTATCTCTGTACCTGCATATAGAATCTCGTTATATAAGTCTTCTCTGTTATATTTGTCTTTTAGTACGATAACTTGTGCAGTCGTATTCCCTGATGGAGTAGCAACGTGGCGATAAGTCAAACAGTTTTCCTCACTGTCAAATTCGGCGAAAACAATATCATCACAAGAAAAATCTGGACCATAGAAAGGGATGTTATCTACCTGATATAACCCTTTTTGCTTATCTATTGTTTTTCCCCAAAAAGTCTCTACAGTATTTTCTTCTAAGACATCACTATAATATCTAACTAAGATTTGTTGATATTGCTCTTCCATTGTGTATTAATATTTGTTCTATTTGTTTTAATCTTTTGAATAAACTTAATAGCTAATTCGCATCAAAGATAAGTCAATCTAAAAAATATTATATCAAAACCATACTTAGTTTCGCAATTTTAGTTTGAGTAGCTTATCGTTTGCTGTAATGTATAGTGTTTTAAAATCATGATTAAAGACACAATTAGAAGCTAGTTCAGTAAAATAAATTCGAGCAATTAGCTCTAATTCTTTATTGAATATCCATATTCCATTAGGTCCAGTCGTATAAATATTACCAAACTTATCTGTCTTTAGCCCTTTTGGGAAATCTTCAGAATCACTTATGAAAGGTGTATAGTCAAAAGTATTAATAGAATCAGATATATTCTTTTTGACAATATTGTACTTGTGTAAGTAAGCTTTCTTTTTATCTGAACACGTCAGGAACACGTGCTTATTATCACTAGAGAATGTAATCCCTGTTATTGGTATTGGATTACTTAGGAGTAGTTCTAACTTATTCTTAGCGTCTATTCTAAACAAACCATATAAAGAGCTTTTACTAGGTTCTTGTTCAGATATAGTATCTGTAAAGTAAATGTTGTCTGTATTATCTTCTGTAAATATTGAAGGAGTTACTAGTACATGTTTTTTGGGATTGTTAATCCATGTCGTGAAGTTAAATTTAGGCTCTCTAATAGCTGCATTCATTTTAGCAATTTTCTGTTTGCCATATAGAAACAAAGTTAGGTCACCTGTTTTATTAAAAAGCAATGCACTTGAGCTAAGTTCTCCTTGTTTGGTATTTTGACCAATGAAATCAATTGCTTCTAAATAAGTTTTAGTTTCTTTATAGTGTTCCTTCCAGTAGTGTATTCTCTTATTAGGTAAGTCTGTAAATAGCAATAGATTTTCTGTGTCAACCCATACAGGAGAATCTGTATATTGAAAACCTTTTGCTATTATTTCTACAGAAGCATTATCATCTAATACTAACTGAGCAATAGGATTAATAATGTCAATCTCACCTATGTTTTTTCTACTTTTGGCTGTTGTGTTATTATGTTTAAAATTCTTATTCATAATAAGTTGCTTAAAAAATACAATGAATAAATATACTAAAAAATGTTAACTAAGTACTTGTGGTATAAAGATTTATTATAAGTTATTTTAGCAGTCAAAGTTTGTTTATAATTAAGGTAAAATAAGTTATCTTTAGCGTAAGAGTAACTGTTTAAAAGTATAGGATGATTAATTTTAAAATAAATAGTACAGAATCATTATCTCAAGCTTTTATAGCATTAGGTATTGTTGACTTTAAACAAGCATGCGAATATATAAAACAACTGTCCTATAAACGCAATAAGGATAGAGATAATCTACTGAATGTATTAGAAGAGCAGAAGGGGGTATGTAGTACCAAACATGCTGTAATACGCAAATTAGCTTTAGAAAATAATCACCCTGAAGTAGAATTAGTATTAGGGATATTTAAGATGGATGCAGACTATGCACCCGCTATTCGTGCTACATTAGAACAGGCTGGTTTAGATTATATCGTAGAAGGACATACTTATTTAAAA
This sequence comes from Myroides oncorhynchi, assembly GCF_020905415.1. NCBI lineage: Bacteria > Pseudomonadati > Bacteroidota > Flavobacteriia > Flavobacteriales > Flavobacteriaceae > Myroides > Myroides oncorhynchi. Next base: position 188,011 of record NZ_JAJJMP010000001.1, on the reverse strand, counting down.
TATAACAATCATTTTTACGATTATACAACTATAACGAGTGATTACGAATTGTTTAAGGATAAAGGGATTAGTGAGGTAATCTATGAGTATAATCAAATAGGTGATTTCAAAATCAATTTACATAGAGAAGCCATTCAAAAATGGTTAGATATAACTCCTACTATTGCTTACTCATTAGACAAAATATGGACAATAAGAGAGCAGTGCATTGCGGACTTACAGTTGTAAGGCGTTTAGTATTTATAAAATTAAAGCATAAAATTAGTTACAATTAAAATAAAATAACTACTAATAAGAAAAAGAAAAAAGATATGAATTTGTTTAAAAAATTATCTGGAGAATTCATTGATATTATTGAATTCTTAGATCCTACACAAAATACGATAGTACACCGTTTTGAACGTTTTCAAAACGAGATAAAGAATAATGCAAAGTTAGTTGTTCGAGAAGGACAAATGGCTGTGTTTATCAATGAGGGGCAGTTAGCAGATGTATTCAGTCCGGGAACACATACTCTAAATACACAAAATTTACCTATTCTATCTACTTTAAAAGGATGGAAATACGGATTTAATAGCCCATTTAAGGCAGAGGTATATTTCGTAAGTACAAAGACATTCATTGATCAACGATGGGGAACGAAGAATCCTATAATCTTAAATGATGATCGCTTTGGGATGATAGAAGTGAGATCTTTTGGAACATATACATTTAAGATTGCTGATCCAGGTAAGTTTATCAAAGAGATAGTAGGTACATCAGGTACATTTACGACAGAGCAAATTAACGATCAGTTGCGAAGTGCTATTGTTACTCGTTTTACAGACTCTATAGGAGAGGCTAATCTGCCTATCGAAACGTATGCAGCAAACCTGAATGAATTGTCATTGGCAATCTTTGCTTATATGAAAGATGATTTTGAGGTATATGGTATGGATGTAACGAAGTTCTTAATTGAGAACGTATCTATGCCTGAAGATATTAAGAAAGAGATCTTTGAGTTAAGCAGATTAAATCACGTTGATTTAAATAAGTTAATGCAAATGAAGGCCGCTAAAGCGATGGAAGCTGCGGCTAATAATCCATCAGGAGTAGCAGGTGCAGGAGTAGGAATGGGAGCAGGATTTGCTATGGCTAATCAGTTTGGTCAAGCAATGGCTCAAGGACAAACGACTACACAAGGTCAAGGTGCTCAACCTGTAGCCAATACACCTCCGCCAATACCAGGTGCGGTGGCTGTTAGTTACTTTGTCGCTGTTAATGGACAACAAGCAGGCCCATTTGATTTAGAAGGATTAAAGCAGATGGCAGGCAATGGTCAGTTATTAAGAGATACCCTTGTTTGGAAAAATGGAATGGGAACTTGGGAAAAAGCAGGAGAACAAGGTGATTTGAGTGCTATATGGGCACAAACACCTCCTCCGTTACCAAATATGTGATTTAAATAAAATAGGCGTTAAAACTAATTATAACGTCTATTTCTATTGCTTCCTTGAAGTGATAAAGTACAAAAGGAATATAGTATCTATTAATATCTATAGAAGTGTCATCAGAAGAAGAATTAAAGCTGAATACATCAGAGTCTACACCTTGTAATTCTTGTGGAGGACCGATGTCATATAAGCCAAGTGCTCAAGCCTTGGTATGTGAGTATTGTGGCAGTGTAAAAGAAATAGAGCAGGGGACAGGAGTTCTGAATGAGCATGATTTCGTTAGTTTTATGGAGAGCTATGAGAAAGAGAGCTTTAGTACCACTAAGGTTGTAGAATGCAGTAGTTGTCATGCTACTTCTACAGTAGATGAAAACCTGAAGTCGATGGCATGTCCTTATTGTGCTAATCCTTTAGTAGAACAAGATATACACGAAGAAAGATATATTAAGCCAGAGTATGTCGCTCCTTTTGCAATAGACGAGAATCAAGTGGCTTCTAAGTTACAAGAGTGGATAAAAGGATTATGGTTTGCGCCTAATAAAATAAAGAGAGGGATATTCTCTGCTGATAATTTAAGGGGAGTATACGTGCCTTTTTGGACGTATGATATGCAGACTTATACCCAGTATCGTGGAGAGCGTGGAGATGCTTATTATGTAACTGTTGGTAGTGGTGATAATAAAAGAAGAGAACGCAGAGTATCTTGGTCAAGAGTGAATGGTACAGTGTCAAACTTCTATGACGATGTATTAGTAACGGGAAGTAAGACACTTGATGTGAAATTACTAAGTTCTATCTCTACAGGTTGGGATCCAAAAGCAGTCCATAAGATTAAGCCAGATTATTTAAGTGGGTTTATTACCCAGAAGTATCAAGTAGACGTAAAAGAAGCTTATGATAAGGCAAGGGATATCGTGTATCAGTATGAAAGGGAAAGTGTAAGAAGAGATATTGGAGGGGATGAACAACGTATACATAATATGAATACCGAACTGTCAGCTATTACTTTTAAGCATATCTTATTACCACTATATGTGAGTTCATTTGGCTTTGGAAATAAGCAATATACCTTTTATGTCAACGGGGTAACAGGTAGAATAACAGGTGAGCGACCTTATAGTACTATGAAAATAGTCTTGGCTGTTTTAGTAGGATTGATTGTTCTTGGATTCTTGATTTATTTGTTTCAGGATGCTTAAATTAGAGTTATGAGAAATAACTTTAAAATATTAGGTAAGGTAGTATTAGTTGTACTTGCTGTTATTGCAATAACAATAGTTGGTTGGTTTTGTTATCTTACTTATTTAGATCGATCAAAACAACCCTCTCAATTGTCTGGTCAGGAAGAGACGATAGAAGTGATGTATGTGAATTGGGCTTGTGACTGTGCAGATTTTATCGATACATCTTTACTTGTAGAAGGGTATGAGATAGATGCTAAAGACTGTATGTTTATAGAGCCTGTTTTTAAGGAAATATCGATTAATGAAGATACTTTGTATAAAAAACAATTTAACTATTTCATTAAGTTAAAAGGACAGTATTACATCGATGAAGGTGTACCTGATAGTTATGAGCGCAAGGTTAGTGAACCTATGGCAGCTCCTAATAAAGCAAGAGTATTTCGATATAGTTCATATGAATATGTGAAGAAATAAAACAATAAAGCCTCCCATAAGGAGGCTTTATTGTTTATATAAGCTATATATTATTTAGCGTTGTTTTCTTCAATCCACTCACGTGCGTTAGTGAATGCTTCCATCCAAGGAGAAACTTCATCTTTTCTTCCTTCAGGATAGTTAGCCCAGTGCCATTGGAATAATGAACGCTCGATGTGAGGCATCATTACTAAGTGGCGTCCTGTAGTATCACACATCATCGCTGTGTTAAAGTCAGAACCATTAGGGTTAGCAGGGTAAGCGTCATAAGCATACTTTGCTACGATGCTATATTTATCTTCTGTCTCAGGTAAGTTGAATTTACCTTCACCATGTGAAATCCATACTCCTAAAGTACTTCCAGCTAAAGTAGAAAGCATAATAGAGTTGTTCTCTTGGATTGTAACAGAAGTAAAGTTACTCTCGTGTTTTTGAGAGTCGTTGTGTTGCATCTTACCGTGTACTTCGTGCTCAGGGTTGATTAACTCTAACTCCATAAATAACTGACATCCGTTACAAATACCTACTGATAAAGTGTCTTTACGAGCAAAGAAGTTTTTCAATGCTGTATTTGCTTTCTCGTTGTACATAAATGCACCAGCCCATCCTTTAGCAGATCCTAATACGTCTGAGTTAGAGAATCCACCTACAGCTCCGATAAATTGGATATCTTCCAATGTTTCTCTACCAGAGATAAGGTCAGTCATATGTACGTCTTTTACATCAAAACCAGCTAAGAACATTGCATTAGCAACTTCTCTCTCTGAGTTACTACCTTTCTCGCGAATAATAGCAGCTTTTGGTCTTGGTTTCGAAGCGTCAACTACAGGTTTCTTACCGTCAAACTGAGCAGGGAAGCTGAAGTTTAAAGGTTGTACTTTATAGTTGTTATAACGATCTGTCGCTTTGTTATTCTTTGTTTGTTTTTGGTCTAATAAGTAAGACGTTTTAGCCCAAGTATCTCTGATAGCAGGTACGCTAAATGTAAAGTTATCTATTCCATTAGTAAATGATACTTTCTCATCTGTAGTCACTGTACCAATCTTAGTAACGATTACTCCTTTAGCAGCTAAAGCTTGTTCTAAAGTAGCATCGTCTTTTGCTTGAACGATAAGCGCGATGTTCTCGTTGAACAATGCTTTTACAGTATCTATTTCGTTCAATGCTGTTAAGTCGTATTTCGCACCTAAATTAGTATCAGCGAAAGTCATTTCTAAAAGAGAAGTAACTAAACCACCACTTCCAATATCGTGTCCAGCAGCTATTTGTTCGTTAGCTACTAATTCTTGAATAGCGTTAAAAGCATTCTTGAAGTAAGTACCGTCAGTAATAGTTGGAACCTCTTGACCTATTTTGTTTAATACCTGTGCAAAAGAAGAACCTCCTAATTTGAAGTTGTCTTTAGACAAGTTGATATAGTAGATAGAACCAGCGTTTTTCTTTAAAGTAGGTTCTACTATTTTAGTAATATCTGTACAGTTAGCTGCAGCAGAGATGATAACTGTACCAGGAGCGATAACCTCGTCATTAGGGTATTTCTGCTTCATAGATAAAGAATCTTTTCCTGTAGGGATATTGATTCCTAATTCGATAGCGAAGTCAGAACAAGCTTTCACAGCTTTGTATAGACGAGCGTCTTCTCCAGCATTGTTACATGCCCACATCCAGTTAGCTGATAATGAAACATTCTTAATTCCTTCTTTAAGAGGAGCCCAAACGATATTAGATAAAGCCTCTGCAATAGCATTTCTACTTCCTGCAGCAGGATCTATGATCGCTACGATAGGAGCGTGTCCTACAGTAGTAGCAATACCTTCTTTACCTTTATAATCAAGTGCCATAGCACCTAAGTTGTTAAGTGGTAACTGTAATGGACCTGTACATTGTTGTTTAGCCACACGACCACCTACACAACGGTCTACTTTATTAGTTAACCAATCTTTAGAAGCTACAGCTTCTAATTGTAATAAGTGGTTTAAGTATTCTTCTACTTTGTTTACAGAGTAATCTAAATCAGCATACACACGGTTGATTGTTTTATCATCCATGATTGTTTTAGGAGAACTACCAAACATATCTTCGATAGCGAAGTCCATAGGTTTGTCACCTTTAGTTTTAGACTCAATAGTGAAACGGTGATCATTAGTAATCTCACCTACAGTGTACATTGGAGCACGTTCTCTCTCAGCAATCTTCGCTAAAGTATCGATGTCTTTTTGACCGATAACTAATCCCATTCTTTCTTGAGATTCATTACCGATAATTTCTTTAGCAGATAGGGTAGGGTCACCCACAGGAAGGTTATCTAAGTTGATATGCCCACCTGTTTCTTCTACTAATTCTGACAGACAGTTTAAGTGTCCACCCGCACCGTGATCGTGAATAGATACGATAGGGTTATGTTCAGCCTCTACCATCGCACGGATAGCATTAGCAGCACGTTTTTGCATTTCAGGGTTAGAACGTTGGATAGCGTTTAACTCGATACCAGAACCAAAAGCACCTGTGTTAGCAGAAGATACTGCTGCACCACCCATACCGATTCTGTAGTTCTCACCACCTAAGATTACCACTTGGTCACCTACAGATGGTTTGTGTTTTAACGCTTGGTCAAGTTTACCATATCCGATACCACCAGCTTGCATAATCACTTTGTCAAAACCTAATTTACGAGCTTCTTCTTCGTGCTCAAATGTAAGGATAGAACCTGTGATAAGTGGTTGTCCAAATTTGTTACCAAAGTCAGAAGCACCGTTAGAAGCTTTGATTAAGATATCAATAGGCGTTTGGTATAACCACGCTCTTTCGTCCATTGCTTGTTCCCAAGGGCGGTTCTGTTCTAAGCGAGAGTACGATGTCATATAGATTGCTGTACCTGCTAATGGCAGTGAACCTTGTCCTCCAGCCAAACGGTCACGTATCTCTCCTCCTGATCCTGTAGCAGCACCATTGAACGGTTCTACAGTAGTAGGGAAATTGTGTGTTTCTGCTTTTAATGAGATTACAGAGTCAAACTCAGTCTCTGCATAGAAGTCAGGTTTGTCTGCTGATTTAGGAGCGAACTGCGTTACTCTTGGTCCTTTGACAAAGGCAACGTTATCTTTATACGCTGATACAATCTCGTTTGGATTTAATTCAGACGTTTTTCTAATTAATTTGAATAGAGAAGTAGGTTGTTCTTCTCCGTCGATAATGAATGTACCATTAAATATCTTGTGACGACAGTGCTCAGAGTTAACCTGAGAGAATCCGAATACTTCAGAGTCTGTTAACTTACGTCCAAGTTTAGTAGATAATTCATTTAGGTAAGTAATCTCTTCGTCGTTTAAAGCTAAACCTTCTTGTGCATTGTATTTAGCGATGTCTTCAATGTAGTTAATTGTTTCAGGATCAATGTTAATAGTAAAGATGTCTTGGTGAAGTGCATCAAACTCTTGTAATAACATTGGGTCAAATGTATCACTATCTTCTGCTTTTACGAATTCCTCAATACGGATAATCCCAGTGATTCCCATATTTTGAGTTATCTCTACTGCATTGGTACTCCATGGAGTAACCATTGTAGCACGTGGACCGACAAATTTAGCATTGATTGTTTTCTCGTTGATGTGCTTGGCATTGCCAAATAACCAATTTAACTTTTGGATATCTTCATTAGATAAGTTGTTCTCCACTTGTACAGTGTAAAACTTTCTCGAAGGGTTTTCGAAGAAATAAATCATTACGTTAAGAATATTTAGTTGTTGTTGTAATGCACAAAAATAGTCTAAAAAATAAGATATTAAAAATTAATATTTGTTTTACCAATCAACTTTAGGATTGCAAAAAACAATTTAGTTATTAGTGAAAAAATAAGACGTCTTTTAAAAAAATTAAAATAGAGATTGTTATTAATATTAGTTTATTTTTGTTAAAAAAAATAGAATGGCACGACTTCCGATTTTAATGTATCACAATGTTACAGATGATGATGCTAAAGTAGAAAGACTCACTATACATCAATTACTTTTAGAGGAGCAGTTTAAATACTTAGTATCTAAAAAATATAAAACTCATCATTTGAGTGACTTAAGGAATACTAAGTCTCTATCTGGTAAAAATGTAGTTATCACATTTGATGATGTAACTATAAACCAATTAGAGTATGCGGTACCACTTTTAGAAAAATACAATCTAAAAGCCACATTTTTTGTTCCTTTTGCTTATATAGGAAAAACAGATGGTTGGAATGAAGGGACTGTACCTGTTATGTCAATGGACCAATTAAAAAACTTAAGTAATTTAATAGAATTAGGACATCATTCTAATTTGCATAGAGCTTATGCTAGTTTGAGTAATGAGGAAATAAAGGAAGATTTTGATATTTGTTTTTCAATTTGCAAAGAGAATGATTTAAAAGTGTTTCCTGGTGTAGCGTATCCCTATGGAAACTTCCCTAGAAAAAATCCGGTTAAATCTAGTTTCTTTGCTGAATTAAAAAGAAACGGAATGGAGTATGGACTTAGAATTGGAAATAAGATTAATAGTTTTCCTTTTAAGAAATTGTATGAGATTAAAAGAATAGAGATACAAGGGGATGAATCAATGTTTAAGTTCAAAATGAAATTGCAATTTGGGAAGTTGTTTTAACTTTTTTGAATTGAATTAAAAATAGTAAGGTAGTATGATAGAAAGGATTCCGATAAGTGTTACAATGCTTGTGAAAAATTCTGAGAAGTATTTGAAACGTGTTTTGCAGTCTTATGCTGATTTTGATGAAATTATCGTGTTAGATAATGGATCTAACGATGGTACAATTAAGATTGCAGAAACATTTTCCAATGTAAAAGTTTTTAAGTCTGAGTTTATTGGCTTTGGTCCATTAAAGAACCTAGCGGTATCTTATGCAAAGAATGATTGGATACTTAATATGGATAGCGATGAAGTAATGACTCCAGAATTATTACAACGTATTAAGGATGTTGATTTTAGCAATAAAAATGTTATTTATGGAATGCTTTGCTTAAATCATTATAGAGGGCGCGTTATCAAAGCTTGTGGTTGGTATCCAAATATAGTGAAACGCTTGTATAATAAGACAGAAGTAATGTTTGACAACAAACAAGTACATGAGTCTTTACAATATGGAGAGCGAGTTAAAGTAGTGATTTTTGAAGAACATTACTTACATTATTCATTTGACGGAGCTGATGATCTGATTAGAAAGTTACAACATTATACATCTCTATATGCAGAACAAATGAAATACAGAAAGAAAGCTTCTGTATTTAAGGGGTTTACACATGGTTTATTTGGTTTTTTTAAACATTATTTTCTAAAAAAGGGATTGCTATATGGGGCAGACGGATTTGTAATAGCCAGTGCTAATGCAATGGGGTCATATTATAAATATGTCAAATTAGCTGAGGCAAATCAGAGATTAAAAGTGAGTTTGTTAATTACAACTTATAATCGTGTTGATGCTTTAGAAGCTGTATTAGTTTCAGTTTTAAATCAAGAAAAATTACCTTTTGAAGTAGTTGTAGCGGATGACGGTTCAAGAGAAGATACTATTGCATTGATAAAAAAATATCAATCTGTTTTTCCAGTTCCTTTAAAACATGCTTGGCAGGAAGATAAAGGGTTTAGATTATCAGAATCGCGCAACAGAGGGTTAGCATTATGTGAGGGAGAATATGTTGTGATGATTGATGGAGACATGGTATTACATTCTAAGTTTGTATTGGATCATATTAGTAATGCGAAGAGAGGTTTCTTTGTACAAGGGGGGCGTGTGATGTTTAATGAGAAAAAAACAAAAGAATATTTAGCGACTTCAGATAAATATAAAAGAATACACTGGTACCAACCTAATATAGAAACACGTTTTGAAAAAAGGTTATCAGCTTGTCATTTGCCTTTTCTAAATAATAAACAACAAAAAGATATTACATATAGTCATAAAGCTATTAGAGGATGTAATATGGCTTTCTTTCTAGAGGATGTTCTCGCTGTCAATGGATTCAATAATAACTTTGTTGGATGGGGTAGAGAAGATAGTGAATTTGTTGAGAGATTATTTAATAAAGGGGTAAAACGACACAATGTTAAGTTTATGGCTATCGCTTACCACTTATATCACAAAGAAGAAGAAAGAGCCTCTTTGCCTAATAATGATAAACTATTAAAGGATGCAATAAGTAATAAATTGAGTTATTGTGAAAATGGACTTAATCAGTTATTAATAAAATAGATATGAGAGAAGATAAAGTAACTTTTGTTTTAACTAGTTGTAATCGTTTTGATTTATTAAAGTTAACAATCGCAAGTTTTTTAAAATATAATACTTGTCCCATTGAAAAGTATATTTTTATTGAAGACTCAGAAAAGATAAAGAGTTTAGAAAAGGTAGTTAATAACTTTCCTGAATTAAAAGGAAAAACAGTCCTGCTACACAATCCTGTTAACTTAGGACAATTAAAGAGTATTGATAGAGCTTATAGTTTAGTTGATACTGAATACATTTTTCATTGTGAAGAAGATTGGATTTTTTATAGAAGTGGATTTATAGAAGATTCTATAGAAGTACTGAAAGCTTCTCCTAAAATACTTAATATTTGGTTAAGAGAGCGTACAGATACTAATCATTGCAAAGTTCTTGATACATTTGAAATTTGTGAAAACCATAAAATATATCGTTTTGATTTAGAAGATAAAAAGGAACCTTTTGCTTTTACATTTAACCCAACAGTAAAAAGACTTTCTGATTATAAAATGATTACAGGAGGATATGCTAACAGTGGAATGGAAGATTCTATAAGTAAGTTCTATGAAGAAATAGGCTATTATGCAGTTGTTTTTGAGACAGGCTATGTAAAACATGAAGGATGGCATCGAAGAGTTTTGGCAATGGAGAAGCAGAGAAGTAAACTTCAAAAAGAGTTTGATGCAGGCTTTAAGAAATATAAGGCTAAAATATACAAGTTGTTAGGTATATTTGGCAAAGGGAAATAATAAAAAAAACAGCCTTTAGATTACAATAAAGGCTGTTTTTTTATATAGACTCATATAGTTTAATCCAATTTTTGGCAATGTATTCGTCATTAAATTTCTGGACATACTGTTTCCCTTTATCAAGGATTTCTTGACGTAAGTCAGGATTGTTTAAAAGGGTCATAATAGCCTGTTCTATTTCTTCGCTGTTACTTTCATCAACATAAATACTATCGGGACCTCCTGCTTCTGGGAAAACACCTGATTTAGAAGTGATGACTGGTGTTCCTGAATAAAGTGCCTCAATAATTGGAATACCAAAACCTTCAAAAATTGAAGGATAAGCAAAGACTGTAGCTAATTGATATAAATGAGCAAGTTCTATAAGGGATAGACCTTGTAGAAATATGACTTTATTACTCATTTTATGCTCTATAATATACTGCTCTATTTTATGTGAATATTTTGTTTTTCGACCTACTAATACTAGAGTTGTATCAATATTTTTTATAGCTTTAACTAAGCTAAAGGCATTTTTTCGTTCCTCTATTGTTCCTACATTTAAAACGAATTCTTGTGGTAATGTATACTTAGTTTTAGTTTCTTGTAGTTCCTCAGCAGTGTATTTTACTTTAAAAGCTTGCGCACAACCTTGATAAATAACATTTATTTTTTTAGGATCAATATTTAAATATGTAACAATATCTCTTTTAGTTTGTTCACTTATTGCTACTATGGCATCAGCATTATTAACTGCGTATTTTGATTTATTAAAATATGCCTTTTGATTCCATTTATTATACAAGTGAGGATATCTTACAAAGATAAGATCATGTATTGTAACAACTTTTTTGACATTTGTAGGTAAGTTGAAAGGTATTTCACCTGATAGACCATGATAAACTTGAAGATTCTTTACACTACTGTTTTTAGAGATACCATAAGTTCTCCAGATAAAGTGAAGAATACTCATTAGTCCTTTGGGATATATAATTTCAAAATTATTATCATCAGAAAAAAAGGGAAGTGACTTTTGTTTAGGATTATAAAGGACATACGAATTACTAGGATAGTACCTCTTTAGTATCCGTATAAGATCCCTACTGTAATTACCTAAACCTGTTTTATTGTGAAATAATCGTTTAGCATCAAAACCAATTCTCATATCTTTTTTCTTTGCAACCTTATTTTTTTAATAATGTTTTTATTGTTATAAAAACCTTATTATTTTCATCTGTTTATTCTACCAAAAGAACACTATATAAGCTGTATAGCTCTTAGAATTCTAAATCATTTGTGGTATTTCTTTATCACTTAATTTAATATCAGACTATATTGTTTTATATTCTCTAATTTAAGAATCGTAAACACATGTTAAAGGTATGGAAATAAGATAGTATTGTGCTAATTATTTCTAATTTTTTATGATTCTATTGTGTAATACCTTGTAGTTAATATGTTTAATTTGGTGAAAAACGAATATATTGATATCATATATTTAGTACAATGCCTCTTGCGTTAAACAATTTAGTTTTTTAACGCAAGAGGTAGTGTGTTTAGTATGTATAAGCTGATAAAAATAAAATGAGTAATTATTGTTTTATAGGCTTCTTATTGATTTGATGTAGTCTTATTAGCTTGGCATATTTCATAAAAGAGAAGAAAGATTGTATTAAAGCAAAAGCAAAGCCATCTACTCCATTTAGAAAACCCTTTTTGAAAAAGTAACAACGAATAAAAGAGACAGTACCATTTAGAACTGGTTTAAAAGCAGAAACTTTTCTTCCTTCATCAAATAGTTGTTGAGCTGCCCAAGTAGAATATTGATTCTTTTTATCGATTACTTGTTTATATGAACTCCATCCATAATGTAGTATATGAACATTTATTGATCGTTCATTAGTAGAGATAATGTACTGATGTGCCATATGGTCTGAAGGATAGGCTGTTCTTTTATTGAAAAAACGAACCTTCGAGTCAGGATACCAACCAGAAAAATTGATTAGAGTCTCTCCTAAGAAATTTTTTACTCTAAACTTGAAAGCGTCAAATTCACTTTTTTCATACTCTTGTTTAGAAATAAAATGTAACGCATCTTGATCTAAAAACTCATCTGCATCTAAATTCATTATCCAGTCATTTTTACAGTATTGCAATCCATAAGTGCGTTGAGGGCCATCACCTAAGTATGCTTGTGAGTAGACTTTAGCTCCTTTGCTTTCAGCTATTTCGACAGTCTTATCTTTACTATTAGAGTCTATTATGATTACTTCTTCACAATATTGAAATAAAGAGTCAATACATTTACCAATATTTTTTTCTTCATTAAATGTTATTACGAGTCCACTAATTGCCATTGTATTATACTTAAATATGTGCTCTTATGATATGAGCTGTTTTGTTTGTAAGGGGAATTTTATAATGTGTGTATAAAAATAAATATATTAAATCAAACTAAATTAGATTTGACATTTATTTAATATCACTTCATAATATTTAAGATTTTAATGTATTGTATTTTAGTTTTTTAAGGTTATTTGTATTAATTATAAGGATAAAGTTGTTTTATAATTTCAATAGGATTTAAAATTATATTCTTTGATTTTGTTATATAGTTAACTTACATATATAAGGTAGAATATAAATAGCTGAATGTTATAAAAAAAACAGAGCAGTTATGTAACTGTTCTGTTTTTATGTTTATATTATAATGATTACACTGCTACATTATATTCTCTTAAAGCATCGTTTAAAGATGTCTTAAGATCTGTAGATGGTTTTCTCTGACCGATGATTAACGCACATGGTACTTGGAATTCACCAGCAGGGAATTGTTTTGTATATGAACCAGGGATTACTACAGAGCGCTCAGGTACATATCCTTTTATCTCTACAGGAGTATCTCCTGTTACATCTATAATTTTAGTAGATGCTGTAAGTACTACATTAGCACCTAATACAGCCTCTTTACCTACGCGAACACCTTCTACTACGATACAACGTGATCCAATGAATGCATTGTCTTCAATGATTACTGGTGCTGCTTGTAATGGTTCTAATACACCACCGATACCTACACCACCTGATAAGTGAACGTTCTTACCGATCTGTGCACAAGATCCTACAGTAGCCCATGTATCTACCATGGTTCCCTTATCTACATAAGCACCGATATTTACATAAGATGGCATTAAGATAACACCAGCAGAGATATACGCTCCATGACGAGCCACAGCATTTGGTACTACTCTAATACCTTTCTCAGCATAGTTTCTCTTTAGCGGCATTTTATCGTGGTATTCGAAGATACCTGCTTCTAGGGTTTCCATCTTTTGGATAGGGAAGTATAGTACTACTGCTTTTTTAACCCATTCATTGATTTGCCATTCAGTACCTTTTGGCTCAGCTACACGCAATTTACCACTGTCAATAAGCTCTATAACTTCACGAATAGTATTTTGAGTATTTTGATCTTGTAAAAGTGAGCGGTCGTCCCACGCTTTTTCGATTACTTCTTGTAAGTGCGTCATCTGTATTAGATTGAGGTTTATTAATATATAATTATTGAATAGCTTTGATTACAGCCATTAAGTCTTGTTCTGCTAATCCTTGGTCACTAGCGTTAGCATATGCCTGTTCTGTCGCTTGTGTTAATGCTGTATTCCATCCAGCATCTTGTGCTAGTCGTATATCTTTTAGCATAAACTTTAGTGGAAATGCAGCAGGATATTCGTCACTGATCACAGCAGGAGTCTTTATCTTACTCATTCCAGAACCACAAGCACTATCATTTACTATCGCAGTCATTAGTTCTCTACTTACACCATTTTGCTCAGCGAATAATACTGTCTCTGCTAGTCCCTGTACCACCACTGCCATATAGTAGTTAATTGCTAGTTTAGCTTTGCTACCATTACCTGCTTCTCCTAAGTAATAGTGACTTTTACCCATCACCTCGAAGTATGGTATAGCATCCACATAGACCTGCTTATCACCACCCACTAAGAACAGTAATGTACCGTCTATCGCAGGCTTCACACTACCAGATACTGGCGCATCTAGATAACGACCACCTTTTAGTTGGATAGCATTACTTAAGTTTAGCGCAAGGGCTGGAGAGATAGTACTGCTGTTGATAAACACCTTTCCTGAGATATCATTAGTCACTATCTGATTAAACATATCCTCTACTATAGTATCATCAGGTAAAGTTAAGAATATGATATCTGTATGCGTGATAAAATTATTGATATCATCTAAAGGCGTTGCTCCTAAAGCAATTAATGGAGAAGATTTAGTTATATCTCTTCTGTAAAAGTTAACCTTGTATCCAGCTTTTAAAAGATTAGTAGCCATCGGAGCTCCCATATTCCCTAGTCCTATCCATCCTAATGTTTTCATATCTCTTAATTTTTGTGTTGAGGTTAACGATAAAGCAAATATAGCGATAATTTTTTTTGACTAATAATTCTATAAATACCTGTTTAAGTTAAAAATATAAAATTAGTTGCCTTTGTGTTTTTAACAAAGTCACTGTGTAAGGAACCAACCTATTTTAGATTCTTAATATGTCAGTAGTTTGGAAAAAGAAGAAATTCGCAAAACTTTTTGTTCATTAACAGAAATCTTATTTCTAACAAGATATAATAAAATTGTGTCGTTAAAGGAAAATTAAAGATGAATGATAAGAGTATACACGGGTAAAAAAATCTCATCCCTAGTATTGTCCTAGAAATGTCCTAGAATCCTAACATAAGGCTTGTATTTACTAGGCTTAAAGGGTGTTTGAGGAAATTAGATGATTAAATGTTTTTAGTTTAAGTGGTTGTTTATTAGTTTTTTAAGTGTTTTGTCGGTTAAAAAAAATGTACAAAAAATTAAAAAACGGGTATCTCATATCACCTGTGGAAGAGGTAGAGCAAAAAAAGTGAGTATCTTAAAAGGTTAAAAAGTAATTATTAGCTTAAAAATGAGCAAGAAAATAAAAAAAGTGAATAAAAATTAATACCATTAAATGTGGTTTAAGTTGTAATAATAACAACCTTTAGCGTTCGGTTGAGGAGGATAAAGCAAATAATAGAGTCTTTATCAGATTTATCTTTTGCAGTAGTAAAAAGAAAAAATACAAATAAAATACTAAGAGATTGGGTTTTATATTTGCCTTGTAGTTTAGTAGGTATGAAGAATATAAAATGGGAAACATTAGATCGATTAAAAGATAGTTTTGAAGAATTCGAGACAAGGGATCGCTATATCTATATGCCATTTATTAATACGAACTACTATCCTGCTGAGCCTTATCGCTCTAATTATTATGGAATAGGACTATTAGAGTCAGGGGAAATTACCTTCTATATTGATCTGACGGAATACACGATTATGGGACCTGCTATTATTTTTGCAGATACTATTTCGATTAAACGCTGGGATAAGGCTGGTACGAACTATGAGATGAAGACTATACTCTTCTCAGAAGATTTTTTGCAAGACAAATTAGTGGAGAGTAATGTGTTGACTTCATTCTCTGATTTATCAAGTTTAGGGGGATGTGTGACTCAGTTAAACCCTTTAGAGTTTGATCGTTTTGAGACGATGTTTAAGGTGGTTGATCTCAATTATAATTCAACGAGTCCATTTCACGCTGAGGTAATACGTGGTGTAGTGTATAGTATGGTCAATGAGGTGGCTTACCTCTATGAGAAATATGGCAATGCTACTAAGCATCTTCACAACCTTGCTCTTCGTTTTAGAGAAGCTGTTGGCAAACAGTGTAAAGAACAGCGAAGTGTACAGTATTATGCTGATTATCTAAATATACATCCTAAATATCTAAGTCAGGTCATTTCTTCTGAGACAGGACTAACAGCAAGTGAATGGATACAGAACCAAGTTATCTTAGAGGCAAAGATATTGCTTCAAGATAAGAACTTATCTATTGGTGCCATCACAGAGATACTTCACTTCAGTGACCAAAGTACCTTTGGTAAATACTTTAAAAAATATAGTGGAATCAATCCAACTGCTTATCGCCATACCTTATAGATAACACGCTATAAGGTTCTTCTAATGTTATGTTTTTTTGTTCTAAGAAGGCAATAATGAACTATGTATTTAAATGATTATAACTTACTTATTGGCTAAATCTTAAGTATTTAGAATGATTATAGTTAAAGTTTGTGAAACCGACATATTGAACATCTATACCGAGTTATTGGGCTTGTCTGTTCTTCTTGATAAGAGGACTTTTGCAATAGAATGTTATTGGTGAAATACCTATACGTAAGTAGCGTATATATACCTAAACGATATGATTTAGAGCGAGATTATCACGCTATTAGTACTTAAGTAAGAGCCATCTTGATTTCTATAATCTTACCTTTTGACTAAAATTGCTACTTTTTAGCCCTTTCACTTCGAACCTTTAGCGAATACTTTTGCTACGTTAAAAAAAGGTATTATCACTAGTAACGCAATAGTTCAATATTTAATAAATAATTAGAGATGAAAAAAACATCTACTTTTTTAGGTCTTACTGCAATAGCCTTATTATGGGCGTGTCAAGATAAAAAACAAGAGGGAGAATGGGGAGCTGAGGGATCTGCTGAGCAGTATCCTGTCCTGTCTGTGAAAACAGAAAAAGCCAATTTATTTACAGATTACCCAGTAGTACTACAAGGAATCAAAGACGTAGAGATGCGTCCGAAGATTGACGGGTTCGTAGAAGCAATCTATGTAGACGAGGGGCAAACAGTGAAGAAAGGGCAACCCTTATTCAAAATATACGCTCCTCAATATCACGAAGAGAGTATGGTTGCGGTAGCGTCTATTAAGAATGCAGAAGCAGAATTAAACAATGCACGTATGCAGGTAGCGAAAGCGAAGCCGTTAGTGAAAGAGGGAATTATCAGTAATTATGAATTAGAGTCGGCAGAATATGCACTTAGAAGTAAGGAGGCTCAGTTAGCACAAAGCAAAGCAAACTTAAATAACGCACAGGCTAATGTGGGATACACACAAGTAGTAGCTCCTTTTGATGGTGTGATAGGGCTCATTCCTTATAAAGTTGGGGCTTTAGTAAGTAGTGCTTCTGCGGAAGCATTAACTACGGTATCCGAAATCAGTAGCATCAATGCATATTTCTCGATGAACGAGAAAGAGTTTATTGACTTTATGCAAAAGAATGCAGAGCAAACAATGCAACAACGAATAGCAAGCCTTCAGGAGGTAACATTAATCTTAGCAAATGGCAGTGAGTACAATCAAAAAGGAAAGATTAACACCGTGAGTGGACAAGTAGATCCGCAGACGGGTAGTGTGAACTTTAGAGCGATATTCACTAATCCACAAGGACTACTGCGCAGTGGGAACAGTGCTACTATTCGTGTGTATGAAGAAGTAGCAAGTGCTATCCTCGTTCCTCAGAAAGCAACATTCGAAGTACAGGGCAAACGCTTTGTATACGTGGTAGATGCTACAGATGTAGTGAAGAGCACTGAGATCAGTGTGTTAGAGAAAGTTCCAAATAGGCAATATTTCGTAGTCACTAAAGGGCTTAAGTCTGGAGATAAGATCGTAAGTGCTGATATAGGAGGACTGAGAGAAGGAACTAAGATTAAAATGTAAGGGAGAAGAGATATGCTAAGAAGATTTATAGAGAACCCTGTGTTATCTACTGTGATATCTATTATCATCGTGATACTTGGGTTATTAGGATTATATTCATTGCCGATTACACAGTATCCTGAGATAGCGCCACCGACAGTACAGGTGACTGCTAATTATCAAGGGGCAAATGCTGAGGCAGTAATGAAGAGTGTGATTATCCCATTAGAAGAACAGATTAATGGGGTAGAGAATATGGCTTATATGAACTCTAAGGCGAGTAATGATGGGTCGGCTGTAATCACTGTTACGTTTACACAAGGGGCAGATGCTGATATGGCAGCTGTGAATGTGCAGAATCGTGTGAGTCAGGCGATGAGTCAACTGCCAGAGGAGGTGATTAAGCAAGGGGTGACTACGACTAAGCGATTGAGTAGTGAGATATTCAGTTTCTTAATGTATAGTTCAGATAGTAGATATGATCAGGCGTTCTTAGAGAACTACGCTCGTATTAATCTATTGCCTAAGATTAAGCGTATTAACGGAGTAGGAGATGCGGCTATCTATGGAGGCCGTGAGTACAGTATGCGTATTTGGTTAAAACCTAATGCGATGGCATCTTATGGGCTAACACCAAGTGATGTAGTACGTGCCTTACAAGAGCAAAACGTAGAAGCAGCACCAGGTAAGGTGGGTGAGAACAGCAAACAGAGTTTTCAATATGCTCTTAAATATACAGGTCGCCTTGAGACACCTGAAGAATTTGGTGATATTATCATCCGATCTAATGGTACAGGTAAGATACTTCGCCTTAGTGATGTGGCAGAGATAGACTTAGGTGCTTACTCATATGCGATGTCAATGACTACGTTTAAACAGCACGGTACTTATATTGCTGTTAACCAAGTAGCAGGGTCTAATGCTCACGAGATTATTAAACAGTGTGAAGCGCTTTTAGCAGAAGCAGAGAAAGACTTGCCTGCAGGGGCGAAGTTTGAAGTATATGCTAACTCAAATGACTTTTTATTAGCGTCTATTGATAAGTTGATTATGACGTTGATAGAAGCGTTTATATTAGTGTTTATAGTTGTATTAGTATTCTTACAAGATTGGCGTTCTACATTGATACCCGCTATTGCAGTGCCAGTAGCGATTATAGGTACGTTCTTTTTCTTAAACTTGTTTGGATTCTCTATTAACTTGTTGACATTGTTTGCTTTGGTACTATCTATTGGTATTGTAGTGGATGATGCTATTATCGTAGTAGAGGCAGTACACGCTAAGCTTTATGAAGGAGCAGAGAGCGCTAAGAAGGCGACTATTAGTGCGATGAGTGAGTTGAGTACAGCGATTATCTCTATTACCTTAGTGATGTCGGCAGTATTCGTACCTGTGACGTTTATCAACGGATCAGTAGGAGTATTCTATAAAGAGTTTGGTATTACGTTAGCAGTAGCTATTTTGATTTCGGCTATTAATGCCTTGACTTTGAGTCCTGCCTTATGTGCGATAATGCTTAAGCCTGAATCAGGTGTACACCATGAGAAAAGAGGTTTTGTTAACAGATTTAAGACTGCCTTTAATAGTTCTTTTGACAAGATGACTAACCGCTATGTAGGGGTATTAGGCTTCTTAAATAAGAACAAATGGTTGTCATTAGGGAGTATTGTTGTTTTTGGAGCTGTGTTTGTTTTCTTGACAAAAACTACGCCAACGGGATTTGTACCTAATGAGGATAGTGCTTCTATCTATGGTAATATTATTCTTGCTCCCTCTACTTCATTAGAAGAGACAGAGCGTATCTCTAACCAGATAGATAGTATAGCGATGAGTATACCAGAAGTTAAGTTTACCTCTCGATTAGCGGGGATGGATTTCTTCAGTGGTAATGGTAGTTCGTATGCAGTGGAGTTTATTAAATTGAAACATTGGAAAGAACGCCCTAATCCAGAGCAAAATATCCATAAAGTAGTAGAACAATTATTCGCCAAGACTGCACATATTAAAGATGCAAATATCGTATTCTTTGCTGCACCTACCTTACAAGGTTTTGGTAATAGCTCAGGTTTTGAAGTGCAACTACAAGACAAGACAGGTGGGGATTATAAGAAGTTTGAAGAAGCTATCGGTGGATTCTTAGGAGCGTTAAACCAACGTCCTGAGATTATGTATGCGACTTCTTCGTTTAATACCAACTTCCCACAGTATGAAGTATCCGTAAACGTAGCGAAAGCTAAAGAAGCGGGTGTGAGTGTAACGGAGGTATTAACTACGCTACAGGGGTACTTAGGAGGTATTTATGCAACTAACTTTAACCGATTTGGTAAACAATATAAAGTAGTTATACAGGCTGCTCCTGACTTTAGAGAGAATAAAGAAGCAATTGATAGACTGTATGTGAAGAATGACAAAGGCGTAATGTCTCCTATTACAGCGTTCATTGATTTGAAGAAAGTATATAGTCCTGAGTTCTTGACACGTTTTAACTTGTTTAATTCAGCCTTCGTTAATGGAAGTCCTAATGCAGGCTATAGTTCGGGTGATGCTATCCGTGCGATAGAAGAAGTAGCTGCTCAGACCTTGCCAAAGGAATATGGGTTTGAGTATTCAGGATTGTCAAGAGAAGAGAGTGGTAGTGGTAATCAGACAGTGATTATCTTCATCTTATCTATCTTATTTGTGTACTTCTTATTAAGTGCGCAGTTTAAGAGTTACATCTTGCCATTGGCTGTATTGTTCTCCTTGCCGATAGGATTAGCAGGAGCATTCATCTTCGCTAAGATCTTCGGGATAGAAAACAATATCTTCTTACAGATTAGCTTGATTATGTTGATTGGGTTATTAGCCAAGAACGCTATTCTGATTGTAGAGTTTGCTTTACAGCGACGAGAGTCAGGACAGTCTATAGCTGGTGCGGCGATAGAGGGAGCACGTATCCGTCTAAGACCAATCTTGATGACATCCTTTGCATTCATTTTTGGTTTATTGCCTTTGATGATGGCGAGCGGAGCGGGTGCATTGAGTAATAAATCAATTGGTACTGCAGCAGTAGGAGGAATGTTAATCGGTACAATAATCGGGGTATTAGTTATTCCATCTTTATTTATCGTTTTCCAAGCTTTACAAGAGAAGATCAGTGGAGCACCTGTCATAGAAGAGGAAATAGAGTAAGTGAGAGTGTAGGTATGTGAGAGTGTACCTGCACTTTATAAAACATTACTGACTTAAAGAGTTATTAAAGCTTCGCAAGGTTAATTGGTTGAGGTTGACTATTCACTTTGAGAGTTTTAGTTTAATTGGTTTTAGGAAGAATAGAATGTTGTAAAAGCTTTTTCGCTACGCGGTTATTCTTTTACTTTTTTGGCTTGACCCAAAAAAGTAACAAAAAAGGTCAAGGCTGTAACTCCAAAGTGGTCAATTACGATACAAATTCTGAAACAAAATTAACTCGCTGGTACTCAAACAGAATTTTGTTTTGCAGAATTGGCATCTATTGATACTCTTGTCTATGCAACCCCTGGCTTCTTAGCTAAAAACATCTACTAGATGTTTTTAAAAGTTTGACCCTGTTAAGGCCGTTAGAGCTTTGCAAGATTAATTAGTTGAGATAGACTATTCTCTTTATGAGTTTTGGTTTAATTGGCTTTAGGAAGGATAGAGTGTTGTAAAAGTTTTTACTAAACCTTTAGAAGTTTAAAAGAATACGATTTAGGTCAGAATGATAAATCAGAACAATAATGAAATGGACATATAATATATATATAGGTGTATTAGCAGTAGGTATGTTGGCATCGTGTCAATCTACTACTCGTTATCACCAACAAGATACAGCTCCTCAGGAGCTATATCGAGAGGCTAAGGAAGGCGATACGTTGAGTATGGGGATGATGCCTTGGCAATCTCTGTTTAAAGATGCGCAACTACAAGGTCTAATAACAGAAGGAATTGAGAATAACTTAGACTTAAAGATGGGGATAGCGCGTCTGCAAATTGCTGAGTCTATGCTTAAGCAATCTAAGGCTGCTTTCTTACCTGATTTAAGTGTAGGTGGAGGTGTGAAAAGATCTCGTTTAGCATATCCACAGGGCTTTGGCTTTGTAGAGAATGCAACACAGTATGATGTATTTGCTAATACGTCTTGGGAGATAGATATCTGGGGTAAGTTGGCAAGTGGTAAACGTGCCTCTGCTTATCGATTACTACAGTCTGAAGCAGGACAAAAAGCTGTACAGACACAGATAGTGGCTCAGATAACGGAGTATTATTATCAGTTATTAGCGTTAGATCAGCAACAGGCTATTATTGAAAAGACAATAGCCAACCGCAAGATAGATGTACAGACAATGCAAAAGCTTAAGGAATCAAGTGTAGTAACGGGGGCTGCTGTGGTACAGAGCGAGGCGAACTACTATGATGCCGAGGCTACGCTACCAGGGGTTAAACGCAGTATAAGAGAGGTGGAGAATGCCTTAAGTGTATTGTTAGGGAAGTCAGTAGGTACAATAGATAGAGGAGTATTAGGTAATCAAGTTTTGCCTATAGAGCCAAGTATCGGAGTACCAGCAAGCTTATTAAAAAACAGACCAGATGTAATGGCAGCAGAGTATGAATTAGCAGCTTACTTTGAAGATGTGAATGTAGCAAAGAGAGCGTTCTATCCAGCACTTACCATAACAGGTGGAGCAGGATTCTCAAGTTATGAGTTTAAGGATTGGTTTAGTTCAACAGGGTTCTTTGCTAATATCGCAGGTGGATTGTTACAGCCTATATTCAACAAGAGATTAAACAAAACGAGATTAGAGGTAGCGAAAGCGAGTTATCAAGAGAAGGCACATAACTTCCAAAAGACAATGTTAGTGGCAGGGCAAGAGGTATCGGATGCCTTATACGCTTACCAGATGGCTGGAGAACAATTAGCGATGAGACAACAGCAGGTCGATAAGTTGGCTCTAGCAGTTGATTACACCAAGAAGTTATTAGTGTATCACTCGTCTACGAACTATACAGATGTACTAACATCTGAACAGGCTCATCTGTATGCTCAGTTAGCACATAGCAATGACCAGTTATTAGAATGGCAGTCTGTTATTAAGCTTTATAGAGCATTAGGAGGGGGCTGGAGAGAGTAATTTTTTTCTATTTATATAATTGCTAATCGAGTGACTCGAGCATTGAGTTTTGTTTAAGTGTTCATTTTTTCGAGCATTCGATCTAGCTAACTTTAAGTTTTAGAAGCAGCTCATTTTATAGGTAACTTATCAATATGCTAATTTGGGAGTTACTATTACATTACCCATACCAATGTATAGAATCAGATGCTGATAGACTAAAGTGTTTAGGTAAGTAATTACCTATGAATTTTTACTACTTTTTAACCCAGGGCCACATCGAGAGATGTGGCTTTTTTTTGTTTTTAAAAAGATAATTTGATGATTCTATCTAGTTTTTCTTTGTCTATATGAGGGCTAAATTCGTTGTATAACTCGTGTTTTAGTAGGGATACGATAGAGAAGAAATCAGTAGTTAGTACTAAGTAATACTTCTCCACTTTATCTATAGATTGGTTCTCTGCTATTTTGATTTGTTTACTTTCTGTCATAAGATTACCTACGTGTACCAGTATTTTATCGAAGGTCTCTGCTGAAGTATGCATCTGTAAGAACCCAAATTCAAAGATAAGATCGTGTAAGTTATTTACTTCTTTCTCTATCTTCTTTCCATTAGATAATCCAGGACTTAAAGACTCGCGTTGAAGGATAGTGTTTAGTTGAGTTAAGAACTGAAAGAAGACTTCCTGTTTCTTCTCAAATACAAGTAAGTGGCGCTCTCTTGACTCCTCACTTTTAGTTTGTCCTTGAAGTAATAATACCGTGATAATAGCTGTAATCACTACCCCTAGTAAGGTACCAAAGAATTGACCTGGTAGGGATGCAAGCTCAAATATTTCAAAAGTTATGGCTACAATAAAGAAGATAATTGTACTTGTTACTATTCCTATTCTTTGCCAATTGATTTTGTTTTTCATAATTTATTTTGATTGTGATAAATTGTAATTGTTTGATAAGTAAGTTTATATAATATAAACTGCTTACAATGATAGGTTGTTTTATTAGAAATGAAAGTACAACTATTTGTGATATAAAAAACACTAGATTTTCTTATGTGTTTTTCTAAAAGCAGACATACTCAGTGTTTCGTGCTTTTTAAAGAACTTGTTTGCGTGACTTTCATCAGTGAAAGTAAACTCAGATGCTATCTCTCCGATTCTATTATCACTAAATAATAGACGATGCTTAATCAGTTTAAGACGATAGGCAGTAATGTACTGCTGCATAGTCTCTCCACATTGATTTAAAAAGTAAACACCGATATAGGATGGCGCAAGTCCAAACTTATCTCCGATGACCTGAGCAGTGAGTAGCTTTAGATCATAGATGTTGTG
The DNA here is from genome assembly GCF_020905415.1 of Myroides oncorhynchi. NCBI lineage: Bacteria > Pseudomonadati > Bacteroidota > Flavobacteriia > Flavobacteriales > Flavobacteriaceae > Myroides > Myroides oncorhynchi. The sequence goes on along the minus strand of NZ_JAJJMP010000001.1, from coordinate 163,904 downwards.
TTGGATATATGCGATGATATCTAATATACGCTGATCCTTAGTTTCTAAATTTTGAGGAGTATAATGTATTAGGTTACGTGTGGCGATAATCATAATAGCATTAATATACTGTCTTTGAAGATCACAGTTATACGTCTTCGGGTTAAGAATACTTTGGATTAAACTCTGTGCTATTTGATGGATTACTTCTTTATCTTCTTCATCTGTTATGATAGATGTAGAGAGGTGTGAAGCGTAGTAAAGTACAGACTCTAGATGGTTAATAGTGACAGCGCTAGACTGCTTTAGATACTCATCATTAATACGGATTACTAAGAATTCTGACTGACTAGTAATATCAAAAGAATGTCTGTCCTCTGGCGTGATTAGATATAAGTCTCCTTTTGTAAGATTGTTCTTATTGTCATTCACTAAGTGATATCCCTCTCCTGAAATTACAAATACAAACTCAAAGAAGTTGAATAGTCTGTTTTGTAGAGGACAAGAATCAATCTTCTCGTAGAAGACTTCAAAAGGTTGATAGATATTTTCTCTTGCCATAAATGTACTGTTTTGTGATTAAAATATACCTATTTAGGTTTGTCTAGTCAGTTTATTTTTGTGTAAAAGTAATTATTATATGAAAGCAATCGTGTTAAAAGAGTTTGGAGGGGTAGAGAATCTTCAGTTGGTAGATGTAGAGATACCAGATGTAGGAGAACAAGAGGTATTGGTAAAAGTAAAAGCCATAAGTGTAAATCCTGTAGATGTACTCACTAGAGCAGGTACAGTGGGGATGTCTACTCTCTTAGAGCAGTATGATCCTATTATATTAGGGTGGGACTTTTCAGGAGTTATAGAGTCTGTTGGGGAGAATGTCAAGGAGTATCAAGTAGGAGATGCTGTTTTCGGGATGGTGAACTTCCCAGGGCACGGTAGAGCTTATGCAGAGTACATCACTGTCTCAGTAGATCAAATAGCGTTAAAGCCTAGTAATATAACGCACCAAGCGGCAGCAGCTAGTATGCTAGCAGCATTAACAGCTTGGCAAGCGTTTACGAGTTATGGCAAATTAAGATCGAATGACAGAGTGCTAATACACGCCGCATCAGGTGGTGTAGGGCATTATGCTGTACAGATGGCTAAGTATCTAGGCGCATATGTGATAGGGATTTCCTCTACTAAGAATAAGGAGTTTGTAATACAGCTAGGTGCAGATGAACATATCGATTATAGAAGTGTAAAGTTTGAAGAAGAGGTGTCAGATATAGACTTCGTTTTAGAAGCCATAGGAGGGGATAACTTCCAGAAGTCTGTTAAGGTGCTTAAAGAGTTTGGGACTATGGTCGTTCTACCCTCAGGATATACAGAAGAAGATGAGGTAGCTGCTAAGGCAAAACAGCTACACGGAAGTCACTTTATGTGTGTGTATTCTAGTGCTAGAGATATGAAAATCATAGCAGATCTGTTAGAGAAGGGAATTATAAGAGCTCATATTAGTCATGTTTTTGACTTTAAAGAGATGGATAAAGCACATTTACAGCTAGAAAATAGAAATACAGTTGGTAAGGTAGTTGTGTGTATTTCTTAGAGTATGTATAATATTCAAACAATATAAAGTATTATAATATTTGATTATAGTGTCTTTTTTGTGTTATGTGTACTAATATGTTTTGTGTTAATTAAGGTTTTTATGAGTGTATTCTTTGTTTTTTATATTTATTGTTGAATATTTCTTTATTTTTTATATTTTAGTTAGCTAAAAGAGTGTGTTTTGTAATTTAAATAATCAAATAACAATACAGTATAAAATGAAAAGAATTTCCTTACTAATAATATTTGGAGCATTATCATTTTCGTGTAGTAATGACAATGGTGATGGTAAAAAAGAAAAGCCTATAGAGAAGCCAGACTATCAGCCTAAAGTTTTAATTCCCTTTGAAGAAAGAGGGTTATGGGGATTTAGAGATCCACAGGAAAATGTAGTAGTAGTGGTACCTCAGTATGAAGCTGTAAAAGACTTTGATGAGCACAAGATTGCTAGAGTAAAGAAGAGCAAATTATGGGGGCTTATAGATATGTTAGGTAAGTCGATTATCTTGCCTACTTATAATGATATAGAGAATTTTAGTGGACAAGGATATGCTACGGTAGTGAAGCTAGAGAAAAGTGGAGTGATAAATACAAAAGGAGAAGAAAAGGTAGAGCCTGTCTATGATAAAGTCTTTGGATATTATGACAAGCAGTATGTGAGGGTTCAAGCAGATAATAAATTTGGTATCATAGATAAGGACTGGAAACTAATAATAAAACCTACTTATACGAAGATTCGCGAGTTCGGAACGGATGGTGTAAATGCAAATCATATTATTGTAGAACAAACTAAAAAGCGAGGGCTAATCAATAAGGAGTGGAAAACAATAGCAGAGGCAAAATACGATAGTATTACTAAGTTTGATACTAAAGGAATCGCTTTTTTAATTGATTCTTTAAAGGTGGGGATGGTCAATGCTGAAGGAAGACTATTAGAACCAAAATACAATATAATAAAAGAGTCTAATGATGAGAAAGAAGTTACTTATAAAGTAGTATTAGCTGAGAAATGGGGACTGCTAAATAAAGATTGGAAAGAGATCATATCACCTCGTTTTGAAGCGGATTTTAAGATATTTGAGTTTGATAAATCGGGATACGCTAGATTACACGTAGGGGATAAATGGGGATTTATAGATAGTAATCACAAGGTGTTATTAGAACCTATCTATGATGAGATAACAGAGTTCGATATACAGGGATTTGCTAGAATTAAAGTAGGAGAGAAATGGGGAGTCATAAATAGAAGTTTCAAAGTACTGTTAGAGCCTATCTATGATGATATTACAGGGTTTAATGCTGAGGGATATGCCCGTGTGATTAAGGATAAAAAACTTGGAGTGATTAATAAAGATTGGAAGATAGTATTGCCGATAGAGTATGATAATATAGGAGATGTCTTGCCTTATGGGATGACTAGACTTACGCAAAATGGCAAGTTAGGTCTTGCAGATAAGACATGGAACGTGGTCTTGCCTGTGATGTATAAAGATGTTAAGATGACAGATGATAATGGATTTGTTCAGATTAATAATGATGTGATAGCAATGGAAAATGCTGTTGGGTTATTTGATGTAAAAACACATAAAGTATTAGAGCCAGCATATAAAACTATAGGAAGCTTTGATCAAAATGGACATGTTTTGGTTCAGAGTATCGATAGTAGGTTTAATCTGTTAAATAAATCTTTAGTAGAAGGCCTTGCGGAAAGCTTTGATAATATAGAATTTTTAAAAGACGATAATACCTATAGGGTGACAAAGGGAATTTATGTGGGTGTTTACAGTAATTCGTTAATGGAATTAGTTAAAGCTGATCGTTATATGAAGATATTTAGCTTTGAGAAAGATAATAAAGCGATAGTAGAATCAGGATTAGGGAGAAGAGGATTAATAGACAGGCAATGGAAGGAAGTATTAGCAACCAGATATTATCAAGTGCAAGCTCCTGATGGTAAAATGAATAGGATATTAGATAATCGTGATAAAGTAGGTGATTCACCACTTTATAACTTCTATACAGGTGAAGGGAAAACGCTAGAATCAGATTATAAAGAAATTAAGATCGATTATAATAATGGTGTAATATTATTAAGTGGATTAAGTGGGAAGTATGGGTTTGCTACAGAGAACTTAAATGTAGTGGTAGATGCTGAGTATGGACATCCATTTGTCTTTACCAATGCGCAAGTATCTGCTTTTGAGCAAAATGGGCTATGGGGAATAATGAATAAACAAGGTGTAAAGGTTATTTCTGCTACTTATGATCGTATAACTGGATTCAGTGAAGAGGGATATGCTAATGTAATTAAAGGTGGACTTTATGGTTTTGTCAACGCTTCAGGGTTGTTAACTGTAGAAGCAAAGTACGAAATGGTAGATCAGAAACTCATCAGAGATAATTTATCTAAAGTAAGGCTAAATGGTTATGCAATGATTATTAATTATATTAATGGCACTGAGTTATTTAAACCAGGTAGTGTAAGTGATGTAGATAATCTTTTCAATGGTTATGCTTCATTTGAAATAGGCGGTAAATGGGGAATAAAAAGTAAGGGAGGGAATGAAGTCTCGAAAGTGAAATATGATAAGATAGACCGCTTTAATAGCAATGATAACACAGTGAGAATGTACGCAGGAAGATATGTAGGGGTAATGAATAGTAAAGGAGTGATTATAATAGAAGCAAATACTTATGAGTCTATAGGGTTATTTAGTGAAGGGAAAGCTACTGCTAGCAGAAATGGAATTATGGTGACTGTAGGTTTAGATGGAAAAGAAATATAGGTAAACCCCAGAATCAAAGCTAGTCAAATATTACAAAAGCACTTCTAAGGGAGTGCTTTTTTTGTGATTGTGTTGATGATTGTAGGTATAAGGAGTACTTATACGAATGAGATATATACTATATATAGAAATTGAAGTATTATGTCAATATGTTTTTTGTTAAGATGTTGGTATTTATGGTTTTAATTTAGATAAAACTACCTTGGTAATTTGTTTGGTTCAATGATTATGTTTAAATTTAGTACAGATAAAGTAGGTAATATAAAGTGACTTTATTGAATAGTTGATGTCTAACTAAAATCAGTTTGTTATGCGACAAGATGTACCAGTAGCCGAGATCATGACCAAAGAGTTAATAACTCTCACTCTAACAGATAATCTCTATGATGCAGAAAGATTGTTTAAAAAGCATAAAATCAGGCATATTCCTATTGTAAAAGAAGATAAGTTGATAGGAGTCTTAAGTTATTCTGATTTATTGAAGATAAGCTATGCTGATGTTTTAGATGATGCTGATGAATTAATGGATGTACCTTCAGTAGTTTATGATATGTACTCTATAGGTCAAGTTATGGCAAAGGTAGTGGTAAGTTCTTTTCCGACTACTACTATAAAAAAAGTGACAGAAATATTAGCTAAACAAAGCTTTCATTCAATCCCAATAGTAAATGAAAATAATGTTTTAAAAGGGATTGTGACAACTACGGATTTACTCAAGTATTTTTTAAATCAATATAATAACGAAAATATCTATTATCAATAAGATATAATCAAGATAAAAGCAGGGTTAATCGGTCGAAATTTTTTCCAAGCTCACAAATGAATTTCGTTTCAGATGTTATAAATCATATCTGTTACTGAAGTTCATTTTTTTTGTTATATACTCATTAAGTCTTTTAGTAGCTCTGTAAGCAACCTATGACAAGCATACTTCACAATTCTGATTTATCAGGTATAATTATTTGTCATTTAACTGGTTTATTGTGCATTCTTAAGGTTAATATTTTTTATAAAAAACTAAGTCTTAATGATAAAATGTTAATTACTGTGTGTATTGTTTTTTAAAACTTAAGTATTTAAGCTATTAAAAGATATTTAGTGCATAAATGTTTTAAAAATATATTAAATATGTATTTAATTTTGTGTTTTGTTGATATATGTGTTATGTTTGATAGGTGATACAATAGTACTACAGATATGAAAAAAAAGACAATGTTTGACTTTGCAAGGACTATACTAGAAAGTGTTAGTTTTGACCCAAAGTTATTTTATAAGGAATTGCAAAAAGCTATTCAGAATTTATTACCATATGACTTAGAACAGTTGACCAAGTGGGTTAATGGATATGTAAAAGAGAAGCCAGAGCTTAGTGAATCGTTAGAATTAATTAGGATTTAAAGTACAAAAGACACCTTATATAGAGGTGTTTTTTTGATTTTATACAATTTTAATATGACGATTAAAAGCGTGTCTATTTATTAAAGTAAATAAATTATTAGTCCATTTTGTTTCATAAAATACATTGATTATTGATGTTTTATGAGAATGTAACATTAATTGCTAAAATTGTATTAAAGTCTGAAGTATAAATGTGAATTACATTTATTATTAAGTATGTTTACTATGTAGTAAGATAAAAAGTTACCAATATGAAAACACGTTTAATGTTTGATTTTGCAAAAACGATATTAGAGAATGTAAGCTTTGATCCTAAACTATTTTACAAAGAACTACACAAAGCAATTAATCAATTATTGCCTTATGATGTAGAGCAATTAGGAAAGTGGGTTAGTGGTTATGTTCAAGGAAAACCAGAACTTCAAGAATCTTTAAATTTAATTAACGGTTAAATATAATCAGGAGCACTTCGAAAGAAGTGCTTTTTTTGTATAACTCTTTCATTCTCTCTTATTCAAGAGTAAATTCACTTTCTCTAATGAATATGTAAGAAAGAGATATACTTAAATTCAGAATTTTTTATTCTGTTTTAACTTACATAATAATAAAAAAGCTCCTAGTAATATTTCTTTTACAGGAGCTTTTCTATTTTGATAATTACTTTTTGTGTAAAGGTTTAAGTAACTATGTAATTTTTGTTAGGAGTGATTAGTTCAGGGAGATCCATATCAGAGACTTCACATAAAGAGTAGGCTATATTTGCACACATCTGATCTAATGCCAAGTCATTTTCTTCTTCTCCGAAAGGCTCTGCTATCTCTGCTACTACAGCATCTAAGGCAATAAATGTATACGCCACGAAGGTTACGAAAAAAGGCATTGCCCAAACAATCAAATCTATAAGACCAAATGGAAGGATAAAACAATAAACATACACTGTCCTGTGTAGAATAACAAAATAGACAAAAGGAATCTTAGTGTGAACAATGCGTTCACAAGCCCCTAGTACAATAGATAGTTCATCTATATTCTTGTCTATTCTAGCTTGTGTGATTGTATCTAATCTTCCTGCACGTTGCTGAGTAGCTATCCACTTTGTTAGTTCATTTAGTATAAATGAAGGCTTAAATTTTTTAGTTAGCATCACTTCATACACATCTTCTTTAAGATAAGGACCTATAGTATCATAGTCTATCTTAGTTCTCAGTTGTTTATTTAGTAGATAACAAAAAGCAATAATCAGATTGATTCCTTCTTCTTTATCTTTTTTAGTAAATTGATTGTTTTCTTCAATGTAGTTTTGAATTTGAAAAGCCAGGGACCTAGAATGGATGACTAAGCTACCCCATTGTTTGCGTCCTTCCCAAAAGCGATCATAAGCAGCATTATTACAGAAGCCTAAGAAAATGGCCAATGAAATACCGACTAAGGCAAAAGCACCTACATTTAGTGGAATAATCACATCTGGAAATAAATAATGTGCAAAGTATACTATCCAAGAGAATATAAAAATAGCAATTAGCGTAGGGAATATTTTTTTAAGAACTGAACCTTTCCAGATAAAAAGCATCTGTATAATATGCTTTTTGTTTCTAACGATCATAAGTATTGTTTTTTTAGAATGGCAAAGTTAAACCCAGATTAGGTATTAGCCAAATACTACAAAGTAATTCTACTTTATAGCTCTTTGATTAGCTCTATAACTATACTATGTTTTTATCAATTCAGACCTATTTTGTATAGTTACCTTAAATCAGCAACTACCATTTACTGCAAATTAATTCTACTTTACATAGCGTCAATTAACTCCAAAATCACATTACAGTGTGCTTTAAGTACTAATTTTGCTCTGTTTGGTACAATTTATTCTCGTTTAAATGTTATCTTGGGATTTAAGGTAATTACTTTTCGTTTATAAGTCTATCATATAATCTAGGTTAAAGTGAAAACAAAAAAAGCTACTTATTTATAGATAAGTAGCTTTAAATGATGTCCTCTAAAAACATCAAAACAACAATATTTTATATCTTAATGATTTACTTATCTTAAAAGATTGCGCATTAAGAATACGTATAAATTTATTTATATGTATGTAGTAAATATATAGAATAGTTTCGTTTTTAACAATTTTTTTTATCCTTTAATGGAGGAAATATCTAATTATTTTCATAATAAACTATAAATCAGTTAGGTAAAATAGAGTTTGTCTGTAATAAAAATACAATAAATGATATTTTGTAAGTAGGTTAGTTGTAAAATAGCTATTTTCGCATCAAAAAATAAATTAATATATAAATAGATGAGTAGTAATCAAGGCAAAAAGGAAAAACCAATAACATTATTTCAATCGTTAATACCTGTCATAATATTAGTGACTCTATTAGCTATTAATGTATATGTGTTCCGGGATGATGCATTGTCAGGGACGAATCAATTTATATTACTTATAGGTGGGGCTATAGCTACTGTTGTAGGAGTCTTTAATAGGGTTAGTTATGATAAGATATTGACACAAATCATAAATAATGTAAGAGATACTTCTAATGCTGTTTTTATCTTATTACTTGTAGGAGCTCTATCAGGAACTTGGTTGTTGAGTGGTATTATTCCTAGTATGATTTATTATGGATTACAGATATTACATCCAGCTATTTACTTACCAGCGTGTTTAGTAATTACTTCTATAATTTCTATTGCAACTGGAAGCTCATGGACTACTTCAGCTACAGTAGGGATAGCTTTAGTAGGTATAGGTAATGCTTTAGGTATGCCTATAGGTATGATAGGTGGGGCAGTGATATCAGGAGCTTATTTTGGGGATAAGTTGTCTCCATTATCAGATACAACTAATTTAGCACCTGTAATGGCTGGTACTGATTTGTTTACGCACATTAGATACATGTTATATACTACAGTTCCTACTTATGTAGTTACATTAATCCTTTTTATAATATTAGGATTAATTTATGGAACAGGAGGGGATGTAGATACATCAGCTACCTTAAAAGCAATATCAGAGACATTTAATGTAACACCAGTATTATTTATTGTGCCAACTTTCGTTGTATTTTTAATAGTTAAAAAAGTACAACCAATTGCAGCTTTATTAATTGGGACTTTATTAGGAGCTGTATTTGCTTTAATTTTTCAGCAAAATATTGTAGTCGAAGTTTCTGGTGGTGATGCATTTGATTTTTATAACGCATATAAAGGTGTAATGTTAGCATTGACTACTGATATTAGAATCTTATCTCCATTAGAAAGTTTAAATGGATTATTTGAAGCTGGTGGGATGGCTAGTATGCTAAATACAGTTTGGTTGATTTTGTGTGCAATGTTTTTTGGTGGTGCAATGGAAGCAATCGGAGCGTTACAAAAAATTTCGATGGCTTTATTAAATATAGCTAATAACGTATTTGGATTATTTGCAAGTACAGTAGCAAGTTGTTTGGCAATTAATATAATGACTTCGGATCAATACTTATCTATTGTAGTACCCGGAAAGATGTTTTCAGAGGCTTATAAAACTAAAGGATTAGCACCTGAGAATTTGAGTCGTACACTAGAAGATTCAGGTACGGTTACTTCTGTATTAATTCCTTGGAATACGTGTGGAGCATATCACTCAGGCGTATTAGGTATTCCTACAATGACGTACCTACCATATGCATTTTTTAATTATCTAAGTCCGTTTGTAACATTGTTATATGCGGCATTTGATATTAAAATAAGACGAATATTAAAGAAAGAATAAGATTACATATAATTGATATACTTTAAGTTTTCAACGAGCATTTTCTGCAAATCAATTCTACTGTAGATTTGACATCAATTAATTATGTTTTAAGCGTTATTTGCAGATTTGAGCAGATAAAAAAAGCAATGAACATCACTACTAGTGATGTTCATTGCTTTTTTTGTTAATTAATATATTTATAACAATAGATACTTCTTGAATTTATATAAAAACACTATCTTTAGAGATATCTAAAAAAAGGTAATTAGATTTGCTAGGTATAGATTTTACTTATGTAAGAATAAGAAACAATAATCATAATTAATAGATTTAGTGTTTAAGTCGACTTACATTTGTAAAAGAAATCAAGAGAGTATTAATAACTTTAAAAATAAATATTATGTCTTTAGTAGGTAAAAAATTTCCAAACATCACAGTTGACGCAATGTCTGAAATGGGAGATGATTTAAAAATCAACATCTTCGAAGAAGCAACAAAAAACAATAAAAAAGTATTATTATTCTGGTATCCAAAAGACTTTACATTCGTATGTCCTACAGAATTACACGCTTTCCAAGCTGCATTACCAGAATTTGAAAAAAGAAATACTATTGTAGTTGGAGCTTCATGTGATACTAACGAAGTACATTTCGCTTGGTTAAACACAGCAAAAGACAATGGAGGAATTGAAGGAGTTACTTACCCTATCATCGCAGATACTCAAAGAAACCTATCTTCAGTGTTAGGTATCTTAGATATCGAGAATGAAGTATACAATGAAGAATTAGATTCAGTTCAAATCGAAGGATCTAATGTTACATATAGAGCTACTTATTTAGTAGATGAGTCAGGAAAAATCTTCCATGAATCAGTAAATGATATGCCATTAGGAAGAAATGTAAATGAGTACTTAAGATTAATCGATGCTTACACTCACGTACAAACTCATGGTGAAGTATGTCCTGCTAACTGGGAAGAAGGAAAAGATGCAATGAATGCAAATAGAGGTGGAGTAGCTGATTACTTAAGCAAACACTAAGAATAAGTTTATAGAGTCTGTTTATAATTCAATATTCTAAACAGACTCTTATATTACTAACACAAAAAAATAAAAAAATGCTTTTAGAACTAGATAAAGATAATTTACAAGAGATTGTAAATTCAAATGAAAAAGTGGTTGTTCAATATGCTGCATCTTGGTGTGGTAATTGTAGAATTATGAAGCCTAAATTTAAAAAATTGGCTACAGAGAAAGAGAATATGACATTTGTAATTGCAGATGCTGAGAACTTTCCTGAGTCAAGAAAATTAGCAGATGTAAGTAACTTACCAACTTTCGCTACATTCGTTAATGGTAAACTAGTAAACCAAACTCAAACAAATAAGACTGAGGTTTTACACGAATTAGTAAACGAGATTGTATAATTTCATAAATATTATAAGCAATGAAATTACCAGTTATTAAACATTTGACTCAATTTGTAGAGCAAAATGATCAAGATTATATTATCGAAGCTATTGAGGTATTAGAAAACCTGACAGAAGTTCCTTCTCTTAAAGATGAGGAATTAGATGTCATCGGTGAACTTATTTCAAATATGTATGGAGCTCTTGAGGTACAAAAATTAATGAAGGATGGTGCTACTCAAAAAGAAGCATTAAATACTTTTATGCAGAGAGTTTTAGGGTCAATAGACAAATAAGATGACCTGTAATAACAAAAAAGACCACACCTTAGGTGTGGTCTTTTTTGTTGGATTTAATTAATAATTCTCCAAAAGAGATGAAGCTTTATTGGTTTGTTTTTAACTTCTATGTGAAATATTAATTAGATAGGATGATAATTATGTGGTGCTATTTAGGAAATTGCTAATATAACTATCAGTAATAATCAGTAAATTCTATTGAATTTTACCTATTTTTGTGTAACCTAAAAAAAAATAAAACAATATGGCGACTGTAACATTAAAAGGGAATCCTATACAAACGATAGGAACTTTACCAGGATTAAATACTAAAGCTCCTGAATTTACATTAGTGGGAGGAAATTTAGCTGAGAAAACATTAGGAGAATACAAAGGGAAAAAAGTTGTATTAAATATTTTTCCTAGTGTAGATACAGCTACATGTGCTACATCAGTAAGACATTTTAATCAAGATGCCTCTAAATTAGAAAATACTATTGTATTGTGTATTTCAAGAGATTTGCCTTTTGCTCAAGGTCGTTTTTGTGGAGCTGAAGGTATTTCTAATGTAGAAATGCTATCAGATTTTAGAGAAGGACAATTTGGAAAGGATTATGGAGTTTTATTTACAGATGGACCTTTAAAAGGACTGTTATCTAGATCTATAGTTGTAATCAATGAAGAGGGAACTGTAATTTATACAGAACAAGTAGTAGAAACAGCTGATGAGCCAAATTATGAAAAAGCTATTGCTGCTTTAAAATAATTGTTTAATGCATAGACTAGTGTGAGTTGTTGTCTTATATTAGTCTATGCTATTAGTTTAGGCAGAACAATATAGCCATATTGCCAATAATAAATAAAATGGAGAAAGAGAATACTACAAAAAAGAAAACCGCCCAATCAAATAATACATCAAAAAAATTCGATACTACTATTCATATTAATAGTAGATTTTTAATTACTATACTTCTAATTATTAGTGGTATTGCGTTGACATTGAGTTTTATCTCATATTTGATAACAGGAATAGAAGATCAAAGCAATTTAGAATTATTAGGAAATAGACAGGTAGAAGTATCTAACTGGCTGGGTAAACTTGGGGCGTATTTAGCTCATGTGTTTGTTTATCAGGGATTTGGTTTGGCTTCTTTTTTCTTTTCTAAGATGTTGGTACATACAGGTATATATGCTTTTTTTAGTATTCCTGCTAGAAGAATTAAAAAGGTGATTTTTTGGGATCTATTTTCCATGTTGTTATTATCAGTTTTTTTGGGGTTCTTTTGGAGTAGTAATCCATTGCTAGGAGGTGTGGTAGGTTATGATTTAAACTTGTATTTTGTTGATTATTTAGGAACTGCTGGAACTGTATTATTATTGTTTTTCTTTGCTATTGTTTTTTCATTGTTTAGATTTAAACTTTCTCCTGCATCAATACGACAAGGATTAGAGAATTTACCTTTACATTTTAAGAAGTTTAAAAAGAAGCATATAGAAGTACCTGTTGATTTTGATCAACAAAAAGAGGCTTCACATCCGATAGATAAGGATGTTTGTGATACTAATAATAGTACTCAAAATATTGAAAATAAAAATACACCTATTAAAGAGGAGGATTTTAGTATCTATGAGGAACCAGAATTGATTACACCAAAATCTACTATAGTAGAACAAAAAGATATAAAACCTACAATACAAAATAGTTCTGAACTAATATTAGATCATAACTCTGTAAAGCAGTCAGAAAGCAAAATTTCCAAACCAATAGCATCATCAACAAACGATTTTGTGATTGAAGAAATAAAAGAAGAGGGGAGTTTAGAAGAGAATTTGGCTGCTAAATTGGTTCAAGATTTTGGAGAGTTTGATCCTACTTTAGAATTGTCAAATTATCAATTTCCTTCTATTGAACTTTTAAAAGAATACAGTGGTTCTGGAATTACAATTAATCAAGAGGAATTAGAAGAGAATAAAAACAGAATTGTCGATACTCTGCGCAACTATAAAATAGAGATAGCACAAATAAAGGCAACTGTTGGTCCGACAGTTACTTTGTATGAGATTGTTCCAGAAGCAGGTATTAGAATTTCGAAAATTAAAAATTTAGAAGATGATATTGCACTGTCACTTTCAGCCTTAGGTATTCGTATTATCGCTCCTATTCCTGGCAAAGGGACTATAGGTATAGAAGTACCTAATAATAGTCCATCTATGGTATCTATGAGAAGTGTTATTGCTTCTCCTAAGTTTCAAAGTGCCGAGATGGAGTTGCCAGTAGCATTAGGAAAGACTATTTCTAATGAGACATTTGTTGTTGACTTAGCAAAAATGCCTCACCTGTTAATGGCAGGAGCAACTGGACAAGGTAAATCAGTAGGTCTAAATGCATTATTGACATCATTGCTTTATAAAAAACACCCAGCAGAAGTTAAATTTGTTTTGGTTGATCCTAAGAAAGTAGAATTAACGTTATTTAATAAAATTGAAAGACATTATTTAGCTAAATTGCCTAATTCAGAGGAAGCTATTATTACTGATAATACTAAAGTTATTAATACATTGAATTCACTTTGTATTGAGATGGACAATCGCTATAGTTTGTTAAAAGATGCTATGGTGAGAAACATAAAGGAGTATAATGAGAAGTTTAAGCAGCGTAAGTTAAATCCTGAACTAGGACACCGTTTTCTACCATATATTGTGTTAGTAGTAGATGAGTTTGCGGATTTGATTATGACAGCAGGTAAAGAAGTAGAGACTCCTATCGCGCGTTTAGCACAATTAGCACGTGCTATCGGTATACATTTAATTATAGCAACGCAGAGACCATCTGTTAACGTTATTACAGGTATTATTAAAGCAAACTTTCCTGCCCGTGTAGCATTTAGAGTAACTTCTAAAATTGACTCGCGAACTATTCTAGATCAACAAGGAGCGGATCAGTTGATCGGTAGAGGGGATATGTTGTATACACAAGGAAATGAATTAGTACGTGTACAGTGTGCTTTTGTAGATACTCCAGAAGTAGAAAAACTAACAGAGTATATAGGATCGCAGAAAGCTTATCCCGAGGCATATATCTTACCAGAGTATGTAGGAGAAGAAGGAAGTACTAATTTAGATATTGATATAAGTGAAAGAGATTCATTGTTTAAAGAAGCAGCATCTATTATTGTAACTGCGCAACAAGGTTCTGCATCACTATTACAAAGAAAATTAAAGCTTGGATATAATCGCGCAGGAAGATTAATAGATCAGTTAGAGGCAGCAGGTATAGTAGGACCGTTTGAAGGAAGTAAAGCGCGTTCTGTAAATATTCCTGACTTGGTAGCCTTAGATCAGTTTTTTGATAATGAAGAAAATAACAATTAATAAAAAATGATGAAGAAGATTATTGCATTTATAGGAGTTGCTCTATTTGCTATAGCAGCGAATGCACAGAGTAGTCAACGAGCAAAAAATTACTTAACAGAAGTAACTAATAAAATTAATGGTTATGATAATATTTCTATAAACTTCTCTTTTACCCAGAAGAATGATAAGAATACCAAACAGGACTTTGAAGGTAAAGGAACGTTAGATATTAAGAAGGATTTATATAATCTGTCTTTTATGGGAATTCAAAAGATTTATGATGGAAAAAAGATTTATACGATATCAAAAGAAGATGAAGAGGTGACAGTATCAAAATTTGATTCAAAATCACCTGATGGGATATTGCCATCTCAGATGCTTACTTTTTTTAACCAAGGATATAGCTTTCAATGGGATATCTTGCAAAATGTAAATGGGCGAAAAATACAATATATTAAACTGATACCAACTGATAAAAAATCAGTTATAAAAGAAGTTTTTTTAGGGATAGACTCTAGTAGCAAAGAAATATATAATAAAATTCAGGTGAATAAAGATGGGGGTAAATCTACATTGACGGTTAATTCTTTCAAAACAAATCAGACAATGTCGAAAAATCACTTTACCTTTACACAGTCGTTGTACCCTAACTATTACATCAACAATATAGACTAGAATATTTTAAGTGAAAATACTTGACCGTTACATTTTAAAAAGCTTTATATCAACACTGTTAACAGTGTTTGCTATTTTATACTTTATATTTATCCTACAAGGAGTTTGGCTATTTATTTCAGAATTAGCAGGAAAGGATCTTGATTTGATAGTCATTGTCCAGTTTTTACTATTCTATTCTCCTAAGATGGTACCGCTAGTGTTGCCTCTTTCTGTTTTATTAGCCTCTATTATGACTTTTGGAAGTTTTGCTGAAAACTACGAGTTCGCAGCGATGAAAGCCTCAGGTATTTCTTTGAAAAGAGCTATGCGTCCACTGTCTATTTTTATATTTGGATTAGCAGGGGTATCATTTTGGTTTGCTAATGATGTTATTCCTAAGGCTGAGTATAAGTTTTTAAATCTTCGCAAGGAGATTATTCAGACTAAACCAGCGATGGCTATAGCTGCTGGGCAGTTTAATGATTTAGGTCAAGTCAATATCAAAGTTGACCAAAAAACGGGAGATAAAGGACAATATCTTGATAATGTAACGATGCATGTGAAGTCTAATTCAGGTTATGAAAATAAAACTGTTATTAGATCTATCAATGGTGAGCTGGAAACTGAGGAAAGTTCTAATATTTTGAAACTTCATTTGTTTGATGGTAATTATTATGATGATGTTACAGCAAAGAATTATGAAGAGGCAAAGAAATATCCTTTTGTAAAAACACATTTTAAAAAATACACAATGAATATTGATTTGAGTAGTTTTCAAAATGAAGGTAAAGATGATGAGAAAATCACCAATACTTATGGTATGCTTAATATAAGTGAGCTTAGCTATACTATTGATTCTCTTCAAAAAGCAATGATAACAGAGAAAGCATCAAATGCTGATAATCTTACCCAAAGATTAGGGAATGTTTTAACTGTGAATACAGTTAATGTCGATAGCCTTGGTAAAAAAGACAAAAAGATAGCTGAAATAGGTGAAAATGTTTTAAAAGGGTTTACTTATGACAATCAAAGTAGAATATTACAATCTGCTATAGATTATACTAATAATATTAGTTTCAACACTGAGAGTAATGATCTTTCTATTTTAAACCAAGTAAAGAGGATTAATGATCACTGGCTTGCATTATATGAGAAATTTGTAATTGCTTTTTCTTGTTTCCTTATGTTTTACATTGGGGCGCCGTTAGGAGCTATTATTAGAAAAGGAGGTATTGGATTACCAATTGTATTTGCAGTAGGTATTTTTATTACTTATCATTTCATTAATACTTTTGGTAAGAAAATGGCTCAAGAGGATGGTATTATTCCCTTCTTAGGTGGTTGGATAGGCTCATTGGCACTTACGCCTCTAGCTATTTATTTAACGTATAAAGCAACTAAGGATAACGGGGATGTCAGCTTTAGCTTGTCTTTAGATACAATAAAAGATTTATTTGTTTCAGCAAAAATGCGATTCAAAGCAAATAAAGAAGAGATTAAATCAACAGAGAACAACAAAAACAACTAAAATAATGTCACATAATCACATTCAATTAAACACTATCGAGGAAGCAATCGCAGATATCAAAGCGGGAAAAGTAATCATAGTGGTAGATGATGAGGATCGTGAAAACGAAGGTGATTTTATCGCCGCTGCAGAGATGGTAACTCCTGAGATGATTAACTTTATGGCTACTCATGGAAGAGGACTTATCTGTGCTCCCCTTACAAAGGAAAGATGTCAAGAATTAGACTTGCATCCAATGGTAAATAATAATACAGTACTTCATCAAACAGCATTTACTGTTTCGATTGATTTAAAAGGACATGGATGTACTACTGGTATATCAGTATACGATCGTGCCAAAACAATAGAGTCTTTAGTAAAACAAGAGACTACAGGAGATGATTTAGGACGTCCTGGTCATATATTTCCTTTAATAGCTAAGGAAGGTGGAGTGCTTAGGAGAACTGGTCATACGGAGGCTGCAGTTGACTTAGCCAGATTGGCTGGTTTTAAGCCTGCAGGAATATTAGTAGAAATATTAAATGAAGATGGTTCTATGGCTCGTTTACCTCAGTTAATGGAGGTAGCAAAGAAGTGGGATTTGAAGATTATTTCTATAGAAGCTCTTGTGGCATATCGAATGAAACACGATAGCCTTATAGAAAAGAAAGAAGATTTTGAGATAGATACTAAATATGGTAGTTTCAGATTAAGAGCTTACCAACAAAACACAAATGGCCAAGTACATATCGCTTTGACTAAAGGAGATTGGAACGGGCAAGAAGCAGTTCTTACTCGTATCAACTCTACAATAGGTAATAACGATATCCTTGATGCTTTAAGTGGAAAGTTAAGTATCCGTATGGAGAATACTTTTGCCAAGATTAATGAAGCAGATAAAGGAGCAATCTTATTTATCACCCAAGAAGATTATAGTGCTAGTCTTTTAAATAGACTTGCTATGCTAAAAAACACTGGAGCGAAGTTAGATCTTGATACTCCTAAGTTATCAGGAGATGAGAAAGACTTCGGAATTGGAGCTCAAATACTTCACGATTTGAATATTTCGAAAATTAAATTACTATCAAATTCAGCTCAAGGAAAAAGAGTAGGAATGACAGGATATGGTCTAGAGATAACAGAATATATACAGTACTAGAAATTTCATGTGGTACAGGAAAATCTAGAGGTCTTAGTAAGTTTTATACTTATTAAGACCTTTTTTAGTCAGTATAAATATTTACTATAGAGTAGGTTAGTTTTAGTAGGCAAAAAAAGTGTGTTTTTTAGTGTATATTTTTTTGCATTTCTAAATGAAGTGCCTATATTTGCACTCGCAATACACAAGTAGTGTAGACCAAAGGAGAAATGGCAGAGTGGTCGATTGCGGCAGTCTTGAAAACTGTTGACTGTAACAGGTCCGGGGGTTCGAATCCCTCTTTCTCCGCAATAAACACTGATACTTAATCAGTTAAAGCATAAACACCCAATTTTACACCCAAAAATGTAAAGTTGGGTTTTTTAATTTAGGTTACAAAAAATCTAATGGACTTGGTGTCGATTTCTTATCTACATCTGTAATATGAGTGTAAATCATGGTTGTTCTAATATCACTATGCCCTAATAATTCTTGTACAACCCGAATGTCAATTCCGCTTTTTATTAAATGTGTGGCGTATGAATGACGCAAAGTATGCACACTGCCTTTTGTTACAATATTGGCTTTTTTCATTGACTTTTTCAAAACTAACTGAACACTTCTTTCGCTGTATTGCTCATCATTAGTTCCTTCAAATAAAAATATTTTGGGTTTATATTCAATATAATATTCTCGCAACAAACTTAATAACTTATCAGGTAAAGCTACTAGCCTATCTTTATTCCCTTTGCTTTGTTGTATTAATAGTAAATTACTGTCGGATTTTACATCGGTTAGTTTAAGATTTATTAACTCACTTAAGCGTAATCCACAACTGTAAATAGTGGTAAGAATTGCTTTATGCTTTAAATTTTCTGTAGCATTTAATATTTTTCTCACTTCTTCTTGAGAAAAGAAAGTAGGCAGTTGGGTTGATTTTCGTTTAGGATATAAATAATTTAACTCTATCGATTGATTATTGACCAACTCATAAATCTTCTTAATTGCCCCAACTAAAGAGCGTTGATAAGATGCACTAATATTGTCTTGAAATACTTTTTCATTAATAAAACCCTCTATTTCAGCAATAGGTATTTCGTTGAGCGTACGATATTTATTCATATACTCTAAGAATATTTGTGCATAACCACAATACGATTTTATGGTATTATTGGCGTAGCGTTGCACTTGCAATCGGTCGTGTAAGGTTTTTAATATTGTTTCGCTATCCATACTTAAATAAATCTAATTTAACCTATTTTGTTTCGCTATCCACAAAAAATAACTTACTAAGTATCTAATTTACAAAAAAAGTAATTATATTAGCAACAGATTTTACGAAATGCGCATATAGGTGTTATTTTACGAAACTACACCGTGTTTTATTTCGTGAAATAACAATGTTATGTGCCATTTTTGAATGACAATGCGAATAGATACAGACAAACAAATGAATTTACTTAGTGATAAGAACGTTGCAATAATTGGTGGTGGACCCGTTGGACTGACTATGGCAAAATTATTACAGCAAAACGGCATAGACGTTTCAGTTTACGAAAGAGACAACGACCGAGAGGCAAGAATTTTTGGTGGAACCCTTGACCTACACAAAGGTTCAGGTCAGGAAGCAATGAAAAAAGCGGGATTGTTACAAACTTATTATGACTTAGCCTTACCAATGGGTGTAAATATTGCTGATGAAAAAGGCAATATTTTATCCACAAAAAATGTAAAGCCCGAAAATCGATTTGACAATCCTGAAATAAACAGAAATGACTTAAGGGCTATCTTGTTGAATAGTTTAGAAAACGACACGGTTATTTGGGATAGAAAACTTGTTATGCTTGAACCTGGTAAGAAGAAGTGGACACTAACTTTTGAGAATAAACCGAGTGAAACAGCAGATTTGGTTATTCTTGCCAATGGCGGGATGTCCAAGGTAAGAAAATTTGTTACCGACACGGAAGTTGAAGAAACAGGTACTTTCAATATACAAGCCGATATTCATCAACCAGAGATAAACTGTCCTGGATTTTTTCAGCTATGCAATGGAAACCGGCTAATGGCATCTCACCAAGGTAATTTATTATTTGCTAACCCCAATAATAATGGTGCATTGCATTTTGGAATAAGTTTTAAAACACCTGATGAATGGAAAAACCAAACGCAGGTAGATTTTCAAAACAGAAATAGTGTCGTTGATTTTCTTCTGAAAGAATTTTCCGATTGGGACGAACGCTACAAAGAATTGATTCATACGACGTTGTCATTTGTAGGATTGGCTACACGGATATTTCCTTTAGAAAAGCCTTGGAAAAGCAAGCGCCCATTACCCATAACAATGATTGGGGATGCCGCACATTTGATGCCGCCTTTTGCAGGGCAGGGAGTAAATAGTGGGTTGGTGGATGCCTTGATATTGTCTGATAATCTAGCCGATGGAAAATTTAATAGCATTGAAGAGGCTGTTAAAAATTATGAACAGCAAATGTTTATCTATGGCAAAGAAGCACAAGAAGAATCAACTCAAAACGAAATTGAAATGTTTAAACCCGACTTTACGTTTCAGCAATTGTTAAATGTATAAAATGGAATAAAACGGCACATAACAAACAAATTGGCAATAGAGCCGGTGAAGTACTTCTATTGAACTTTTGTGCAATGTTGAAGATTAGTAATTCTATTCAACATTTGTGCTAAAAGTCGGCTCCATCGCCAATTTGCCAAACGTTAGCGGGCATTGTGAAAGATACCAGCATAACAGTTAAACATTGATAAATGAAAAAAAAACTACTTTGGATATTAATTTTAGGACTGATAATAATCAGTTGCAAACAAAGGAAAACAGAAATGAAAGAGAAAATAATTAAAACAAACGGCATTGAACTCTGTACGGAAAGTTTTGGAAATAAGAAAAATCCAGCAATCCTTTTGGTAGCAGGTGCAACCGTATCAATGCTGTATTGGGACACTGAATTTTGCCAACAATTATCTGAAAAAGGATTTTTTGTTATTCGTTACGACAACAGAGATGTAGGAAAATCCACTAATTATGAACCAGGTTCTACTCCATACGATATTGTTGACTTAACTAATGACGCTATTTCAATATTGGATGGCTACAAGATTGACAAAGCACATTTTGTGGGGATTTCTTTGGGCGGACTAATTTCTCAAATAGCATCAATAAAGTTTGCCGACAGAGTTAACTCCTTAACTCTTATGTCATCAGGCCCTTGGGGAGACTCAGACCCAACTATACCTGAAATGGACACGAGTATTTTAGATTTCCATAGTAAAGCAGGTACAGTCAATTGGACAAATGAAGACAGTGTGGTAAACTATTTAATTCAGGGTGCAGAATTAATGAGTGGCAAGAAACAATTTGACAAACAAAGAAGTGAAAAACTGATAAGAGCTGAGTTCAATAGAGCCAACAATTATATAAGTATGTTCAATCACGCTGCATCGCAAGGTGGTGGTGGTGAAGAATATTGGAACAGATTAAACGAAATCAAACAACCCACCTTAATTATCCACGGAACAGACGACAAAATTTGGCATTATAAGAATGCAGGTTTTTTACTAGAAAAAATAAAAGGTTCAAATCTAATCACCCTTGAAGGTACAGGACACGAATTACACGTTGATGATTGGAAATCAATTATTGATGGAATAGAAAAACACATAAATGACTGATAAACAAAAACAACGCCCCGCGTGGGCCTATACGCTGCCGGCAGCACTGCTGCTGATGGCTCCTTTCGACATCCTCGCTTCACTGGCGATGGATATTTATCTCCCTGTCGTTCCAGCGATGCCCGGCATCCTGAACACGACGCCCGCTATGATCCAACTCACGTTGAGCCTCTATATGGTGATGCTCGGCGTGGGCCAGGTGATTTTTGGTCCGCTCTCAGACAGAATCGGGCGACGGCCAATTCTACTTGCGGGCGCAACGGCTTTCGTCATTGCGTCTCTGGGAGCAGCTTGGTCTTCAACTGCACCGGCCTTTGTCGCTTTCCGTCTACTTCAAGCAGTGGGCGCGTCGGCCATGCTGGTGGCGACGTTCGCGACGGTTCGCGACGTTTATGCCAACCGTCCTGAGGGTGTCGTCATCTACGGCCTTTTCAGTTCGATGCTGGCGTTCGTGCCTGCGCTCGGCCCTATCGCCGGAGTATTGATCGGCGAGTTCTTGGGATGGCAGGCGATATTCATTACTTTGGCTATACTGGCGATGCTCGCACTCCTAAATGCGGGTTTCAGGTGGCACGAAACCCGCCCTCTGGATCAAGTCAAGACGCGCCGATCTGTCTTGCCGATCTTCGCGAGTCCGGCTTTTTGGGTTTACACTGTCGGCTTTAGCGCCGGTATGGGCACCTACTTCGTCTTCTTCTCGACGGCTCCCCGTGTGCTCATAGGCCAAGCGGAATATTCCGAGATCGGATTCAGCTTTGCCTTCGCCACTGTCGCGCTTGTAATGATCGTGACAACCCGTTTCGCGAAGTCCTTTGTCGCCAGATGGGGCATCGCAGGATGCGTGGCGCGTGGGATGGCGTTGCTTGTTTGCGGAGCGGTCCTGTTGGGGATCGGCGAACTTTACGGCTCGCCGTCATTCCTCACCTTCATCCTACCGATGTGGGTTGTCGCGGTCGGTATTGTCTTCACGGTGTCCGTTACCGCGAACGGCGCTTTGGCAGAGTTCGACGACATCGCGGGATCAGCGGTCGCGTTCTACTTCTGCGTTCAAAGCCTGATAGTCAGCATTGTCGGGACATTGGCGGTGGCACTTTTAAACGGTGACACAGCGTGGCCCGTGATCTGTTACGCCACGGCGATGGCGGTACTGGTTTCGTTGGGGCTGGTGCTCCTTCGGCTCCGTGGGGCTGCCACCGAGAAGTCGCCAGTCGTCTAACCGACGACTGGTAGCAGGCCCGCTCCGATGCGGCGCACTAACCATCGAAACCTCGTGAATGTCGGTATCCTGTCTGGCAGGATACCGCTCATTTCCCTTGTTCAGTTCAACATCGCATTGGCAAAATGGCGGGTTAAGTTCAAAATTCAACTTTTGTGCTTTTTATTCCGCCGAATGTGTCCCACATTCAGCTTTTTTTTAATAATTTAGCTTCTGTGGAAACACATCGGCTACGTCACTGCTAAATTGAACTTTCGGTTCAATTTATCCGCCACTTCGCCAATGCGTTTCCCGTTATGCGGCAGCTTAAAAGACGACACCAAACCA
Source organism: Myroides oncorhynchi (assembly GCF_020905415.1). Taxonomy (NCBI): domain Bacteria; kingdom Pseudomonadati; phylum Bacteroidota; class Flavobacteriia; order Flavobacteriales; family Flavobacteriaceae; genus Myroides; species Myroides oncorhynchi. Next base: position 140,829 of record NZ_JAJJMP010000001.1, on the reverse strand, counting down.
AAAAAATCATCTTGACAACCACCCGACTTTGAACTACGAAGGATGAAATTTTTCAGGGACAACTTCCAGCATTTCCAAAAAACAGTTTACCCATTGACTTGGAGACAAACAAACAATTTGAGCATTAAGGTTTAAACCGAATTTTTCCGAAATTGACCTGACCTGACTTTTCCTGAAAATCGACTTTAAAGCTGTTTTTACAGATAAATCAGGTTTCTCTAACAGACAGGAAATAAATGCTAAGTATTTGGCTTTAAACTTAAAATCAAAAAATAAGTGTTTTCTTTTAATGTTTAACAGGGCTGATTTGACAGTTGGCGGTGGCAAGAAACTTTCAGGACCTACCTCATAGACAAGTTTCAAATCAAAAAAAGTATGATAGAAAACGGTATATGGATTGTAAAGCTTCCTCGAAAATAACTTTTGTGTAGGTTCTAACTGAAGGATAATGGAACCTCCCAGAAAATTTCCAAGACTCTCAAACATCAGGATTTTGAAAATATCGGAAGTAATGCCATAAGGAATATTTGACACCACTTTGAAAGGAAATTTCGGAACTGCAAAATTCCTAAAATCACAACCGACAACTTGAACATTTCGGGCATCAGAAAATAATTTTCGTAAATGTTCAACCAAAGCTGTGTCGTTTTCAATAGCAACAACATTGTTGGCGATTTTTAATAAATGAACAGTAAAAAACCCCTTGCCTGCCCCAATATCTAAAACCGTATCCTGATTACTTATATTTGCTTGTCTTATTGCATCTTTTATTAGCACTTTATCAATAGTAAAGTGCTGACCCGTAAAACGAACGGGCAATTTCTTTTTTGTCATTACTGCAAATTTAGTAACTTTGCTTGACAAATTAACGAGAAAGAAGAGAAAATGAAAGCCGACCGCATAACATCACCTATACGCAAGCAGGGGGTTCGTGCTTCGTAAGACAGGAAAGTGGTAAATTTGAAGTTCAGTTCTTCGTAGGAAGTTCAGTGGTTAAAATCCCTGCCTGCGTATAGCTGAGAACCGTTATGTGAAAGAATAAAACGGCACCTCCAAAAAGAAAGTGCCGTTTCGAAATTAAATTTATAAATTCTCAATCCACTACTTCTGAAACAGTTGATTTTTCTATTAGAAAAATTCCGTCAAAAGCTTCTTCTATTTCAGTTTTTAGGCACATCGAATCAAATCGAATCTTATTACAATTTTTTAATTCCGTACTTCTGTTCATTAGTAAACAGCATTCTTTTCCTCCAAATTCTTGCATAATAAATTCAACAGAATCCGACTCTGGAAAATCAAGTGGAAATTTATCAACCCTAAAGCCAAATTGATAATCATTATCAGGATACAATGCCGCAGTTTCTCCACGTAGATTAGTTATTGCAAATGCTTTATATTTTTCTCCAAAAGTCATCGAAAGTCTTTGCCCCATTGGATAACAACTAATAAATCCATCAAAATCTACCGGAGTTTTTTGAATGTGAGCATTGTGGGCAACCAAAATAATCTTTTTACCAAGTGAATTTTTCAAAAACCAATCAATGCTTTCTGCCATATACTGGTCTTTTGCTCCCATATCTCCTTCAATTCCCCTTTCAGTAATGAAACTTTCCATAGCATCAGCATTATAATTCATATAAATCAAGCCTTTAACTTGATGAACTATCGATTGAAATTCTAAACTTTCTAATTTTGGTTGAAGAGTAATCAAACGAATGTAAACTTTTAATAGCAATGCTTTTAATTCATTATGTTCAGCTTCATCAAAAAGCGATAAATTTAACGCAAGCTGAGAAGTCGAATAGAAATCAAATTTCTCAGCAAGATTTAAAATCTTCTGTAAGACATCAGAAGAAACGATTGAAAGTCTTTGCAAATAATCAGATACAATACGAAAGTTTGGAAAATAAGAACCTCCATTTTTAGGAATATCCACACCTAAAAAGGTAATTTGATTATTATTGTCTTGATTATACCGACGAAGCCATAGCAAAGTATCTTTAAACTCATTTGGATAATAAAAGTGTGACAGTAACTTATCCAAATCGTCGAATGGAATTTGTGATTTTATCCACTTATCAACTTCTAATCCTTCAGAAAAACCAAACTCAAATGCCAAGGTGTCAAAATCACATTCAGTTACTAAAAACTCAATAACTTGATGCCTGAATGTAAAAAACTCTTTTATGAAATGTGCGTTTTCGCCTAAACCAACAATTGTAGAAGAATCAAAATATTCTCGAAATCGAAAAAGACTTTGTTTTATGGATGTATTATTTTCCGAATTAAACGGAAAAGTTAAGGGTTTTATATTTTTCATTATTACCTTATTTTAAATTAAAAATTAACGTACCAAATAGCAACCGTCTCAAAAAGACGATTTAATAATTTACTTTAATTTTTAATTACCAAGGCTTGCTGAAATACATAAAATGTGAATTATTTGAATACAAAGATACTAAAAATTCCTTCACATAACATCGCATTGGCAAAATGGCAGGTTAAGTGCTAAATTGAAAGTTTCTGCATTTTATTCCGCCGAATGTGTTCCACATTCGCTTTTTATTTGTAAGTTAGCTCTGTGGAAACACATCGGCTACGTTCTCGCTAAATTGAACTTTTTGTCCAATTTATCCGCCACTTCGCCAATGCGTTTCCCGTTGTGCGTCATAGAAAAACTCACTCAAAATTAGAAAAATATAAAAATGACAAATGAAATAATAACTCACGAGAACAAAGAATTTAAAAATGTTGATTATTCTGGAAAAACATTAAGAAATAGAGAATTTTTTAAATGTAAGTTTATATCGTGCATTTTCGTAAAAAGTGACTTGAGAGGAAATAGTTTTGAAGAATGCACTTTTCAGGACTGTAACTTTTCAATGACAGAAATAGAAGGAACGGGTTTTAGAAACGCAAGCTTTATAGGAAGCAAAATTCTTGGAATTGATTTTACAAGATGCAACAATTTTGCATTTTCTTTCAGATTTGAGAATTGTATTATGGATTATTGTACATTTTTTGGGACAAAGTTAAAGAATACGCACTTTGTAAAATGTTCTCTTAAAGAAGCAGATTTTACTGAATCGGATTTATCTTCAGCAGTTTTTAATGACACAGACCTTACAGGAACGAGGTTTTTAAATACTATACTTGAAAAGGCGGACTTTAGAAATGCAAAAAACTTCGCTATTGACCCTGAATTTAACAAACTTAAAAAAGCAAAATTTTCTGCATTTCAACTAGAAGGATTGCTATATAAATATCAATTGATTATTTCTTGAACAAAAAAAAATAATTACGAACGCACAACACCGTATATAAGCTATGGCTCGTTCTGTGCCTATTTGGAAAATCCTGCGGTTTGCCAAAGTTAGTTTATATTTGGAGAGGTTCGTGCCGAGACACGCCACAGCTCATATACATAACGTTACCGGCAAGCCGAAAACAAAAACTGCACAAAATAAAAGATGATTGAAACATTGATAAAAATATTGCAAGAAAAATATCTTGTCAAAACAAACATAATTTCTAAACAGCAAGGTGGTTGGGCGTCTTTGGCTTACAAAATAGAAGACAAAAACGGACATTTTTACTTTTTGAAAGTTTATGAGAAAAGTAGAAAATCAACATCTTATTTAACGAAACACATAGATATTTATCTTCCAATTGCGGACTGGCTTGATGACCAAACTTCACTTAAAGGAAAAATAATTCGATTGATTAAAACGCAATCTGAAAATTTTAAGTGTGAGGATGAAAATTATGTGTGCATTTTGTTTGATTACATTGATGGAGAAACGGTTGGAGAACAAAATTTAACAGAAGAACAAGTAATACAATTAGCCGAAACTGTTGCTCAATTACATAATTTAGAAGATTTTCCTTTTGACATCAAGCAGATTTCTGAAACATTCCATCTTCCGTTCATTTCCACATTAAGTGAATGGATAGAGAAAAACTTTGACCACTTAAAAGTTGACATCAAAGAGGTATTGAAACCTAATATTTCAACTATCAAAAGTCAAATCAACGAATGGAACAACTTGTCTAAAGTATTAAAAGAACAGCATTTGAAATTCTGTTTATGCCATACAGACATTCATCATTGGAATATTATTACAAATAAACAGCACTTATATCTTTTAGATTGGGAAGGAATAAAATTTGCACCACCCGAAGCTGATATTTTTAGCATTTATCAACAACCTTATTTCAATTCGTTCATGAAAAAATATTGTGAACTCAATCCCGATTATCAAATAAACGATACTGTTTTACGGTATTATCAAATAAGCCGAAAACTTCAGGATATTTTTGAATTCATAGAACAATTACAATTTGACGAACTTAATCAAGAAGAATACAAAATCAATTTAAACTACCTGAAAAAAGAAGTTGATACGATAACAGGCTAAAATAGCAATATACAAACCTAAAAACACAGCCAGCAGGTAACAAGGGTTTTGCAAGAGAGCGGGTTAAGTGCTTCGTATGAAACTTTTTGCTAAATTTGTAGTTCGGTTCTTCGATTGAGCGTTTGTGCATAAAATCCGCTCCCTCGCAAAGCCCCGAACCGTTGGCGGTAATTTGAAGAAACAATTAACAACGAAAAACATTCAAGAAAATGAAGCTATAAGTAACTGTAAGATAGAATAAGAATTGAAATATCCTTTAATACGCAAAGTAGAAAGGGCGATTGTTAATATTAAAAAATTAGAAAATGACACAGTTACAAATGATTGACAAAACAAAGTCAATAGCTCAAAATGATAAAAATATTTCTGCCGTATTTATGTACGGGTCATTTACCAAAAATGAAGGGGACAAATATTCAGATATTGAATTCTACATCTTCTTGAAGGATAAAGAAAATTTTTCCGCTGAAAATTGGGTAAGCCAAATTCATCCTTTGGCATTATATTTTACCAACGAGTATGGAAGTGAAGTTGCCATTTTTGAAAATATGATAAGGGGGGAGTTTCATTTTTTGACAAACGACCAAATGGAAGTTATCAAATCGTGGGACGGTTTGGTAGAGTTTAGCGACTTTGACAAGATGATTTTAGTAGATAAAGAAGATTTATTGACTAACACGCTCAAAGAAATAAAAACTAAAGTACCTGATCGAACAACAAATGAAAATATCCTGTGGTTGAGCCAATCATTGTTGAATGTTTTACTTACAACAAGCAACTTAATTAAACGACAGGAATTTGCTCACGCTTACCAAAGCTTATCAAATGTTCAAAAATATTTACTTTGGTTAATAAGAATTGAAACATACCAAACCAAACATTGGGAAAGTCCAACAAAAAGCTTGGAAAAAGACATAGACCCAGATTGGTATTCGTTATTTCAGGAGACAACATCAGAATTAGATCCGACAGATATTAAAACAGCTTTCAAGAAGACATTAACATTGACTGAAAAACTTTTTGATAATCTTGGAGTTGAAGCAAAATTAAAGGGGGTATTAAGGAGAATTGAATAAAAAAAACTACCGCCAACATTGTATAAGCGTAATGCGGGCTGAACTGCTAAATTTGAGCATTTTTGCTCCTAAGAAACTTTGTGGTGGGCGGACAGTGAATTGCTCCGAAATCCCGCACTACGCTTATACTTGACCGTTGTACGACATAGTAAAACCGAACCAAACAAAATGAAAGTCAGAGAAGAAAAGTTAAGAACAATTATAGAATGGTCGGAGAAAAACGAAGATGTAAGAGTTCTTCTTCTGACAAGTTCACTTGTAAATCCTTTAGCACTTGTTGACGAATTTAGTGATTTAGACATTGAATTTGTTTTTGAGGATAATACAAATTACATTTCAGACAAAAGCTGGACGCTTAAATTCGGAAATCCAATTGCTATGATTGAAGAAGACGAAAGTTGTTTTAACCATAAACACGCAATGAAAATGCTACTTTATGAAGACGGTGTGAAAGTAGATTTTAAACTTTACAGCAAATCAAAATTTATAAAGGAAACGCAAGAGAAAGAATTACCAGAAGATTGGGATATTGGTTATAAAATTTTAATTGATAAAGATGGTATTACAAAGCAAATGCTGAAACCAACTTATCAAATTTCCATTATCAAAAAACCGTCTGAAAAAGAGTTTCAAAATCTAATAAACGATTTTTGGTGGGACACAACTTACGTGGCAAAGTGTCTTGTGAGAGATGAAATATTCTATGCGAAATTTATGTCGGAAACCGTTATTCGCACAGAATATTTAATTCCTTTAATTGAATGGCACATTGCAAGTGAACACAATTGGAACATAACGACCAATAAATATGGACGACTTTTCAAAAAGTATCTTAACCAGGAAATGTGGGCTAAAACAGAACAAACATTTTCAGGGAGCAATATAAAGGAAAATTGGACTGCTCTATTTTCAATGACTGATTTAGTTTCAGAAATAGGAACTGAATTGTCAAAAAAATTAGAGTACAAATACCCGGATAAATTAGAAAATGACATACGAAAATATTTAGCTGGACTAAAACCCAAAACATAACTACGTCGTACAACATCGTATTGGCAATAGGCGGGCTGAACGGCTTCGTATCAACGGAAGTGCAAAATTCAATTTCTGTTCTTCGATTAAAGTTCAGTGCTAAAAATCCCGCCCATCGCCAATACGCGGCACGTCGTTAGTAAATCTTTTAAAATATTGTGAACCTATTCCAACAAAGTTATTCCATAAAATTTTGAGCCTTCAAAGCTCTAAAAATTTTACGGAAATAACTTTGATAAACACTTTTCAATTATTGCTTTTGACTCCACTCTTTGAAAGATTTAGCTGTCCTTGGATTTTTGTTAAAAAACTGATTTACATTTTCTAATTGATTTATTAATTGCCCCTTTTCTTTTTCTAAACGCTCATACTCCGATTTCTCAATAGTATTCTTAACAGCTAAATACATTGAAAAACCTGTTGTTAAAAGTAAAAAGATGTTCAATACAATCAAGTAGAATAACCTCTTTGAGCTAACAGCCTTGTGAACCTTCAAAAGCTCCTCATTATTTTTTGTTATCTCTCGATGAAATTGATCGAAGTCATTCTGTAAGCGTTGTCTTTGTTCTTTTTCTATCTGTCGAAGTTCAGCAACATTTACTGTTACTTTGATGTTACTTAATTCTTTGATGGTATCTAAATGAGTTTTTTTACTTTGTTTTATCGTGTGTTCTAATTGTATGACTTGCTGAAGTAATAGTTCTGTCATATCAGTGAGTTTAGGTTGGTTCTTTGCCATTGTTTATCTTTTTAGTGCTCTTCGTTTACGTTTTTTTTGTTCATCATCTTCATCGTTACCACTAAGTTGAAAAGCAGATAACAAACTAAATAAAACAGACACATCTGTTTTCCAATTCTGCATTTGTGGTTCGATTGCTTCTTGCTTAGTTAATAGTTTTTCTACTTCATTCTTTGACTCTGTGCTTGCTGTATTTTTAAATAAATCATTCAACTTCATATTTCGGTCAACTTCACTTGCTTTTAGGTTTGTATTAGTTGGTAAATGAATAAAGCGATATCCTTGAATATTCCCCTGTTTATTAATAGTTGGTTTAACCTCAATATCTTTTTCAAGCATTAATCGAATGTATTGTTGTAAATCTTTTGGTTCCTGTCTTAAAACTTCCCTATGAGCTGTTTTGATAGTGTTTTTAGCTATTAAGTTTGTGTTGTTAGCTCTTTGTTTCTTATTCTCGTTTTCTTGTCTTATAGACGTCCAACCGTATTTAAGTGCTATTTCGTGAGCAACTCTTTGAGCTTCAAAACCAATGTAATTATCTTTTAGAGCTTTGCCATTTTCATCTATGCGATTGGCGATGATATGAATATGTTTATGCTCTTTTTCTGTATGAACAAAAGCAATGAATTGAGCTTTGGTAGGATCGATTTGTAAACCAAGTAAAAACTCAACGGCTAATGCTCGTAAATCTCTATCGCTCATCTTTTGACTATCTACAATAGTTGGAGATATAACAGCCGATATTGTGTTGTTTTTACATCTGCTGTTTTGATTTTGTAGTATCTGCATCGTTTGAAACATATCTTTCGGAGTATCCCCCGAAAGATTGTTTCTTAATAGCTCATATCCCTTTTTATCATCAATTACGTAATTGAATAATGCTGTGCCACCAACACAAGATTTTGCTTTAGCTATCATAATTACAGTAGTTTTTGTAAGTGAGTCCGAATTAGATTAGCTGTTTCAATAGTGTGTTCTTTAACTCCTGTTGTATCACCAAGCTTAAAAAGGTTGCTTATTCGCCTAAAATTATCAGCGTATTTGTTCAGTAATTTATAAACTTCAATTTCTTCAGGAGTTAATTTATACGCTAAAGAATATTCAAGTGCGGTGTTTCGGATGTATTCTGAAACGCTACAACCCACTTTTTCTGCTTTGTTTTTTATGATTAGAGCTTCTGTAAGGGTAACTCTAAATTCTATCTTCTTTGTTTTTTTCATCGTCTTACCCATTTTGCGACCTTCGGGAGAAAAACGAGTGGTCTTTGGCTGTCAAATCTCCAATTTGTAAGGACAAAGACACATCTCGATAATTCTCACGTCAAATCATTGCGGTTAATAGTTAGTAAATAATCATTCAAATCTTTGTGATTCTCGTACAGTTTTCGTCCATCAACAACGTTTGTATAGGTCTGAGCTACTTTTTGAAAGGCACTTTCTCCAGCTTTATCATTGTCGAAACAACAAATAATACTTTCATACTTTAATTCTTTGTACAAAGTATTATTGATACTTTTATCCATTTGTACATTGATACATTTATACAATTCCCCATTTGTACATTTGTACAAATAATTATTTGGTGTTTTAATTATTGTATTATTCAACATTGATACGGAATTAAGAATCAAATAATCATATTGCTTTTCTGCATTTGGATAAAGGGTTAAAAAGCTGATGTAATCACTCCAAGATTCAAACAAGACAATATGTTTACTTTTGTTATCAAAGTAGGTTACTGCCTTTTTTCCAAGACACATTTTTATATACACGTTTCTTAGTTCGAAACCATTTATGGTGGTATTGGGAAAACCAACAGCGTAATATGATTTGTTGTTTAGAGTATAGTGTACTTCCTTACAATAAGTTTGAGCCATTTTAAGGCTAAGATTACGCTCAGTGATATATTGTATCAAGTTTGGATGTGTTAATGGCTTAATCGCTTGAATTGTATATGTTGGTTCTTGAATAATGTTAGAACTCACAATAATTGGCTGATGAAAAGAAAAAGAATCGTTTTTGAGCAATTCTAAAGCTGATTTAATATCGCAATTATTGTACTTCATCACAAAATCAAGTGTTGTTCCACCAAAACCAGCAGAATGGTCATAAAACACGTTTTTATCAATATTCACTTTAAATGATGCTGTTTTTTCAGTTCTAAATGGACTGAGATACCACCAATCAACTCTCATTATTTTGGTTGGGGTATGACCTAACTTTTTAAGTAAGTCTGTTAGGCTAATTTGTTTAGCTGATTCACAATTCATACGTTTTGAAATAGTCGGGTTAAAAATCTGTTTTTTTTGATGCAATGATGCAGAAAGGTGTTAATCAATTGTATTTCAATAAAATACTCTGCATCACTCTTGCATCACTGCATCAAACTCATTTTGTTTCTTGCATCACTCTTGCATCAAACTTGACGTGTTTTTAGTTTGATGCAAACTTTGATGCAGTATAACTTGTTAGTAAACAATGGTTTAATCTATTCTTGCATCATTGCATCAAATATTTTATAGAATAAATCTTTTTTAATGATGTAGTAACGTCCTCTACGTTCTATTTTAACAAATTCTCCATGAGATAAAAGCTCTATTCCTTGATAAGATTTTGTGTTGTTTTGTGGTTCAAAATCCCATTTCTTTAAAATCTTTCTTATTTCACTAGCAGATATAATTAGTTTTGGGTTTGTCTTGCGTAATAACAAGAGTAAATCATTGGGAGCTACGCAAATTTCATCCTCGTCAACCTTTTCGAAGCACAGGTTTAAAAGTTCTAAAACTGAAATCTCTATTTTGTTTTTACTAATTAGCTTTAAAAGAGAAGCTGTAAGTATCTGTTTAGGTGTAAACCACATTCGGGTTTGTTGCGTGGTGTAATAAGGTCGTAGAAGTAAGTATTTGATAAAATAAGGAACTTCACTTGTTAGCTTCTTGATAAAGTGAACGTCTTCTGATTCAATAGGTTTAATCTTTCGAATCCAAAAACGTATTTCTTCTTCGTCTATTTGAATGAAATCATCCTCATTGTTAGAGCAAAGAATAAACTTGGCGAAAAACTCTATTTCCTGTCTGTCTTTTCCCTTTGCTTCAACTTTGTCTTTGTCAGTAGTAGAAAGGTACTTTAAACGCTCTGTAATCTCTTTCTTATCAAAGAATACTTCATCTATGGCAACTAATAGCATACTTGCCCAATCAGCGTTAAATTGAGAACCAAAAGAATCTCCTTTAATATAAGTCATATTAAGTCCAAAGATATTTTTAAGCCATTTGATAAAAGAGCTTTTTCCTGTTGCACGTTCTTTACTAACAAGACACAATATTGGTAAGGTTTGCGTTGGCTTCTCATACAATAGCTTTAGATAGTCTAAACCATATTCGTATTGTTCACTTCCAAATATGTGTTTTATAAAGTGTAGTGAGTTTGGAATCAATTGTTCTAATTCTTTTAAGTTAAAATCTTCTTCTATTGGTTTCATATTTAATTCATTATAGGTATTAAAAAAGTTTTCTACGATTGGTTGATAGTTAAGATGGTCTGGAATACAGCAAAAGCCATCTAATTTTAAGACGTTTTCTAAGTAGGACTTTCCGTGATCTGATACAATCGTTTCACGAGTCCAACGCACCATTACTTTAACTTTATCGCCAGATATCAAAGGTTTTTCGATGATTTTAAAGTAAGCAGTTCCTACTCGGATATAGGGTATATCTAAGCTCATATTTACTTGTGTTTTAATAATCCTTATCTTTACACGATAAGAATTCAGTTATACTTTAATTGGATATTAAGGGACGATTTGCGGAAGTTGTCCCTTTTATTTTTTAGCGAATAGTTCTAATGCCAAGTCAGCATCGACTATAATTTTTCTACCTCTTTGGATAATCGCTTTTTTAATATGACCTTCTTTCTTGATTTTATTAGCAGTGGTAATACTGCACCCAAGTAGGTCTGCTATACCACGTATTCCGTAAACATAACGCTTTGTAGATTGTTGCGTTTCTTGCGAAGTATTGAGTTCTTTAAAATCCTTTATAGATACTGTTTGTAATAACTGTAATAGTTCTTCTCCTGTCATTTGCCAAACTGGCTTTTCTTTTAATTCGCTTATATACATAGTTTTAGTTTTTAAATTATACGATTTTGTGATGTTCGAACAATTCAAAACTATCTGTAAATTTCTGTGGAAATGTGTGGAATTTGATAAAAAAACAAAATGCATATAATTAATAATGAATTAGTTATATGCGTTTGGTTATTTATTTTTGAGGAAATCAAAAATAAAAGACTTTAAAAACTCTTTAATGAACTTAAAAGGATTAAAACAATAATTAAATTTCTTCTGAAGGTTTATAAAAGCGTTTCGAAATTGTCAATGCAGACTTTAGTTTTAATTTCAACACAATGAAGTCAATCACTTTATCTCTAACATCTTTTTCTATATCCTTCATCATTTCATATAGTGGTGGTTGAGCAAATTTTGTTATGTATTTAAACGTTGAATCAAATCGAGCTTTAGGCTCTCTTAAATTAAATATTAAATAAAAATCTTCAAATGCTAAATCATCTTCCTTAAAACATTTTAATTCTAAAGCAGAGTTATAAAGTTTAAGTACATCTTTGATCTCAAATAAATCAGATTCTAAACGAAGTCTATCTTCAGGGTAATACACATAAATATCTTCTTTAACTATTAAAAGGTAATCTCGTATTTTGTGATAATAGTTTTGAATTAGATGCACATTATCCTGTGTATAGGTATCTCTTTCTGCTAAAACCCTATAAAGTTCTTTCTCCCAATACTTTTTATCTTCATCAAATTCACATTGTGATACCCAGATAGGTTTTTCTTTTTCCTTTATTTCTTTTAAATCCTGTCGCGCAATTAAGATTTTGTTCTCAAACATTTTAGGAAGTAGTACTTTATCATATAAATGAATAAAATCAAAATGAGTTATTAACTCGTCTTTATCATCAATAAGCTTATTAATAACTTCAATCTGCTTTAGTATATTCAGAAATACTTTTTTAGATAAACTCTCTGCTTGTCCTGTTATTAAAAGAGCATCAATATCAAGTTTTGTTAAATCGCTAAATGCTTTAGCATAACTCTCCTGTCGAATACATTGATATGTGTTCTGTTGTAAGGAATCAGTATCTAATAAATTTGATAGTTCTTTTAGTATTTTTAAATACTCATTTAAGTGTTTCAAAAGAGGATTATCTAAACTCATATCATATCAAATTTAGTCATTGCATTCGCTTTAATTGTATCAGCTACATCAATATAAGGTTTCATTGATTTGTAGTCTGAATGTCCTGTCCATTTCATTACAACCTGTACAGGTATCCCCAATGATAAGGCGGTACAGATAAATGTTCTTCGTCCTACGTGCGTGCTTAAATGTTCGTATTTAGGTTTTACTTCATCTACTCTTTCATTGCCTACATAATACGTTTCTCGGATTGGTTCGTCAATCTCTGCTAACTCTCCAAGTTCTTTTATGTAGTCATTCATCTTTTGGTTAGAAATAACAGGTAGAGCCTTTCCTTTTTCAAAAGGTACATCTTTGTATTTCTCTAATATTGCTCTACTGTGTTTGTTTAATTCAACTCTCAGCATATCATTTGTCTTTTTGGTAACAAACTCAATCGCATCATTTTTAATGTCGTGTCTTGTTAGGCTAAAAGCATCTGAATAGCGAAGTCCTGTGTAACAACAGAAAAGCAATACATCACGTACTCGTTCTAAGTATGATTTTGTACCTAAATCTGTTGATTTAATCTGTTCGATTTCCTCTTGGGTTAAGAAGATTATCTTTTTAGAGGTTTCTTTTAACTTTGGTTTAAACTCTTCAAAATTATAAGTAATTGTATAATTGTTGTTTTTACACCACTTCAAAAACCACTTTACAAAACTAATTTGCTTTTCAATGGTACTGTTACGCATCTGTTTTTCAATGCGTAGAAATGAAACGTAGTCTAATAAAGTCTTTTCGTTAATATCAGTAAACTGAAAATTGCTTTTGAAAGAAAAAAGATGTGAACGAACAGTATTAAACTTGGTGTAAGTAGCAGTTGTCCAATCATTGCGTTTACCACTACTTTTTACAAACTCATCAAAAGCAGTAAAGAGATTCTTTTCTATTGCTGATATGGTTTGTTTATCTGAGTAACGTTTTATTTCATCTTTTAAGAGTTCAAATGAAGGTACTTCGTTTTTCAATTCATACTCTTTAAAGATTCTATCTATTGTAGTAGATAGCTCCTGTATTGCTGTATTGATTTCGGAAGAACTTTGTTTTAGCTTATTGGTACACCCATTACGTACCTTTTCTTTTGCTTCATCCCATTTAGAAGCATCAATGCGGTAGCCTGTAAAGAGTTCTACACGACCACCATTATATACCACTCTTGCACGAATTGGAACGTTCTCTGTGATTAATACACCATCCTTTTTTCTCTTTTCAATAGCAATAGTTATCTTTCTTTTTATAGTCATAGTTATTTGTAATAGCACCCAAATATACACCCAATTTTAATACTATCATATACTATTTTATGGTATTCAACCGACTTAATAAAAACATAACTATCAATAAATCAAAATAATAGTATTTTATGATACTCTATTTATGTGTAGGTTATATTCCCTCTTTCTCCGCAAAATTATAAATAGTAACTTTTCAAAAGTTAGTAAAAAAGCACAAAACCTATGATTCACAATGAGTTATAGGTTTTTTCTTTTTTAGGGGTATCACATTATTTTTAAAAGTGCACCCAAAAAAGTTACAGATTCGGTGCACAAAAAAAATTCCTAGTGATGCGCACCTTTGAACTTAACGAACCCTTACGCCAAAAGGCGCCAGAGAGTTTTAAACTGTGATTTTGGAACGTTTTAATTCGACATTTATTAATATTTAAAAACAGTTGAATTATGTTAGAAAAACAGTTATCAATTAATTTCTTTCTCAAACCAAGTAGGAAGAAAAGTGATTTAAGAGGTGTTTACCTTCGAATCACAGTAGATGGTATTCGCAAAGAGACTTCACTTAGTCATAGATGGGATATCAAAAGATGGAACCAAAAAGCAGGTCGTGCTAATGGCACTAAAGAAGACGCTAAAACCTTAAACTACCTATTAGATACAATTGTATCTAAAATTACTAAGTACAAATTAGAGCTCTTAAGTAATGAACTACCTATTACTGCTTCAATTCTTATGGATCATATACAAGGTAAAGGGACTAGTAGGATTAAAGTTTTAGAAGAATTCCAAAAGCACAATGATGAAGTTTTTAAACTTGTACCTAAAGAATATGCTATTGGAACTCATGAAAGATACGTAACAGCTAGATCGCATGTTGGAGAATATATCCGTTATGTATATGGTAAAGAAGACATAGAGTTTAGAGAACTTAACTATGAGTTTGTAATTGGTTATGAACACTATTTAAAGACTGTTAGAGCGTGTTCTAACAATACGGCTATAAAGTATATCTCAAACTTCAAAAAGATTGTTTTACGAGCAGTTGCTAAGGGAATAATATCTTCTAATCCTTTTGTACAATACAAACCTAAAAAGACAAAGCTCAATAAGAAACCTTTAAGTAAACAAGAACTATCTATTTTAGAAAATAAAGAGTTTCAAAATGATAGAGTAAGTACTGTAAGAGATGTATTTGTATTTCAGTGTTATACTGGCCTTGCTTATATCGATGTATATCAGTTAAAGAAAAGTGATATTACAAAAGATGAAGAGGGCAATCTGTGGATAAGAACTAACAGACAAAAGACAGATGCGAATATTACTATCCCTCTACTTCCAAAAGCAATAGAGATAATGGAAAAGTATAAAAATCATCCTGACTGTATTGGTAAAGATATCGTTCTTCCCGTTCGCTCTAATCAAAAGATGAATGAGTACTTAAAAGAGATTGCCTCACTATGTGAGATAAGTGAGTTAAACACCCATAAAGCAAGAAGAACTTTTGGAAGTACCGTTACTCTTGGTAATGGTGTACCTATTCACGTAGTAAAAGAAATGTTAGGACATCACTCTGTTAAACAAACAGAGGAATACGCTTTAACTGAAGAAGAAGCTATTAAAAGTGAAATGCAGATTTTAAAAGGTAAACTTGAAGGGAAATCAAATAAGCAAACGAATAATTATACTGACTTACTTGAGAGTTTAAAAAATCTAAATCCTGATAAATTAACTCAACTAACTAATTTTATTAATCAGTTAAATGGATAATAGGAACTCCCTTAAATTCTCTACACTTTCTAACAATTCAATTGTAGTTTTGCAAACAAGAAATTTAAGGGAGTCAATTTCCAACCTTTTTAATGAGTAAAAGTAAACTTCTACTCATTAAAAAGGTTCATAATATCTTTTCTGTTGTAGTAATACGAACCAAGTATTTTGCGATACTGCAATTTACCACTAATGCGTAGTGTTTGTAGTGAAGCTGGCGAGATACTGAGTAATTGTCTTGCTACTTTAGCCTTTACCCATTCAAGAGAAGTTTCTTTGTTTTGCTTGACTAATAGATCTTTTAACTCTCCAATGATTGTTTGAGCAAACAATCTCAAATCGTCTTTTGTAATTTGACTTTCCATGATAGTTATTTTTTTGGTTAAACAACTAAACTACAATCAAAACAGATGATACTCTGTTTTTGGCAGTTTCAAGGTCTATTTTGCTATGAATTTCCTATTAAACAACTATAATATTCTCATATTGGGATATCTTACCGATTATTTTATAACTTTACAATTCAATCTTTTTAAATCATTGGCTTTATCTTTGAGCCTTCTTAACTCAGCTATTAATTATGGAACATAAAATACACCAAGGAAGAAATGTAAAGCGTTTTAGAGAAATGCTTGGAATCAAGCAAGAGGTTCTTGCTTTTGATTTAGGAGAGGATTGGAATCAAAAGAAGATATCTTTACTTGAACAAAAAGAAGTCATTGATAATTCACTGTTGCAACAGATTTCAAAGGTGCTTAAAATACCTGTAGAAGCAATTGAGAATTTTGATGAAGAGCAAGCTATTAATATAATATCAAGTACATTTCATGGCACACAAGGCTTGATAAATTATAGTCCAGTTTTTAATAACAACCCTATTGATAAAATTGTTCAACTTCACGAAGAAAAGATTGCCTTGTACGAACGTATGCTAAAAGAAAAAGATGAAATGATGGTTCGTTTAGAGAAGTTGATTCAAACGAAGTAAATAGATTATTAATAAATATATGAAAGCTTAACCTATGGTTAGGCTTTTTTTTGTGACTTATAAAGACAAATAGAACCTCATTAAGCCAATACATAATATAGGAGGTTTTCAGGAATACTTTTCTGAAAATTTTTTAATTATGTTATATAAACAAACCGTTATTAATGAGCTTTGGGAATTACTTCAAAGGCTTATGAAAGATGAAAAGTTACAAGATTTTATTCTTGTAGGAGGAACAGCATTAAGCCTGCAAATAGGTCATCGAATTAGTATTGATATAGACCTATTTTCGACCAAAGATTTTGATTATAAATCGATATCACAACATTTAAAACAAAAGCTTAATGCTAATATAAAGGAAATGTTTAATAATACTATTTTAATGGATATCAATCGAGTTAAAGTAGATATTATTGCACATAAATATCCTTTGCAAAAAGAAGTATTGAATATAGACAATGTACGATTAGCTTCTTTAGAAGATATTGGAGCAATGAAACTTCATGCTATTTTTCAAAGCGGAACACGTATCAAAGACTTTGTTGATATGTATTTTCTTTTAGAGCACAATCCTTTGCAAACCTATTTAGATGCTTATAAAAACAAGTATAATGGTAATACAGCATTAGCATCCTATGCATTAACTTTTTATGAGAATATCTATCGAGATTTTGAGGTTATCTTGATGCATGGAAAAGAAAGTAATTGGGATAGAATGAAAGAACGTTTAGAAAAAGCTGTTGCAAATCCCTCTTTTAAATTCGATTTAGAACCCGATAAAAAAATAGACCAACATGTTAGAAAAAGAGGAATACGCAGATAAACAGTTGCTTAACCTTCATGAAATCACTATATTTATAATATGAAAAAAGAACAAAAACTAACTGATATTTCAACTTTAGGAACTCAATTATTTTGGGACACTGACATTAATAAGCTTGATTATCAGAAAGCATATATTCCCATTATAGTACGTGTAATTGAACGTGGCGATCAGAGTGAAATAGATGAAATCGTTCGGTTGTATAGCAAAGAAAAAGTGCTTCTTACAATATGTAAGGAGATTAAGTTCTTACCTAATTACGCTATTGAAAGAGCCATTAGATTTTTTCCAGAACTTAGAAAAGAAGATATGCTTTGTTATCAAAACAGAAAAGATAAATCCTATCATTGGATATAAGAAAAAGCTAGAGTACATGTAATTTTGTACTCTAGCTTTTTTGCTTTATTTGGGTAATTAATACTCCTTTCTCTTTACCAATTTTGCGACCTTCGGGAGAAAAACAAGTGGTCTTTGATACTGGAAAATTTTCAATTTGTAAGGACAAAGACACATCTCGATAATTTAAACGTCATTTCGTTGTGGATAATAGCTCCTCAGAATCTTTAAGATAACCTCGTTTATGGATTAACCAACAAGCATCAAGTAGCTTATATAAATAGATAGGAGGAATTTGGTAATATACTTCAAAAATTTGCTTTTCTTTTAAAGCATCTTGTATATAATCAGCTGAAAAATAATCTAAATCTTCTAGGCTAACCATTGTAAAAATATTCTTGAAGGTCATATAAGGATTTAAGTACTCTTCTAATGTGAGAGAGCCTAAGTAGAAATCATTAAAATTATCTGTTTTAGGGACAGTTAATTTTCGTTTTTCAAATCCTTTAGGCTTTTTAAAAATAGTATAACATGCTCTAAACATAGAATGGAGTATGAAAAATCTATATACCATATCCCCAGCAGTTCCTTTATACCGTTTTTTTATTTCTAATACATAATATGAATACTCATTTAAAAATGTCTTATAGCTTTCTAAGCTGTAGGAAGAAAACATCTCTTTAATAATTTTATAAGGGCATTTGATGCCTCTTTTAGTCCACAAATGTGATTCTAAGGGGATTTTGATTGCTTTCATAATTCAAGTTTTTTAAGGTTTATATAAAAGTACCTTCTTACATATTGGTAAACTATTCTATATCAGGGATAAAATATGCATTTAATCAGCCTGAGTATTATCTTGATCAGTATTTAGTTCAACAATGCAAGTCATTAAATCGATGAATATGCGTATCATCCCAAATCAAATAATACTTTCTTTATAATTTTTTAGATTCATAAAAATGAACTTTTTGTAGAAGATATACTATTCACATCACAAACTATAATATCTTTTAATTGAATAGATTACCTTAAATCAAGGTAGGAAATTGCAGTTGTTAACCTTAAATACGGTAATTATGAAATCAATCATTAACAAGCTTGAAAGCTTAAAATTATCAAGCGAACTAAAACATGAACTTGAAGAATTAATCAAAAAAAAATTAGTGGGATTTATTTTTTATTCACAGAATAACTTGCTCAATCATCCTATTATTACCCTTTGTTTTTACGATATTGATGAACTAAATTATATTCGTAAAAGCAAATGGATTACTAAAGGGATTAATCACTACCAAGTAAATATTTATTGCTTATGTATCAAAGATTTTTATCAATCTGATTCTTTTCAGAATATAATGTATTCAATATTAAATTTCCAAAAAGAAAATCTCACTTATGGTTCTTTACTTGATGCCGAACCTTTGTTTAGTTTGCATCAATCCAAACAGAAAGAAAATGATTTTGAAAAATATATTTCTAAATGGTTTGCTAAGCATTACAAAAGAAATACTAAGTTTTTAAAGTCCTTAAAAAAGGAGTTGAAAACTAATCTTATAAATGAACAATCTGCTATGCTTGGTATAAAACAAGTAATACAAGATACAAAAGAAAGAGTTCAACCTATACTATCAGGGAGTATTCAGTATAGTAATGCTTCTTTTCTAAATTTTGTGTTTACTCATTGCTATCCTGTTCAAGATGTTTTTGAAGAAGACTTTGACTTTTATGTAGAAGATATGGTTTCATTATTTAGAGAAGAGCTAAAACCAAAGAAAATTACTGAACAGACAGAACCCAAAAAACAACTAACAATAGGATATTTCCTTAACATAGCACAGTATTTTTTAGAAGCTATGTACATAGAAATACCACATCGAATACTAAGTAAGTATAGATACATAGTAAACAAACAAAAATTACTATCATTAGATAGCCCAGAACAAATAACGGAAATACAAGAGGCTCTTGAGGAAAGAGCAAGAAAGGCTTTAGAGAAATATAAAAAGGTGAAGTCATTTTATCTAATAAAAAGAAGAGCTAATGAGCAGGTACTCTTAAGTTCTGAGCCCCCAACTCCCTATAAACTACATCTACTATTAATAGCAAGTGTTGAGACGTTGCACATCAATGAAGAGGGAAATATAAGACAATACGTTTCTTTTCATACTGAAGATTTAGTTGATGTAACCACAATCTTAATAAAAAAATCAAATTGGCATTTACATATACCTGTATACCATTCTTTCTTTAGAACAAATCTAACAGAGGATAAACTGTGGATTGGAGCACCACTAATAGCTGAGGATCCAGATTTAGAAACGTTCCCATTAAGTGAACTTAAACTAA
The DNA here is from genome assembly GCF_020905415.1 of Myroides oncorhynchi. NCBI lineage: Bacteria > Pseudomonadati > Bacteroidota > Flavobacteriia > Flavobacteriales > Flavobacteriaceae > Myroides > Myroides oncorhynchi. Next base: position 120,809 of record NZ_JAJJMP010000001.1, on the reverse strand, counting down.
AATTTTGGACAGAATGTAAAGCAATGGTTAAACCTATTGTAAAAAGGCTCAGTTACCAAATAGAGGACTGTCAGAGCGATGCAGATGTGATTTTATATAAGTATACCTTACAGCAACTTGCAATGGCTATACTTTTTGCTAAAATGGATTATATGCCACAAGTACACACTATAAGTTATCTATGGCGCTTAATTCAATGGTATGCCCCAGAATTAAATCTTGTTATTGACTGTGATAAGGAGATAAGAGAAATACTATTTGATAATTATACAAGTCTTAGAAATTATCCTAATATCAAATTCCCAACTGTTAAATACACAGAAGAACAGTGGAACAGAGTTTATTATTTCATTTGTAAGATTTATGAGCTTGCTAAAGAGTGTTATCTACAATATGAAAAAGGCATATTTGATTTTGAGTGTAATAAAGGATTAAACAATATAGAAGAGGTTTATACACAAAATTAATTAATAAAAAGGAACTGACTCTATTTGGCTAAATATGTCTTGCAATATTCTGAATCACATTGATTTACTTTGCCTTAAGAAATATTAAAAGAGTAGTATATCACTACTCTTTTCTTTTACGGTAATATATGGTTTTGAAAAAAGCAAGCGGGACTTGGGCAGAGCCCTAGTCGCTTGCCTTTTTACTGACGTTGCAAAGGGTTTGAGTATACTGAAGGTATACTCTGGGGCTTTCAGCCTTTATAAAGATGGGATTTGGGTATACTTAAGAGTATACTCTTTTAAGATTAATGAATTTAAAAAGGAATTTGTATGAAACAATTAGACACAAGTAGTATTCGCTTTTCAAAACCAGTCAATTAAAAGCTTGAAAAGCTCGCTTTAGGATTTAAGCGAAGCAAGAAAGAGTTATTTACTCAGATGGTGGATTACTTCTATAGAAGTAAAAAAGATCCATCGGACTTTGGAGATGAAGTTTTAAAAAGGGAATTATCCTCGGGAATCGGTCGGATAATCTCTTTTATAAAACAACAAGAGAAAGATTTTTTATTGCCAAGCTTTACAGATGTAGGACTTTTAAAAGTTGCTATGGTTCAAAGTAATGATAAGCTTAGTAAGATTGATAATCATTTAGCTAGAGAAAGTGAGATAAGTACTGCCCTAGTCAAGAATACTAAAAGCATAATAGGTGGAATAAGAGTACTAATAAATCATCAAAGGCAAAAAGATGAGCTCAAAGAGCAGTTTAGCAAGCTTTTAGAGTATTACATCCATTCACGTGAAGAAATGGGTTGGGCAACAGCTAATGCAAAGAAAGAACAGTTAATAGAGCATGTAAGACAATCCTTAAATAATATGTAATTATGTTTATAAATATTACTGATTCAGAAACTGGAAGCAATAAAGGTAGTTCTGCAAGACTTGTTGCCTACTTAGAAAAAGAAAACAAACTAAAGGCTAATGATGAAAAGAAGGAACTTTGGTTTACTAATGGTAGATATGATGTGTCACATCAAGAAGTAAGAGTTAAGCTTGATAATAACGTAGCTAAGCTTTGCAAAACGGATGATAAGTTTTTCTTAGTTAATATAAGTCCAAGTGAGAAAGAGATTCTCTTTTTAAAACAGAAGTACGGAGAAGAATTGCTACAGCAGAAACTAAAAGAATATGCTACCGCTGTTATGGATGCTTATGCACTCAACTTTAGAAAAGAGAGTATAATAAGTAGCAAAGACCTTCTTTGGTTTGGAAAACTTGAACATTTTCGGTATTACTCTAATATTGATGAAAAAGCAAAAAGCGGAGAAGTAAGCGTTGGTGAAATTAAAGAGGGTGAGCAAATGCACTTACAAATTATAGTTAGTCGCAAGGATATAACTAACAAGATAAAGCTAAGTCCTAAGAATAATTCAAGAGGTAAAAAATACTGAGCAATCCGCTAAGTTTGGACAGTTTGACAATCTTGCTTTTAAAGTAAATAGCGAAAGGCTTTTTGATGATATGTTTGATTATCAGAGAGAACTCAAAGAAAAGCTTGTGTATTCTGTTACTATGGATAAGGGAAGCATTGAAGAAAAGCAGTCTTTAAATTTATTGGAACAGGTCGAAAACAGTTTAAATAGAGAAGATTATTATAAATATATTCAAGATATTTCATTAGATAATATTATTGATTTTAAGAGATTAACAGAGTTGTTTAGTATTGAAAGCTTGAGTTTTTTCAACTTTTTATCCATACCTATTCAATATGAGGAGCAGTTGAATTTTAAGTTAGAAGCTAGCATCAAAAAAAGATTAAAAAGAAGTAGATAAGAATCAAATCGCCTTTTATACACTGATTTATAGCTGTGTTATTTATTAAAATAATAATATAATGTCTTTTATAGTGTGTGTTTGTTTTGTTGTTTGTTGTATTAAATATAAAAGTATCGTTTTTTGATATATTTTTTTACACTTGTAATCTATAGTTAATATTATATTAATTTTAACATAATTAAATTAATTCTAAACGATGAAAAAACAACTACTCTATCCTTTATTTTTCTGTTTGTCCCTAAACTGTTATTCGCAAAAGATTTTGTGGGAACAAACCTTAGGAGGTAATAACTCTGAATACTTATTAGATATGATTCCCACAGCAGATAACGGTTTTTTGTTAGCTGGTGCAACTCAATCTTTTAAAAGCGGAGATCTTACAAAAGAGCGCAGTAGTAACTATGATGCCTGGCTGTGGAAAATGAGAGCTAGTGGTAAGAAAGAGTGGGACTTGCGTATAGGAGGCAATGGAGACAATTTTCTAAACAGTGTTGCTCATACCTTAAAAGATGGAGGCTTTATTTTAGGTCTTAGCTCAAGTAGTGATAGGGATAATTACAAAACAGAAAGTTTAATAGGAAAGAGTGACGCTTGGATTATAAAGCTCGATGCAGCGCGTAATGTGCTATGGCAAAAAGCCTATGGAGGATTAGAAAAAGAAGAACTTGTTAAAGTACTTCCTTTAATAGGAGGAGATTATATTCTTTTGATCAATAGCAACTCATCTAGTGGAGGAAATAAGGCTGTACCTTATTATGGAGGACAGGATATTTGGGTGATAAGAATTAACTCTGAAGGAGTAATAAAATGGCAGAGAAGTTTCGGGGGAGAATACGACGATATCGGATCAGATATTATAGCTACAAGTGATAAGGGATTTTTAATAGGAGGTTATAGCAATTCATCAGTAAGTGGAAATAAAACAAGTGATTCTTTTGGCAACAATGATTATTGGGTAATTAAGATAAATGCTGATGGTAAGGAACTTTGGCAAAAGACGTATGGTTCAGAGGGCAATGATGAGTTAAAGCAAATACAGGAAGTCTCAAAGGATGGTTATAGACTATATGGGATATCGGATTCAGAAGTGGGGACTGCTAAAAACAGTGGATTGCAATCCGAGGTAGATTATTGGTCACTAGATATTGATAATCAGGGAGAGGTAAAACAAGAACTTTCCTATGGTTATGGCTCAAGAAACTTTTTAAGTAATGGTCTAGTTAAAGATAATGGTACAATCCTACTTGGTGGTACAACTCTAGAGAAGACAAAACAAGGAACTAAGGTAAGTTTTCTAGGCACACTACTTAACAAAGAAGGAGATGTGCTATGGGAAAAGAGTATCTCTGGCAAGGGAGAAAATGTTCTTTCTAAACTGATAGAAACTAGAGATGGAGCGTATGTATTTGCAGGAACCTCAGACTCTAAACCAGATAGAGATAAAAGTAGTCAAAAGGGGATGAATGATTTTTGGCTTGTTAAAGTAAAGGGGAAAGCATCTGATAAGAACAATCAAACCCAAGAAGAGACAGATAATGATACAAGTAAAGAAAAACTAAAAATAGAGGCTATCCCCAATCCTGTAGTTACTTATACCAATATCATTATACCTGTGGAATATAAAGCTGGCTTACTTAAGCTCTATGATATCACAGGTAGAATATTATATCAACAAGTAATCAAAAATCAAACTGAACCACTGAATCTAAGCGGATATTCTAGAGGAACCTATATTATATCAGTTAAGACAGATGTTATAGAGGCAAGTGTAAATGTTGTAAAAGAATAAGTTATGAAAAGAGAAATATCAATCTTATTTTTTATTTTAATTCAGGTTTGTCTCTATGGGCAAGCAGGAAATATTCAACAGACTAAATTTAACCGATTGGATAACCTACCTCCAGAGGTAAGAAAGTATGTTGAATATGGAGACTATTCACTAAATTATACTAGGGCTACACCTAATATATCTTTACCAATTTATACTATTTCCACTAAAACAGGGTTAGAATTACCCATCAGCCTAGATTATGTTTCAAAGGGAATTAAAGTAAACGAATTAGCCTCAAATGTTGGGCTTGGTTGGCTTTTAAATGCTTATGGCGTAATTACAGTAGATCACTCTTTAGAGTATGATCTTGGTGTAAATATGAAGACTAAATTAAAAGCCTATGACACAGGAGAAGTGCATAATACAAATAGTGCAGCTCAGGACTTATATAGTTATTTAGATGTACTTAATGGAGGTGCTATACAAGGAAAAACACCTGTTTATTCCTATAATTTTTTAGGACATAATGGCAAATTCGTTTTTGATTCTACAGGAAAGTCTTTTGGTGTTCCATATACTGATATGGAAATCTCGCTTTCTACAGATAAGAAAACAATTACAACTAAGTACACGACAAAAAACAAAATACATTGATATTTAGTTGATTAACTTTAGAATGAAATAGTCTAGCCAAGTAATCAAGGCCTAATTTTACTACACTAATACTTCTATTACTATGTTTTTTGAAGGATATAGGTTTAATGTATGTATCGATATAATCTCCAATTTTATAGCACCAAACAAGTGCAAGCATTACTAGCATAATGAGCTGTTCAAGTTTTTTAATACACTTTAAATGCGTGTCTTCAATATTAAAACCACTTGACTTCATTGCTCTAAATAATGTTTCTATTTGCCATCTTTCTTTATATTTTTCAGAAGCATTTTCGGGTTTATTAAAACTTACAATTATACAATAATCAGTTTTGCCATCTGTCATTATCTTTGTGGCTGACAGATAACATAGTTGTCCATGTAGATACACAATTTTTTCATAAGCTCTAAACTCTCCAACTTTTAAATTGTAAAACAGATGATATGCATATTTATCTTCTTGCTTATGAGGTAGATAAACTTTAAAATTGTTTCGAATACGTATATAATACCTAATTCTTTCGTTATTCAAATATTCTATCCAACGTTCTCCAATAAACTCTCTGTCAGCTAATAAGCACTCTATACAATCTTTTCCAAACCATTCTATAAAATCATTAATGAGTTCTTTTCTCTCATTGGTATTTGAGTTTCCTTTTTTATCTAACATCTTAAATATTAAAGGGAAAGCAACATTTTTGTAACAAACACCAAGCATCAGTATGTTGATGTTTTGATTTCCAAACTTCCAGTTTGTACGATCTATAACAAGGGTATATTTATCTTGTTTAGGAAGAATAGCAAAGATGAACTTAGCTACAAGTTCAGATGTTAACTTAGCATCATAAACAAAACGTTGAATACGCCTACAGTTACTTTCTGCTTTAACTGAGTTGTCAAATGCTATAGATATATTTGTAAAATTGACTGACTTTACTTTGCATAGAGCCACGATAAATAAGGAAATAAAACTGATCCTAGCTAAATTGAGTTTATCCTTAAAACCTCCTTTTAATATCGTTAAAAGTTCTGTACTTTTGTAATCTAGGCTGTTGTTCGTTTCTAAAGGCATTACGTGAGAATTTTTCCTTTAAGATACTGAATATCAGCCTTTTTTACAAATATATGTCTCGCCTATTTTGTTGTAAATCAGATATTTAACATTTTTGTCGGGTACTAAGCAATTACAATTAAAGATATGAAGGCCAATATCTATTATTTCACAAAACACTCTTATAGCATTACTAGTGACTATTATCCTCAAGATTTTACAAGTTATAATGTTTTCTATGTTTTAAGTAAGATAAAACTATCCAATAGTGAAGAGATAGATTTTAGTTATTACAATGAAGACACAGGTTTAGCCTTCTTATACCACTATCAAATACAATATGATTTTGATAATGATTTTGATTTAGAACAATCTGCCATGAAAGGGGAACTTGGTGGGGTAGATCACAGTTTAAGGTGTAATAGAAATCTTTGGCCTGTTAATAAAAAAGTTAAAATAAGTGGAGCTAGTCCTAATTTGAATATTAAAGAGATAAAATATGGCAATACTAAAGTAAGTTTTAAATATTCCTCTCAAGAGGGACTACTTATAGATAATACGATGTACCGAAAAGATGTAGGTACAACAGCAAAGGCGCTTAAGAAAATAGAAATAAGTTATAACAATCAATTGGTTAATCAATTTATGTTTAATTATGAATATTTTGTAAGTGACGACAATAGTCCTAATAGATCTGAAAAGTACAGATTAAAACTATTGTCTTTGACCAATAACCAAAATGAAGTACATTATTTTGAATACAATGAAGATGTAAAGTTACCTCCTAGAGATTCTTTTGCCTTAGATCGTTGGGGCAACTATAATGGCAAAGTATGGAATCAAGATTTACTTCCTAGTCTTAGTTTTAGTCTTAATGGTTCTGCAGGAAAAACTGATAATAAATATTTTAATGGATCAAATAGAGACGACGCACATTATTCAGAATTACAAGCTTATCTATTAAAAAAGATTACCTATCCAAGCAAAGGATACACAGAATTTATTTATAGTCAACCAACAAGTATTGTTAAGACAGTTAAAACAAAGACAATTTCTTTTGGAAAAAGTGTAGAACTTAAAAGAGATAATACTGAGGGATTTAAAAATGAAACATTTAGTTTAAGAGAAATAGGTTATATACCTAATAGTGGAGATAGATTGTTTTTTCATATAGTAAATAGTTGTGATAATGCATATCTTTCAGGAGGTGATCAGTTTGTTGCTCATGGGTCTAATGGGTCTGTATCTTTTAATGTTCCTGATGGATTTACAAGGAATCCTTATCTTACTGTTCTCTATAATTTCTCAAGTACTAAAAATATAACACTAGGTCCTTTATACCCAAAAGGAGATAAAATAAATATAGATTTAACAAAAGATGGAGACTGCCTTGTACGAGGGAGAATTCGTGTCGAAAGGGAAGTTCCTGATACAATAACAAGTTATCAAACAGCTCCATTAATATATTTATATGGTTATAGAAGTTATAATCACAATAATGTAGTGGAAAAAGAGGTAACATATGACTATAAGCAAGATATACAAAGTCAACATGCTCAAATAGCTTATAATTTACCAATATTGCATGGAGTGTCTGAGAAAACAATGGGAGCTGTTTCCTCTGCCAATTCTAGAACATGTAGAGCGATTGTTCGAACCTCTAGTGCTATGAATTATGTGGAGGAACCTTATTTTCCTTATGTACATGAGACTATAAAAGAAGTTGGTAGAACCTATTATGAATTTAGTGGAGGGGCAAGTAATGCTGTTAGTGGAGTTTTAATTGATACTTATCCTAGTTACAACTATGACTTTAATTACTCAATAAAAAATGATTTTAAACAAGGAATTTTACTTCACAAAAGTGTTTATGGATTAGATAATAAGCTAAAGTATAGTTTGATAAACACTTATGAATATGATAAAAACTTTACTACTCTTTCTAGCAATAGCATAGGTACTGGTAGTGTGAGTTATAATATTCTTTTAAAAGGGAAGTTCTCAACAAATCTAAATAATATTACTGGTAGTAATAATTATTTTACATATCAGTTATTACCAATAGAGAGCGCTTGGGTTAGAAAAACAAGTGAAACAGAAAGGAACTATTTTGAAAATGATTTTATAGAGACTAAAAAAACATATCTCTATGGCAATGCTATAGAATCGCCAGTTCAGATAAATACAGTTTTAAAAAACAAAAATAGAATTGAGAAGTTTACCTATCCATCAAGTGGAGATCTTTTGTATCTAAACAATAAAAAAGCAGAGGTTATTAAATATGAGCTTTCTGAGAATTCAGAAAAATTACAAACTATTGAAAACACGTATAAGAATTGGGGAAATAGTATAATTGATAAACAAGAGATAAAGATCAGTAAAGGCACTGCTGCATTAGAAAGTAATCAAAAAATACTTCACAGAGATAGTAGAAATGGAAATATAATTGAATTAGAGACAGGTGGTGTTAAAGAAACTTATCTCTATGGATACAATAGTGATTTATTAATAGCAAAGATAGAGAATGCATCTAAAGAGCAGGTAGCAAGTGCACTAGGCGTATCTGTAGCTAATCTTTATACAATGGATGAGAGTAAACTAGCTCAGATCAATAATCTTAGAACTAATGCTAGTTTAAAAGAGGCACTGATTACCACTTATGAACACAAACCACTTGTGGGAGTGACTAAGCTCACAGACCCTAAAGGTGTATATATAACTTATGAGTATGATGGGGCTAATCGTCTAAAGGCGATAAAAGATAAAGACGGTAATATTCTAAATGAATATGAGTACAACTATAAGAACAACTAAAAAACTAAGCAGAGATGAAAACATATCTATATATACTACTATTTAGTATTTGTTGTTTACATGCAATAGTAGCTCAAACGAAGTCTCAAAATTATATTAAGACTACTCAATATACACAGCCTGTCAAACAAGCAAGTACTACTTTAGCTCAGAAAACACAGGTAGTGTATTACGATGGTTTGGGACGACCTATACAAGAAGTGGCAGTAGGTGCTAGCCCAACTAAAAAAAGTGTTGTAAAGTACACGGAATATGATTTAAATATAGGTCAAACCAAAGATTTTTTAAGTTATCCAGTTGCTAATGGAAGTTCTGAGTATGTAGCTAACGCTAAAACTGGTACACTTAATTATTACAATACGGATAAGTACCAAAAAACTACTAATCCTTATAGTGAGACATTGTATGAAAAATCACCTCTTAAAAGAGTATTAAAGACAGGTTCTCCTGGAGAGGATTGGAAAATTAGTGGTAACAATACAATCGATTTTTCGTATCGATTCAATACAGCAAATGAGGTTAAGTATAGACAGGCAAAAGCAACTTTAGCTTCAGCTACAGGAATTTATAATGTAACTATTGTAGAGAAAGGAACATATCCTGTAAATTCACTTTATGTAACTTCTGTATCAGATGAAAATGGTAATGTGACACAAGAGTTTAAAGATCAAGAAGGAAAAGTAGTATTAAAAAGAGTCTATAACAATCTTCAAGGGGTGCCTACTTTATTTAGTACAGTTTCTAATGCACCTATGTCAAGCCCTATGCCTAGTGCAAGTAATATAATTGGTGATGAACTTAAAGGAAAGTCAGTACAGGATGTCATTGATAATTTTGACAAGATCGTAGAAAATCTAGAAAAAAATGTAGACAACCAGATAGATAATACCACAAAAGAAGTAGAGCAGTTGCCTAATAACCCTTTAAGAAGCTCTGGAGTGATTACAGGTACTGGAGAAACATTAGATACTTATTATATCTATGATCAATATGGAAATCTATCTATAGTAACTTCTCCACTATTAAATGGTGATGTTACCTTGGCTAATGTAGACAAGCTAGGTTATCAATATAAATACGATACCAAAAACCGACTAGTTGCTAAAAAGCTACCAGGTAAGACTTGGGAATATATGGTCTATGATAAATCAGATAGACTAGTAGCTATAGGACCTGTATATAATCCTTTTGGCACTGAGGCTAAAGGATGGATGGTAACTAAGTACGATGCTCATTCTAGAGTGATTTACAGTGGGTTTTACAGTGGATTAACAGTTAGTGAGACTACGCGTAAGACTTTTCAGGATAATGTAAATGCTAATGCTATATCTTTTGAGAAAAGAGCCTTATCAACAAACATCGGAGGAGCACCTGTAACTTACACTAATACTGTTTTTCCAAAAGATAACCTTACTGTACTAAGTGTTAACTATTATGACGACTATACCTATCCTGGAGCAGCAACTAACTTTACAGCAATAGAAGGTCAAACAGTTATACAAAATGCAAAAGGATTACTCACAGGAAATTGGACAAGAGTATTAACTACTTCTAGTGAGAATAAAGCAAATATTACTTTTATGTTGTATGATTATAACAGTCGTGTTCTTAGAAGTTATACTAAGAATTATTTACAAGGATATACACAAGTAGATACAAAGTATACTTTTACAGGACTTCCATTAAAAGTAACCACTAAACACAAAAGAGATAACGTTGCAGTGCAAAGTATTGTTGAAGAAAACTTTGTTTATGATCACGCAGAAAGATTGTTACATCAAACTCATAAGGTTAATAATTTAGCAGAAGTTGTGCTTTTTGAAAACGTATATGATGAACTAGGGGCTTTAGAGAAAAAACGCGTTGGTGGAAAGCGCTCAGGTAGTGCGACAACTACTAATACATTCTTACAAGAATTACAGTATAAATATAATGTCAGAGGATGGCTTACAGAGATTAACAATACAAATAACATAGGACAATTAAACAATGGCAAGCGCTCATTATTTGCCCTTAAATTAAACTACAATAAGCCTGAACAAAGTATTAGTGGTATAAATGCCCTTTACAACGGTAATATCTCAGAACAAATTTGGGTTAGTGGTATAGATAATAAAAAGCGCAGTTATGGTTATGTGTACGATGGAGCTAATAGATTAGTATTAGGTTCTTTTAAATCTCCTGATTTAAATTCAGCTTCAACAGCTAATCTATATGATGAAAAACTAGCCTATGACAAAAATGGAAATATTTTAAAACTTGATAGAAATGGAGCTTCTGTAGGGGGAGTAACAACAGTAATTGATAAGCTTACTTATGGTTATGAATCAGGAAGTAATAGGTTATCTACTGTAAGAGATGCCACAGGAAATCAAGAAGGTTTTAAACAAGTAAATACTGCAGGTGCTGATTACATCTATGATGAGTTTGGTAATCTCACTAGTGATAAACACAAAAAAATAACTAAGATTAAGCATAATCACTTAAATTTACCTGTAGAGATTAACTTCGGAACTGATAAAATAGAGTATCTTTATACAGCTAGTGGAGAGAAGATACAGAAGAAAGTCACAGAGAAAGGCGTAGTTACGCTAACGGATTATCTAGGAGGGTTTCAGTATGTAAAGGGTAAGCTTAGTTTCTTACCTACAGCAGAAGGCTTTTTTAATGCTGAAACAAATTCTTATGTATATCAATTTAAAGATCATCTAGGCAATGTAAGACTGTCTTATAGTGATAAGAGTAAAAACAACATAATTGAAGCAAATGAGGTTATAGAAGAAACAAACTATTACCCTTTTGGGTTAGCACATAAGGGCTATAATCAGAAGAATGATGCTTTAATGAAAGATTATAAGTATCAATACAATGGCAAAGAGAAACAGGAGGAATTAGGGCTTAACTATTACGATTATGGTGCTCGTAACTATGATGCAGCTATTGGCAGATGGATGAATGTGGATCCATTGGCGGAGAAGTATCCCTCTTGGACACCATACCATTATGTACACAATAATCCGATTAATTTGATTGATCCTACGGGGATGAGTGCTATCCCACCTGAAAAAGGTAATTTTCAAAATGGAGATGTTCATACAGATAGTGATGGTAGTTGGACTTATAACAATGGGATATGGAATGATAACTCAGGAGGAGAAAATAATTTTATTCCTGAAATAAATATTATAGCGCAAAAGAAAGAATCAAATAGTTTCTGGAATTTTTTAGCTGATTTTACAGGAGGAAGCCAAGCTGTTCAAATAGATGCTGATGCGCAAAAATTATCTGCAAATTCTGATGGAAGTACAGATTGGAGAGGATATTCAGGATATTCACTGATGATGGAGAAGGCTACTAATCCAGGAAATTTGGAGATTGGAAGAAATTTATTTGGTAGATCTTTAGAAGTAGGAAAAGTAGAAACTACTACTACAAAAATGAGTGGTAGATTAGGAAATATGGCAACAAGGAATCAAATAAATGAGATATCTTCACACCTGGAAAGTAGAGGTTATACTATAACAGGTGGTGGTGGTAGAACAGCAGAGGAATATTTGAGACCGTTGGGAGGTGGAAGAAAAGGTGGTTCATATCTTGATATAACAGCTACTCATCCAAGTTATCCAACTTTGAGAATAAACACTGTTGATGTTCTCAAAGATGGTATTACACCAACTACTAGAGAACTAAGAAATGCCGCGAGAATTAGAACTCAAATTGGAAAAGGAGAACATTTAATCTTAATACCTAAACAATAAAATGAAAAGTAAACAAATAATGTTTTTTGCAATTTTGGAGGATATTAAACCATTATTTCAGGAAATAGAACATTCAATAAATATTTCGTATTATTTAGCTGGATTACATGATCAATCAAAAGTATTTGTTACTAATACTATTTTGGAGATACCTAATTTAGGTTTTGTTTCATTTGGTGATTGGAATAAAATAGATAGGTATTTAATTTTAACAGAAGAAGAAAATTTAAACTTTAGAGAGGTTGTGCAAAGAGAAGGTACGACGAAGTTTGCAATTGATCAAATGAATAATCCTAAATCGATTGAGCTAAAAGTAGGAGGTATTTATTTAAATAAAGAAAATGTTATTGTTGCAGGGAGAATTTCGACTATTTCAAATGATAATGATTCTGAAAAGTTATTTAAATTGTTTTCATCTAAAATTAAAAGATATTTTAAAAAAGTAGATACATTTTATGTAGGACCAATGGCTGAATTAAAATTAAAAGAAGGTTGGCGATTGGTTACAAATGAAAGTTCTCCTAGGGATTATGATTTGGTACTGAAATGAGTAATATTAAAAGTTAAATACGGAGTTTTCTTAGTTACCTTTACATAAAATAAAAGTAAAAATCCCAGCCGTTAGGTTGGGATTTATGTTTTATAAAATAGAGTGAATTTTTCTTTTTGCTATAAAGGCATCAATGACGGAGAAGATGTGATTGCGATCTGTTTCTTCAAATTCAGATACTTACAGAATGCAAATGCTGGTGTCTTTATCAATTAGAACTTCTTCTTTCACTGTGAGGTAGTCTAAAAATACTTCTAATTTTACATAAAATAGTGTTATAGCTACCGCAGGAGCTATAACACTATTTTATGTAAAAGATTTTTAATGGAACTATTTTTATTTCAATTGAAAAAGAAAGATGAGAGAAAAAAAGTATATTTGATAAAAGGAAGAGTATAAGTTACCTGTAAGATTGAATGACGTGCGAGCGGAAAATTGAGTAGATATGGCTAAGTGTGGATCCGTTGGCGGAGAAGTATATGAGTTTTACTCCTTATGCCTATGTGGGGAATAGACCTTTAATAGCTGTTGATCCAGATGGAAAAAGAATATACTTTGTAGCAGGAGCAAATAATGATTCAGATGGGTGGAATTATGTTAATAGGTTTGCTAATATTTTTAATAGAAATAGAATTCGTGATTTTTATAGAGTTAATGCTTCTGGAGGAAAAACAAAAGATATAGCCTTTACTTCTTCGTATAGAAGTTATTCTAATGTAGGAAAGGGAATAAATGGAAAAATAAAGAGAAGAGATCATAAACAAATCGAAAAAGCTGTAGATGGTATTAAGAAAACTCTTAAAGAAAAACCTTTAAAGGAAGGTGAACAGTTAAATTTAGCAGGCTATAGTTATGGTAGTGTTTTACAAGCACATGTTGCTTTACGTCTTGCTGATGAAGGAATTAAGGTTGATAACTTGGTTTTAATAGGGAGCCCTATTTCAGATAAGTCAGAATTATATAATGCATTACTTGATAATGAAAATATTGGTAAAGTAATTAGAGAAGATATAGTTAATGATAAACTAAGTAACCCTCAATCATTAGAAGAGTTTATTGAAGGAGGAAAACAAAATAGTTCTGATAAAGGGCCACACTTTAATTTGGCTAGACCAGGTGATGAAGAGGATAAAAATATTGATAAACTTGCTAAAAAATTAGTTAATGAAGGAGTTAAATAAATATTGTTTTTTAGAAATACTAATAGTGTTTTTAATTATTTATCTATTGTTGATATTAGTTCTATTTTGGTCTACGCCTTTTATGGTTAGTTTTGGAGAAAAACACTCTTTATTAATGCAACTAGTAATTTTTTTGCAAGATAATCCAATAACATTAACAGATTTTAAAGGTAATATAAATAATAAAGTCATTTATTTTAATGCTTTTGTATGGAGTTTGTTTTTTTGTTTAATATATAGTATTGTTAAAAGATTTTTAAAAAGTAATAGATAGATAGGTTTTATTTGAATTAACCACTATGAATTAGAATTTTATAGTGGTTTTACTTTGTTAGTATTCAATAAAATATGTCAATGGCGAATAGTCACAGTTCTTATAACTATATGTTTAATAATCCGATTCGGTTTGTTGGGCCGGATGGGATGAGTACGGATAGTTGGTATGAAGATTGTAGCTACGATTTTGCGTTTACCTAGCCAAAGCATTGATTGTTTTGACAAATAACTAGAGATACAAATAAACAATAGATAAAAAGGTATTTAGGTGGTGTATTTGGCGTTAACTAATATGCTTATGACTAGCTTTTACATTACAAAAAACATATTCTAAATAAGTTACTGCAAAAGTAACAGCAAGTTATGTTTTGAGGCACTCGAAATTAAGATTCGAGCTTTCAAAACGACTTGCTCTTGCAGAGGGCTGGAAAACTACTCCGAAGTCGCTATGTTTGTCAAATGTTGATGATAAAAGACGTAAGTAATTATATGGTTTTATAAATTTGAAATAAAATATTAACTACCAGGCAAACAGCAACTTATGAAGTACAAAATAGCTAAAACTATTGAAAGTAAACAAAAACTTTTTGTTGGAATAGATGTACATCTAATAAGTTGGACAGTGACAATCTTGATAGAAAATATTGTTCATAAGACTTTTACCCAGCCTGCTGTAGCTTCTGTTTTAGCAGACTATCTAATTAAAAATTTTCCTGATTGTGAATATCATTCTGCATATGAAGCGGGATTCAGTGGATTTAGATCCCATTACGAATTGCTTGATTTAGGAATAAACAATATCGTGATTAATGCATCGGACATTCCCACTACACAAAAAGAGATGTTCCAAAAGAATGATCCTGTGGACAGTC
Source organism: Myroides oncorhynchi (assembly GCF_020905415.1). Lineage (NCBI taxonomy): Bacteria > Pseudomonadati > Bacteroidota > Flavobacteriia > Flavobacteriales > Flavobacteriaceae > Myroides > Myroides oncorhynchi. Next base: position 105,600 of record NZ_JAJJMP010000001.1, on the reverse strand, counting down.
GAAAAATTGCAAGGGCCCTAAGGGCAGGACAGCTTCAACCTATCCACGTTCTGAAAATACAAACTTTAGAAGATCGTTCTCTTGTCAGAACACGTGACATGTTGGTGAAAGACTTGGTTAGGCTGAAGTGCAGGGTTAAGGCTTTTCTTCACTTTTATGGGATAGACATACCAATACAATTCAATTCAAGAGTCCTTATGCACACTGGATTAAACGCTTTATAAAATGGTTAAGGAAAGATTTTCAGTTAAGTTCTTCTTTTGCGTTATTATCTTCGTTTGAAACTTTTTATCTAATACTCAAAAAACAAAAAAATGTTTTTGCTGAATTTTGGTTACTTTTATTTTGCGAATGTTAAAGTGTTCATTATATTTGAATGTTCATTGTCATTGAACGGTTATAAATATTGAACACATGTATAGAGATAATGATTACATCTACGATGCCATCACAGCATTACAAGAAACATCTAAATTAGTTATAGAAATCTATAGTAATAGAGGTGAATATGATGGTATAGTAGATATTGAGGGAGAGCAATTTTATATGTTTGCAAAAAAAGATGCAAGATTAATTCATGCAAATCTTATTGTAAATGAAATAGTAAATCATCAATCTTTTAAGAAAGAAAAAAATTACATAGTAATTGCAGATTATATAGCAAACGAATCAAAAGAAGTATTTAAAAATAATAACGTAAATTATTTAGATACCTCAGGTAATGCCTATATATATACTAAAAAATTAAGGATATATATTGATGGTAGAAAGAAGAGTAAAAATGAAACGAATAGTTCAGGCTCTAAAATATTTCAAGATGCTGGAATTAAACTTCTTTATGTATTATTAAGTAATAAAGATGCTATTAATTATTCTTTAAGAGAATTATCAGCTAATGCGGCTATTGCATTAGGCTCTGTAAGTAATATAATGAAAGAATTACAAGAAGAAAACTTCATTATTAAATCATCTAAAGGCCGTCATTTAAAAAACAGAGAAGTACTACTTCAAAAGTGGGTAGCAGCCTATAATGAAGTATTAAAACCAAAATTATTTCGTAAATCATACCTAATTAAAGATGGTTTTGAATTATCTAATAACAATGATGTTTTATCTTACCAAATTGGCGGAGAATTAGCTGCCTCAAAACTGACGAATTACTTAATTCCAAAAGATTATGAAATTTATTATTCAGAAGATTTAATTGATATAGCTAAACAATTTAAATTAATTCCTGACAATAATGGAAATTTAAAAATTTACAATAAATTTTGGATTGACAATAACGAATCTTATAATCAGACATTAGCTTCAAATCTAATAATTTATGCAGATTTAATAGGAACTAATAATGATCGTAACCGCGAAACTGCGCAAATTATTTTAGAAAATGGATTATAAAATTGAAAGTAAGAGAATAAACCATCCTCTAATAAAACCTATACTTGAATATTTAATTCCTTTTTTCCAAAAAAAAGAAATTAAGTTTTATATCATCGGTGCTACAGCTCGAGATATTATTTTGGAATTACATAATGAACAATCTGGTAGAGCTACACGTGATTTGGATATTGCTATTGCAATAGAAGATTGGGATAAATATGCCGAAATTGAAAACGACTTAGTTCAATTACCAAACTTTAAAAAAGATACACATCAAAAACAACGATTCATTTACCTTGATAGTTACGAAATTGATTTAGTTCCCTATGGAGAAATAATGCAACAAGACGATAAAATCTATTGGCCCCCAGATGAGGAAACAGCAATGAATGTTCTAGGATTTAAAGAGGCAGAAAAGCATCTCGTTAATGTCAGTATAGATAATCAGATTGAAGTAAGCATTGTTAATCTTGCTTCTATTTTTTTATTAAAATCAGTCGCTTGGAGTGACCGAAACATTACCAGCTCAAAAGATGCAGATGATATAGGATTTATTCTAACCAATTACCTATCCATTAATCAGCAAAGAGCAATTGATGAATTTTATGATGATATATATACAATCGATCCTTTTGATACTATTGTAGCTGCAGGAACCTTAATGGGAATTGATCTAAACAATATGATTAAAGAAAATTCTGCAACGCAAGAATTTTTGTCTAATGTAATCGATCAAGAAATCAAACTAGGTGTCGAAAGCCGATTATTCAATCAAATCATAGAAACCAACAAAACGATAAGCTTTGATCAAATTTATCAAGCTTTCATTCAAATTAAAAAAAATATAACACAATAATTATCCAATGCAAACGCAAGATATCATATTAGAAGACAACCAATTGATTTGTATTCTAACAGAAAATATTAAGAAGGCTTCTTCTCAAGAAAAAAATATTCAATCCATCATTCGTATGCTTAACGAAGAATATGGATTCGATATGGCAGATTTGGCTCGTGATTTTAATATCACATTTGTAGATCCAGATACCGGAAAAAATAAAAAACAAAAATTAGAAGTAGTCGTATTCGAAAAAGAGACCGATCATACCCAAGACAATATCATTCGTATTGCCGTAGTTCAAGACGAAAAAATTAAAGAAAACGATAAGAAAAAAGGAGTTACTCCTACACTAGAAAATGCAGTAGCAGCAGTAGAAAATTGTGAATTTGGTTTGTGGACAAATGGACAAGACATCAAATATTTGCAACGCGAATACGATGTATTTGATAATGAAAACTTTATCGACTTAGCCGATTTCCCTGGACAAGGAGAAACAATAGAAGACATAGATCGTGCCGATCGTTCACACGCACGTAAACCTGCCAACGATTCTTTAATCAAAGTATTCAAACGTTCACACGATTACATCTATGGTAACGAAGGCCGCAAAAAAGATGCGTTCTGGCAATTGCTGTACCTTATTTTCTGTAAATTATACGACGAAAAACGTCGTTTCTTAGCATACGAATCGGGTGAATCTTACCGTCGTAAATTCTGGGTTGGTGTCAAGGAACAAAATACAGAAGATGGCCGTAAACAAGTTGCAGAAAGAATTAAAAAGATTTTTGAAGAATTAAAAAAATCCCAAACATTCTCAGATGTATTTGATGGAAATGAGGCAATTGATTTAACAGATAAAGGTGTCGCTTTTATTGCGGGTGAATTAGCCAAGTACAACTTCTTAGATGCCACAGTCGATGTAAAAGGAATGGCGTACGAAACCATTGTAAGTAACACCTTAAAACAAGAAGCCGGACAATTCTTTACACCTCGTAATATTGTAAAAGCAATGGTAGAAATGCTTGATCCTAACGAAAATACACGTGTATTAGACCCTGCGTGTGGTTCTGGTGGATTCTTAGTAATGGTATTAGACCACGTTCGAAAAAAAATTGCTAAAGACTTATATCCGGAGTTAGATGGCGTATTATTGGCAGATAAATTTAATACTTACGAAGTCAACGAACGAGTAAGAGAATACGCAGAGACAAATATTTTCGGATTCGATTTTGATCCTGATCTTAAGAAAGCGGCGCGTATGAATATGGTGATGGCAGGTGACGGTCACGCGAATATTTTCCACGTCAACTCATTAGCGTATCCACAATGGGAGCATCCAGAAGAAATTGCTAAAATTAAATCAGCGATCGATACCAGTGTCGAACGTATGCAAGACATCATCGAGAATTACACGTCAGATGCGCGTGGCAAGTTCGATATGATTTTTACCAATCCTCCATTCGGAGCCAAAGTAAAAGTAGATACAGAGATTGCTGAAAAATACTTCTTATCCAAATATTCAGATGCACCAGAGGTATTATTTATCGAAGCCTGCTACAACCTATTAAAACCAGGCGGTAAAATGGCAATTGTATTGCCTGATGGTATTTTAGGGAATCCTAATACGTTGCCTGTACGCGAGTGGATTTTAGAAAACTTTAAAATCTTAGCCTCTGTCGATTTAGCCGTAGAAGCCTTCTTACCACAAGTTGGGGTACAAGCGTCTTTATTATTTTTAGAAAAGAAAACCGATTTACAACGCAACATTGCCAACGAAGGTAGCGAAGACTACGACGTATTTATGGCAATTGCCGAAAAATTAGGAAAAGACCGCCGTGGAAACCCAATTTATGTGCGCGACGAAGATGGAGCCGAAATCTTATTTCCAACCACGACCGAATATGTGGTGAAGGACAAAGAAGAAAACGCTATCGTAAAAGCACGTACCGAAAAATTAAGAAAGTTAGATGACAATTTACCGATGATTGTGGAAGCCTATTATGAATTTTTAAATAAGTAGAAATGAAATTTACAGAAATAAAATCTAATTCTATTTTATCAAATAATTTCATTTTGAAACCAAATTATCATATGAATTATGGTAAAAAAAGAATTGAAAGTTCAGCTTATAAAGGTTTGCAATTTGATACATTAAATAATGTAACTGCATCTATATTTACTGGAGGTATTTTTAAAAGAGTATTTGTAGAGGATAAAGAATATGGATATCCATATATTTCTGCAACTCATATGATGAATACAAATCCACTTGATGTAGCAAAGTTAATTTCAAAAAAATATACACCAAGATTAGAAGAAATGACTTTAAAAACTAATCAAATTTTGGTTAGTTGTGCAGGTACAATTGGAAATGTTAGACTAATTACGAGTGATTTATCACATGTAGTAGGGTCTCAAGATATAATTAGAGTTGATTCAGATAATACTAAAATGCCATATGGTTATATTTATGCATATTTAGCATCTAAGACAGCTTATAATTTTATGCAGTCTTATATCTATGGATCAGTAGTTCCAAGGATAGAGCCGAAAACTTTAGGTAATTTACCAGTCCCAATCCTATCCGAAGAAAAACAACAACAAATCCATCAATTAATTGTGGACAGTGCCAACCTTCGTGTAGAGGCTAATAAGTTGTTGAAAGAGGCGGTGGAGGTTTTTAAGTTTTTAGATACTACTTATAAAGCAGGAACATATAATGTTAAAAATATTTCATCTAATACGATAAATAATTTTAAAAAGAGATTTGACGCTAATTATAACATAATTAATAATTATGTAGATAATATAAAATCTAATCAAAAAATAGAATTTATTAAAATAAATGAGTTAACGGAAAATATTTTTATTGGACCACGAAGTAAACGTAATTATATATCAAATGGGATTCCATTCCTATCAACATCAGAAATGCAGAAAGCTAATCCTACAAAAACTGAAAAATTTGTTAATCAAAATGTAGGAAAGGATTTTCAAGTTAAAGAAGGATGGTTGCTAACAACTCGTAGTGGTACTTTAGGAGATACTATTTACACTCTTCCTTGTATTAATGATTTTGCAGTATCAGAAGATGCAATTAGAATTCAGTTTAAACAACATTCGATACTTTCTAATAAATATGTTTATGCATTTCTAAAATCTAATTTAGGTAGAAATTCATTATTAGCTGGGTCTTATGGCTCTGTAATATTACATTTAAATGAAGATTATGTAGGGAATGTTGAAGTACCTATTTTAGAAAAAAATATCATCAAGGAAATTGAAGAAAAAATTGATCTCCATTTATTTAATTTAAATGAGGCAATTTTAAAAGAAAACCAAGCAATTAATCTAATTGAAAACGAAATTGATGCATGGCAATAACTAAACAACCAACATACTTCAACCAGCAAGTAAATGCAGGGGAAGAAAAACTACTAAAATTCTTAGAAATCAATTTACCAGATGATTTTTATCTAATTCCAAACATCGAATTGGTCTCTACCAATCCGCATAACAACCAAACACAGTATTGGGAGTACGACTTAGTAGTCGTGGCTCCTCATGCCGTGTTCAATATAGAAAATAAAGATTGGCGTGGCCGCATCGAAGGCGACGAAACCAACTGGTATCTAAACGATCATCCACGTAAAAATCCTTTACGTACCAATCGTCAGAAAACTGCAATTCTACACAGTAAATTTAAAGAAATAGATCCGTATTGGGGGCAAGTAAGAGTAATCAATATGCTTACATTGTCTTACGACAATGTATTAGACCGTTACTTAACCCCAGAAGACGAAAAATTAACATTCGATTTAGATAAAAGACTAATTAATTTTCTTACGGATGCATCAGAAGTCAACAAAGCAGAAGATGCTATTGCAGATATTCAGCACAAAATTGTTGACTACTTAACGGGGCAACAAAATAAAAAGCGTGTAGAAGAAAAAACACAAATATTTGAATACGAAATTGTAAAGATTTTAGATCAAACCAATTTCTATACAGAGTATTTAATCAAATATCCTGGGGCTTCTTCTACCTTTCGTGTAGCCAAAGAATTTGCATTACAAGTAGCTGGTCTATCACCTATGGATTTAAAAAATCGCGAAGATAAAATCCGTAACCAATACAATGCATTAAAGAATTTGAATGGTAAACCATTTATTTTAAATGTAGATTTCCGTTTCGATCCAGAAAACCATTTGTTCTACGAAATCTCCGATTTCTTAGCCGATCGTTCCTTACGTGCAGAAGCAAGAATCAAAACCTTTACCTTCAACGAAAAGGTACAGTTTCTTAAAAACATTATGGTAGCTTTACGTTCAGCGCACGAACAGAACATCTATCACCGCGACATTAGCCCAGATAACATTTATTTAAATTCTGGTTTTGCTTATTTAGCCAACTTTGGAAAATCCTATTTCTTTGAGCACGAAGAAGAAGGTTATACCGTAATGCCAAGTATTACCGAGCAAAATGTTACGCCTTACCAACCTCTTGAATTAACAGTGGGCGATGTATCGGCAGTTACAGACATTTATGCTTTAGGGGTATTAGCGTACTGGATGTTTTTAGAAAAAGAACCATTCAAATCACCATACGAGTTAAATCAATTAGGAGGTCATCTACCAAAGCATTTAATGCCTACAACGATCAATCCGCATTTACCACAATGGATTGATGAGTTCATTAATAAAACCATTCAGACCAATGAAATGGATCGTGAAGCACAAATCGAAAAATTATATGAATTTATCGAAGAAGCCACGAATCTACATACCAAAGGATTTAACGGGCATCAAGAACCTGCAACGATGCCAATGGCTGTTCCTTTCGACGAGCTAAAAGAAGGGGACGACATAGGCGATTATACCATTTACAAAACTTTAGGTAAAGGCGGATATTCGCGTGTATTTAAAGTGAAACACAAATTACAAGGCGAGTATTATACCTTAAAGATGTTTAACGAAAGTGTAAATGTCAATTCGGTAATCGATGAATTTAAAGCCTTAGAACAAGTTTATCATCCAAATATTGTAAAGTTCAAGTGGAATGGAACGACTTTTTCTGGTCAATTCTATACCTTAATGGAATATTTGGAAGGAGATAATTTAGGCGTGTATTCACGTACAGAAGCCAAATTACCAATCCATCAAGTATTTAATGTAGCCAAAGATATCTTGTCGGCTTTAGTGGAAATGCAAAAAGTAAATCCACCAATTATTCACCGTGACATCAAACCACAAAACATCATTTGGGACAAAGGAGAACGTTTTGTATTAATCGATTTTAATGTGGCTACTGCCATCGATAACAACCAAGATTATGTAGGTACTAACCCATATTTAGCACAGGATTTAATTTACGATGGATACAAAGTAAAGTGGGACTTAACAGCCGATTTATTTTCGTTAGGGGTAACATTATACGAGCTATTGACGAAAAAATACCCATGGACACCAAGTAAGTTACCATTGATTCATGCGCAACCAAAAGATCCAAAAGAATTTGAACCAAATGTTTCAAGAGCTTTTGCAGATTTTATCTTAAAAGCAATTAAAACAAATAAAGAAACACGTTTCCATAATGCAGAGGAAATGTTAGAAGAGTTATTGCGTATCGAAAATGATATTTTAGAATTATCGGAAGATACAGGTGAAATGAGCAATCGTGCGCATTTATACCACATACAAATTTCGATTCGTCAAGAAATAAATGGTTTTGATGTCAAACTTTATAACAGAAATAATACATATGTAGATTTACATGAATCTATTCATAATGTATTAAGTCGTTTCAAAGAAAACTTAACCAAATATAAATCGTCACTTGATTTAGGGAAACCAATCAAGTTGGTCGTAAAAGTAGACGATGAATATATTATAAACGAAGTATTTTGGCAAGGGGGTGCTAAATCATTTACTGATGGAAATGTAGAGCGTATTTACCAAGATTTAACAGAACTTTTTGATAAAAACAAAGAGGAGCTAAAAGTTAAGAAGATAAATACAGAAGGAGTAAATATGGTCGATTACCTAAACTCCTTATACTCGCAATCCAAATACGGAAATTTCGGTACGCGTGTCAATCTTAATGGAAATACATTAGATAACGATACCTATACGTCTACAAAATTAGATCGTAAATTAATTCCAGCCATTGTAGATGGAAAATACAAATTAGTCATCATCACAGGGAATGCTGGAGATGGAAAAACTGCATTTGTCAAAAAGATTGAACAAAACGCCAATGTCAAAGAGTTAACTCATTTCGAGCACAACAACGGCGCACAGTTTAAAATCAATGGCGTAAAATACGAAAGTAATTATGATGGTTCTCAAGATGAAAAAGGGTTTGAAAACAATGATGTATTAGATAAGTTCTTTAGTCCTTTCGAAAATTTACAGAACTATAACAAAGCTTCGGAAGGAAGGATTATAGCCATCAACGAAGGGCGTTTAGTGGAGTTCTTAACTACTTCAGAAAAGCACAAAGGTTTGGCCTATGCGATCGAGAATTATTTCTACGAAGAAGGCTATTCGCAATTACCAGAGGGGGTATTAGTCATCAATCTAAACTTGCGTTCGGTGGTAGCACAAGACGAAAACGAAGAATCCTTATTCAAAAAACAAATTCGTGCCTTAACCCACAAACAATTATGGACGAAGTGTGAAGGTTGTGAATTTGCTCATCACTGTTTTATCAAGTACAATGTAGATTCATTCAATGATTCTGCCGCTGGTCCAGAGATTATCAATCGTTTAGAATGGTTAATCAGAACAGTTAGTCTAAAAAGAGAGTTGCACATCACCATGCGTGATTTAAGATCTTTCATTGCATTCATCATCACCCGTGATTATGCTTGCGAAGACTTAAAATCAATTCCTCGTCTAACAGAAGAAGATATTGTAAATTATTGGAATTTATATTATTTCAATATTTCGAATCCTAAAATTCAAGACTCTGGAAATAGCGATCGTTTAATCAAAATAATTCGTGAAACAGATATTGGTGAAGTGGCTATTCCTAAATTAGACCGTCAATTATTTTTTAGTCCACATAGGCCAAAAGATTATCTAATCTTTGGAGAAAGAGAGAACAATCTATTGGATGAATTTAATGAACAAAAAGCATTAAGCCCAGTGCATCAACAAAATGCAGAAACAATTGCTTTAACTAAAGAGAAACATAAAACATTTGTACGCCATCAGTATTTTGAAGGAAACATCAATTTTGATGAAATAAAACAGAAGGAACAAATTCAGCTAAAACCAACATTTCTAAATAGAATTCCATATCAATCTATTTTTGAATTTGTACAAAGCATTAAGGCTTCCGATAATTTAGAGGAATTGAAAGTTTCGCTTTCTAAAGCCATTTCTATAAACGAAGGTGCGAACAATAACAAGATTGCTGAAAAGTATTTGATTTTATCATCCAATGATATAAAAGATCCATACGGTAAAGCATTTAAATTATTGCCATTAGAAGATTTTGAGTTAATAGTATACGATACAAGTCATTTAACAAAATACCTAGAATACGAAACAGATGCATTGATATTTAGACATAAGAAAATGCCGAATATTGCTCTAACCATTTCATTAGATTTATATGAAATGTTATACTTTATTCACAAAGGTTTTAGTCCTTCATTAAATGATATGAAAGGGAAATTCATTGAATTGATCGTATTTAAAAACTTATTAGAAAATCTGAATTACAATGAAGTGGTAGTTACCGCTAATAATAAAGATTTTTTCAAAATAAGTAAATCAGTTGAGAATAAAATTGAAATCAATCCTTTAGTAGTATAGATATGGCAATTAAATTAAGTAAAAACGAAGGTGTTTTCAGAAATGAATTGATTTTAACATCTGATGCAAAAGGAAATAATATCGACAGTACTTTGGTGAATCTTTTTATGCTATTAAAACATAACGGGATTCGTCCGAAGCAAAGAGCTTCTAAAGGTCAATCATTAGAAGTCGATATAGAAAAGATAATTCATTATTTTAAAGCTTTAGAGGAACAAGGCCATTTTCATGGGATTACTGAAAATAAACAAGCGGTAGAAATTTGGATTAGGCAAAACTTAGCAAATTTTGTAAATAGAGGAAATTTAGAAAAAGAAAAAATAACTTCCTTAAAACCTATTCATTTAGAAAGTTACAGAATTAGAAATGCTAAAGTTTTGAGAGATTACTTTAGTGCAGACCAGGTGTATTTAATGCTTGGACAAAAGCCTGCGATCAAAGAAGAATTAAAAAAATATTTAGTGCAAGGATGGGATCCGCAAACCAACGAGTTTCTTCAAGGGAATAGTTTAGATGTGGATAGTTTAGGGATACTTCATATAATCAAAAATATAAAACCTGGATTTATTGATAGTAATAGTGCTTTGAACCAAATAAATCCTTTACTACCAAAACAAGCCGAATTATTTTGTGATGATATTCATCGTCTGTTGGTGTACAAAGAAATCATTCCACGTTCGGTATTAATTGAATACATCAAAACCATAACATCATTTCATTTAGCACTATATAGTTTTAAAGTAATTAATTATTTACCTAAAATGATAGAAAACAATTCAATTGAGGTTAATGATGATTGGAAAGTAGTGGTTGATGTGACGGATAATTTTGAAAGCAAAATTTCGCAATTTGCAATAAAAGATGCAGAAATTAATTACAATGCAATTTATAATTATTTAAAAGCTGGTTTCCAAATTAATGCTATATTAACTGTTTTTGATTTAGATAAAAACAATTCAAATAATTTAATTACTGCTATTAATAAATTAAATAGTGATAGTAATGAATTGGATTTTACTTTTAATGCATATTGGATTCATTTTAGAAATGATCAATCAGACGAAGAAAAAGAATTGATTGATGAAATGGTAAAATATGAAAACACTTCATTTGATAAATATGTAGAGATGTTAATGAAGGTAAAAGGAGGATATCAACTTAAGTATTATCCTACTTTTTTAGATAGTATTTCTCAAAAGAACAATGACCGCGGTTTTTTAGCACAAGGGCGAAGCAAGAAACATCCAAGACGTTTTGTGTTAGGTACACGTTTGTTAGAAGCTTTAGTACAAATTCAGGTACTTCATTTAGAGGAAGGTAAATTTATTACCAAAAATGTATCGATTGAAGATTTAATGGAAAATCTAAAAAATCGTTACGGTTTAGTAATTAACGGATTAAATGAAGAGGAATACCGCAATGCAGATGTAAACACAAACTTAGCATTCAAAGAAAATGTAGACGCCTTTAAATCTAAATTGAGACAAATAGGATTTTACAACGACATGAGTGATGCCTACATTTTACAAAAGGTTAGACCTAGATACGAACTAAAATAACCAACAACAATGACAACGACTCAAAACTATACATATTATGATTTCATTGTAGACATTATTCTACAACAGTTTCAACATGAATTTGCCGAAGCGAAACCTGGACATTGTATGAAAATTACAGGCTTGGCAGATGAGCAATTATTTATTTTGCTAGATAAAATAAGAACCCACTATCCTAAGATGGATAGCTTTATTATTAATGATGCCGAAGTGGGGGATAAATACATTTCTGCAACTAAATTAATTGAGTTAAGAAACAATCAATCCAAGCCAATTTTAATTTTAATTCCTTCAAATTCAAGAACAGCTGCGGAAGATTCTTATGGTAATGCAACCTTCAAAGATTTACAATTAGAAAATATAGATCGTATTCTAGTAGATCAATTATTCAAAAAAATACCAGAAGAAAAGAAGAGAAGCATACAAACCATTGTTGAAATATTCAATATCAATAAAAATAATAATCCTGCTTTAGCCAAATATTTAATCTTACTTGAAGAGAATAATTATGATGATAAAGCAATTGGAGAGTATTTATTTTTAATTGGTGGATTACCAGACCATAAATTATTAGAAGATCCTTCAGTTGCGCGTGCAAGATTGATTTTAAACCAAAAGAGTCTTAATATTTTAGCTTCTTTTAATAAATCAATATACGAACGTGTGGATAGTTTAGAAATCGAAAAAGATTCCATTCAAAAAGAGTTAATCCAATTCTTTAGAGAAGAAAAAAATATTGCTAATAAGTCAGATATTGTTGAAACCATTTTCAATAAATATCAAAATTTATGCTTTGGAAATTGGAAAATTCCTAATCTAAATTTTGACAATCTTAATCTAGAAGTAACAAATATCTCATCTCCTAATTTTGTAATGGAAGATGGCGTAAAGGTTTTAAAAGCCAATGAAGGGACAAATGTCAAAGTAAAAGTACAATTTACAACTACGCCTCCTCCAAACCAAGTGGAAAGTTTACATGGTTTTAGAATCGTGTTAATGGAAGCAGATGGTGGGGCTGGTCAAGAAATTACAACGTTAAGAAAATTAAAAAACTCGAAAGCAGCATCTATTTTTCGTTCGGCAGACATCGAAATTAATTCCAATACAACAGAAGAAATGACATATTTCTTCAAAGTATATGCGGAAGATGAACACGGAAATATTCTAAATGCTAACGACGATTTTGCAAGTGATGCCATACAAAAAGCTTGGGAAGAACAAGGGAAAACCCCAGAGGCAAAAGCTGATCTAAACTTTAAATTAAAGTCTGATTCAGAAGATTTTTATTTTGCAATTGACGAAGCTGAAGAGGATTTAAAAAATATCCGTAAGGATAAATTAAATAACGTTACGCAAGCGCATTTTAAATTCAATTTAGATAATTTAAAAAATGGAATTGAAGCCGATTTTCCTATTCCTGCAGAAAGTGCTAATAGCTGGTTAAACGATGAAAAACCAAAATTAAATTCAACTTTTTATATCAATTATGGTGTAAAGTTCAATTACCAAATCATTATATCTTCTAAGTTAAGATATTTAGAAAATGAATTGTTAAAACAAGAAGGTAATTTTGGACATTTATACGCAAAATTGAATCCTAATTTCAGTGCGCTTAATTTCGATGGATGTGAGTTTAGATTATCGCCTTTAAATGAAGTCGTGCCTAAAAAAGTTAAAGAGGCACGTAGTAAGTTGTTTAAAGCGATAAAAGAATCAAACGAAACAGAAAATGGTATTGTTGAAACAGTAAATTTAGTCGAATTAAAAGAAGAGATCAAAACATACTTAGAGGCTTACAATAAATGGATCAAAGATTTAAATCACAAAATTAATAAATCGGTTGAACATGAAGATAAGGAACAATTAAAGTCCTTATATGCGGATATTCAATTTTTAGATTTAATAAAAGTAAAAACGCTATTACCAACAAAAGAATCTATTGAAATTCTTTTATTATCGCCATTACATCCGTTAAGATTAAGTTGGATGTTAGAGTTAATCGAGCGCTTTGAATTTTGGTACAAAGAAACACTGATCTATAAAGATCATGACAAAGAATGGTCTGCGTTGCAAAATTTGTTCTTAGGCGATTTAATCCCTTCGAATAATCCCTTCGTTTTTGCTGATCCTAAATCATTTGACAATTACGAATATCTAGGTGAAATTGCTTTTGGATGGGGAATTTATGTCAACGAAGCAAATAAAGGAAAAAACGATTCATTAGCGCCTAAAACATACCAAATCAAACAGTATGTAGCGAATTTGTTGAACATTCCAAATGGGAATGAAGTAGATACAAACGTAAGTAAAAGTTTAATCATTAAACACCTTAAAAATTACTTACAACAGCATCCTTATGTTGATAAATTAGTGTTAAACTTATTTAATGTGGGGGATGCAAATAAGTTTGCAGAAGCGTTTATTGATATTATCAAGATTAAAGAATACGTTGATATAAAATTTGAGGTCAGATTATTCGTAGCGAAAAATAATATCATTGAACCTGGTGATGCGTTAAAGGATTTGATTAACCCTGAAAGAAACGTATCTGAAGAGGCTGAAGCTTTCTCACAAGCATCAATCAATCGTTTGTTTCCTAAACTTAGATTTTCAATCAATAACATTGAAGATTTCTTAGCCAATCCAAGTGTCTTTAATGCACATGTAAGTTTTATTGTAAATCCTTTTTCTCCTAAAATTACGCTTACTAAACCTGTATTTAAAACTAAAAATGAGTTTTTAAATGGGTTGATTTTTCAATCGAATACCGATGGTAGTTTCGATGAAATAACGAATGGGTTCAAATGGGTAAACTATCAAAACATAGCCAAAGAAAAAGAGAAAGTAATCAATACTACATTTGCGAATATTCAAGAGAATATTGCAGCTACTTTAGCAGCGCATCAAACCGATGCCATTCCTGCTATTGAATTAAATCTTTCCAATAGAGACAATGTGCTTTTAAGCAATTTGCATGAATTTTCGGATTGGGTTATTACATTTGATAAGTTCTTAGGTCCTCAAATTTTTGATCAACCGTCAGAAGATAACAAGATCCCTTTCTTACTTGATTATATTCCTGGGGAAGAAATTTCGGGTATTTCGTCTTATCTGACAACAAAACCGAATGAAGAAATTTATAGTTTAATCGCACCTCATTTTGAAAAATTTAATGTAGATATTGAAAGGGAAGAAGATAAAATTTCTATACAAAATATCCTTGAAGATGTTCGTGCGTTAAGCAGCTCTTTAATTTTACAATTGAATTCGTCTAAGAATAGAGCATTTGAAGTAATCGGGTCTGCATTCTCTAAACGTGTCTTAGATAAAAAGCATTTGTTGAAAAACGCATTTATTATTCCTATTGATTTACACCAAAACCTATTCAATGAATTAGAGACTAATTCTAAAAGTAGAGCGGATAATTTATTCATTAGAATAGATCCAAAATCAAGAGAAATTAATTGTTCGGTTTTAGAAATCAAGTGCCGTACTTATTTAAATGTACAAGAAAGAGAGGATTTAAAACTGAAAATGTTGGAGCAAATTGACAATACAATTTTTGCTTTAAAATCACATTTTGACCCAAATAATTTTAAAACAAAAGATCGTTTAGATCGTGAGATAAAAAACAAAGAATTTAAAAATCTTCTAGAGTTTTACATCCAAAGAGCTTTTCGATACAATTCCTTAGAAGAAAATTCATACAGGGCTTATTTAGATTTTATTCAAACGCTTGATAATGGATTTACAATTAAATTCAATAGGCTTGGGTTTATTTTCGATTTTTCTTTTGATCAAAAGCATTTAAAACAAGTTTTTGATGATAATACTACCATTTTTACCTTTGGTGAAGGGTTAATTAAAGATATTTTAGATCCTAATTCTGATTTGAATACATTAAGATTAGAAGACTCTAAATTAAAAGAAGAATTAATTAAATCGTTAGATTATAACGATAAATTAAAACAATTTGTTGGGAAATACAAGGCGAAACTTAAGGCGAAAGAAAACGATACGCAAGAAGAGGTAGAGGTTGAGCAGGAAGGTAAAGATGACAAAGAAATAGATATTCCTACAACTACAGAAACTCCTACTAGCTCAAATCCTGAACCAATTGTTCAGATAGAAACTACTGAGAAAGAATTGGTTGACGAGGGAGCTGCTACAGCAGCACAAAATGTAGCTGAGGAACAAGTTGAATATGCTATTCCTAAATACGATATTTTAATTGGAAAATCATCAGATTCTTCTCAATATGGTATGTTAGGGACTTCTATTCATAATAAAAAAATTGCTATTGATTTATCTGAAACTAATACCATCAGTTTATTTGGAGTGCAAGGTGGTGGTAAAAGTTATACCATCGGAACATTATCTGAAATGATATTAAAACAAGTAAATAATATCAATAAATTAAGTCATCCATTAGCTGGAGTAATTTTCCATTACAGTGAAAGCATGGATTATGAGCCTGAGTTTACTTCAATGATTTATCCTAATGATGTAGAACGTGAAACAGCGATTTTAAAAGAAAGATATGGAGCTGAACCTAATAATATTGAAGATGTTATTCTTTTAACGCCATTTGATAAAGTGGAAGAACGTAGAACTCAATTTCCTTCAATAGAAGTAAGACCAATTGGATTTAATTCGAAAGAACTAAATGTACAAGATTGGATGTTTTTATTAGGGGCAATAGGAAATGAATCTTCTTACATCAAGCAGTTAAAAGCGATTATGAAAGAAATGCGTCGTAACATTACGCTTGAAGGACTAAAGCAAAGTGTTGAGGATTCGTTATTATTATCAAACGCTCAGAAAGCTTTAGCAAGACAACGTCTATCTTTTGCACAAGAATACATTAACGATGAGTTTTTCTTAAAAGATGCGATTAAACCAGGTCGTTTGGTAATTGTAGATCTTAGAGATGAATTTATTGAAAAGGATGAAGCTTTAGGTTTATTCGTCATCATGTTAAATATTTTCTCTGGTGTAAAAGAAATTGATGGGCATTCATTTAATAAGTTCATTGTTTTTGATGAAGCGCATAAGTACATGGACAATAAAGATTTAACGAATAACATTGTAACTGCTATTCGTGAAATGCGTCATAAAGGAGTAAGTATTATGATTGCGAGTCAGGATCCACCAAGTTTACCTAATGAAATTATTGAGTTAAGTTCGGTTGTCTTAGTACATAAATTCAATTCACCGCAGTGGTTAAAACATATTCAAAAATCGATTACACAATTAAGTGCATTGACGCCTAATGATATGAGTATGCTAAAACCTGGGGAAGGTTTCTTATGGGCTTCAAAAGCTACAGAAAATGCAATAACAAATCAGCCTCAAAAAATTAGTACGCGACCAAGGTTTTCTAAACACGGTGGGGCTACATTAAAAGCAGATAGATAAATGGAACATATCACCTATTCACACATAGGAAAAAGAAAAAGTAATGAAGATGCAGTTTTTGTAAAAGAGCTGCATCCAAATTCCTTATTCGCTATAATTGCGGATGGCATGGGTGGTTATGAATATGGAGAACAAGCGGCAGAACTGATAATTGAAAACTTACTCACATATTTTAGTTCATTAAATAATAATTCGTATTCTAAAAATGATATTGAGAATGCAATTAAAAAAGCAAATTTAGCAGTAAAACATTTCAATGATAAAATGGCTGTTAAATCTGGTGCAACAATGGCAGGTGCAATCATAAACAATGAAATAACACAAATATTTTGGATAGGAGATGTTCAAGTTGATTTATTTAAAGGGAATGATTTAGTTTATAAGACAGATCCTCATACTTTAATACAAGATTTGAAAAAACAATTAGAAGTAGTCCCTATTGAAATGATTCAAAAATATAATCATATCGTAACGAGAAGTATTTCAGGTAAACGTGAGATTATTGATTACGGATATCAAGAATTTAAAAATACTGATTTTGATACGTTAATTATTTCAAGTGATGGGGTACATAATTGCATCAACACTTCTCAATTATTAGAATTTGAACTGGCAAGCATAAATAATTACTTATCATTAAATGCGTCGGATAATAATTCATATATCAGAATAAATTTATAATTTTGATATAGAATCAAACGATTCCAATCATAGCTTTAAAACGTTCGTAATAAGGTGCACACATCAATTAAAAAAAGTGAATACCCCCTATTTATAAAGCATACGAAGTAAAAGAGGCTAACCCTCTTTCTCCGCTGATTTATAAAAGATAACTTTTCAAAAGTCATCAAAAAAGTACAAAAACCTATGATTCATAATGAGTTATAGGTTTTTTCTTTTTTAGGGGTATCGCATTCTTTCTAAAAGTGCACCTAAAAATATTGGATCATAGTCAAAAGTTGGGGACTAGGCAAAAAGTCTAGTTAATCTAAAGAGGAAAAACTTCTTATCCCTAACGCCTCTATACATCATACGGAAGTATTTGATTTTCGCATTAAAAGATTCTGCAGATGCATTAGTACTTCTGTTATTAAAGTAATTGATGATTTCGTTGTAGTGTACGTTAAAAGTCTTTAATACAGTATTAAAGTGTTTAAGTGAAGCTTTTTGAATATCATTAAACCAATGAGCCAGCTTAGTTGTAGGCTTCCCTAAAAATCGGACTGTTGTTAATTCGAAATTATTAACTTTAAACAAAACTGTCAAGTATGAAAACAAGTAATAATTTTAGTGAGAGCCAAATCATTAAAGCTCTCAAAGAAAATGAACAGGGAAGATCCGTAAGTGAAATCTCTCGAGAATTAGGTATTGATAAGAGCACGTTTTACTATTGGAGAAAGAAGTATGGTGGAATGGAAAAACAAGAGTTGAAACGTTTAAAAGAACTTGAAGAAGAAAATCGCAAGCTTAAACAGATGTATGCAGATGTTAGTTTAGACAATAAAATGCTCAAAGATATTCTGTCAAAAAAGTTCTAAGCTCAGCAGATAAAATAGAAAGAGCAAAGTATCTGTTAGAGCAATATAAGTTATCCATTGTTCATATTTGTTCATTAGTTGGACTATGCCGATCAATGTGGTATTATCAAACTAAAAAAGATGATACAGAGGTCATTGATAAACTAAGTGAATTAGCAGAACAGTACCCTACTCGCGGCTTTGATGAGTGCTACCATAAGATACGCAGAGAAGGACTTATATGGAACAGAAAAAGAGTTCTACGCGTTTATCGCTTAATGAAACTCAGTCTAAGAAGAAAACATAAGAAACGTTTAATAACAAGAGTTAAACAGCCTTTAGAAACGCCAAAAGTACTCAACGAGTGTTGGAGTATGGACTTTATGAGTGACTTACTTACAGATGGCAGAAAAGTAAGAGTTTTTAATGTATT
The DNA here is from genome assembly GCF_020905415.1 of Myroides oncorhynchi. Taxonomy (NCBI): domain Bacteria; kingdom Pseudomonadati; phylum Bacteroidota; class Flavobacteriia; order Flavobacteriales; family Flavobacteriaceae; genus Myroides; species Myroides oncorhynchi. The sequence continues at coordinate 86,626 of NZ_JAJJMP010000001.1, read as the reverse complement.
AGACGACTGTAATAGAGAAGCAATAGCTATCGAAGCTGGATTAAGTTATCCTGCAAGGGCGGTAATAGAAACATTAGAAAACCTAAAACAAGAAGTAGGTACTCCAAAGTACATTAGATGTGATAACGGTCCTGAATTTATCTCTAAAACCTTTGTAAACTGGTGTGAGAAGAATTTCATAGAAATTAAATATACTCAGCCTGGCAAACCAATGCAAAATGGATATATAGAACGTTTTAATCGATTTTTTAGAGAAGATATATTAGATGCTTTTTACTTCAATGATATCTACCAGTTACAAAGATTGGCTGATAAATGGAGAGAGGATTACAATTTTAACCATCCTCACAAAGCATTAGGGAATAAATCGCCCAAAGAATATAAGCCCAGATTTGATGAAGAATTTTATGTATGTCCGTTATTTGTCATAATCTGTAATATTGGCAATAATAAGCCTATCAAAGAGCTTTTCACCAAAGTATCTTCTATTAAGTTTATAAACGAATTCATCTAAGTAAGCTTGAAGGTATTTTCGTTTAATTTTATGGTAATTTCCCAGTAGATTTCTTTTAGCATTACTGATAGCTATATGTACCCATTTTAGAGTCTCTTTTGTTGTTTGTTCTGATGATTTTTCAGTAATATGTATCTGAACAAAATCTGAAATATCTACATAAGAAGTACTCTTATCAGTTAAGACAATGCTACTTTCTTCAATATTTTTCCTGATCATTTCATTAACACTTTCAGCTTTATGATCTTCTAAAACAACAGCTTTAAAAAAGCGTACATGATTTTGTTTTTCACCTGTTTCTATGTTCTCTAAAACTGTACTTTCAGCCATACTAGCAACATTTTGAACACCTGTAGATCCTCGACCACTTTTAGTTTTAGATTTCTCTATTTCAGATGTTTCTACTTTAAAATATCCCTCATCCATCTCTAACATTCCCTCTAAAGTATACTTGCTATCTCTATTACCCATTGCCTTGCGAAGCTTATGTACCATTGCCCATACTGGCTCATATCTTTTTAGTCCTAATTGCTTTTGAATTTCTAAAGTTGAAAAGCCTTTTTTAGTCGCTGTCATTAAGAACATTGTCTTATACCATATCAAAAAAGATAGTTTTGAATGCTCCATAATTGTACCACTTTTTAAAGTTATACGAGAACGACATTTTTTACATTCATAACTCCATCTACTTTGAATCCAATAGTGGGCATCATGACCACATCTTTGACAAGTAACTCCTAACTTATCACGTTGCTCTTTAAAATGTAAACGGCAAGCTTCTTCACTTGTAAATTCAGCCGAAAAGGTAAAAAGGTTTAGCATGACTTTCTTATGTTTTAGACTACAAATATAGCATTATGTCGTTAAACGGAGATACATAAAGAATCATTAGTGTCCGATGAAACTTATTATCAAGAGATTATTTTATCATAATCTCTTGATAGTGAGTTTTATATTGTTTTTATTTCATAGTTATCCTAAAAATAGGCTGTCAAAATAAAGAGAGTTGTTTTATCTCTTGATCTTCAATAATCCAATCTTGCTCTGGGTTTTCTAAGAAATGTAATAGTTTAATGTAGTTAAATAGGTGAATCTTACAAAAACTCACCAAGTTTGAGAAAGCCCAACTTCGTGTAAGCTTTTTCTTAATCACAGATATGAGTAAATTCACTATTAAAACACAGTATATCTGTATTTTAATAGCATTTTCATTATCACCTAAAAAGTACTTTAAAGGGAAATTCTGTTTAAGTTGTTTAAAGACAAGTTCTATTTGCCATCTCAGTTTATATAAAGCAGTTATCATATCTGCTCTCAATTCGAAGAGGTTAGTAATAAACTCAAAAACTCTCTTATTTTCTCTATCATAAAACTTCACTTTGCGCAGTTTAAGTTTGGCTAAAATATTATTTTCTTTAATATTAACTTCAATGATTTGGTCTTGTAATACACCACTATGTAGGTGTTCAGGGATTTGATTAGTTTCTATTATATCATAACTTGCATTGTCTTTTATCCTTGTTACAAAGCCAGTTTGGTGCTCTGAAAAATGTTTAAATGCCTTGTAATCATTGTATCCTTTATCAAAAACATAAATAGTATTATCATCACATTTAAGTTTCTTTAAAAAATTATGATCATGTGTTGCTGCTGAACTAAACCATACCATATTGGGAACCTTTTCATCAGCATTAATTACTGAGTGAACTTTTATACCTCCTTTAGATTTTCCATCTTTGGATTTACGACCTACACAACTTAATATATCCTTAAATAGGCTTATAGTACTACTATCAACAAGCTTTACTTGCTTTTTGATAACATCTTTTTGAGTTATTGGTTTAGTTTCCGTTAATCATATTTAAGGTAGTTGGTTTCGCTTTAACCATCTTTACAATTGTGTTATGAAAAATAGTTCCCTTAAATAAGGATCTATTTAATCTATATACGAATTCATTAAAGTAAGCTTGGATGTATTTCTTATTGATATGTGAAGGTACAGTCCTAATCCAGGATTTAAGTTGGTGAATTACTACGTGTAATTCTTTAAAATTAGCCCCTTTATCACTTTCTTTTTGAGTGATGTTATACTTTTTTTTCAAAGGATTATACCCTCTCCATTTATCCGTAATTACATTAGCATCTTCTGAAATATGTTGTTCAAATATAGTAGTTAATGATTTAGCAGAATAATCGTCAATACACTTAACATATGCTCTTTTTACTTTGCTATCAGTAGTTAACTCAACAGCTATCACTGCTTTAGTTTTTTTGGTATCATAACTTCTCCCTGGTTTTCCTTGTTCATATCCCCCCACAACGAACTCATCTACATGGACTGTCTCAGTCATAGGATATTGTTCACTACTTTGCATAGCTAGGCGAACCTTGTGCATAAAGCCCCATGCTGTTGGCTGGCTTATACCATAACGTTTACCCATTTGAATGCTAGAGATGCTTTTGGTAGAAGTTGTCATCTCAAACACAATCATAAATGCTTTATGTAAACCAAACTTAACTTTATGAAATAAAGTATTAGCAGTTGAACTCTCAACATGTTCACAGTTATAACAATAGTAAGAATGATTAGTTTTTAAGCAACCTTTTTTATGACCACATTTTACACAAGTAAAACCGTTTGACCACTTAATTTTACTTAAATAAGCTTTACATGCTTCGTCATCTGGTAGTTCTTTTACTAAGTTCAGAATGTTTTGACCCTTAAATATTTCCATACTATTGATTTTAAGATACTAATATACGGATGTTAAATTAATAACTCAAACATCTTTAATTCGGCTGTCCGATAACTTATTCGTGTATTTACTAAGAAGTTGATTATAGACATCTTCAAAAAATTTCACTTCTCTATTTTTATTAGCATCTGACAAGGTACTGCGTTTTGGGATATGATCTAATTGGAAGCCTTTAGTTTTTCCTGATAAGCCAAGCATTGCACCAGATACTTCACGAAGTGAATTACATTTGGCAAAACAACAAAAAAGCATACTTATCAGATGATCTTTGGATTTGAATTTCTTTACATAATAATCAGAGTTAGCTTTTACTACTGCTGATTTAATAAGTTCGTCATCTATTAAAGAAATCAGCTGTCCGAATACGGATTTACTTGAAAAATATGTACTTTTACTCATCGTGTTTATGGTTTTGCAAGACTAAACTACGATAACTTTTTAGAAGCCAGCATGCTGGCTTCTTTTTTTATGCAATATTTTTATCGGACAACAATGATAAAGAATTTAAATTCTTCATCAAATCTGAACATAATAAGAATTATTTATCGAATTTAGAGGTGTCCTAAAATGGGGAAGTCTACAGGAGAATATAATTGTTTAAAAACTTTTATCTAAAAAACAGAATCTAAAAATCAACTAGAAAGGTTTAGGTACAACTTGAAAAATAGTGTATTTAGACCTTTTGTTTTTATATTTGTAAACTATGACTTCATTAAATCAATTAGGCAATCGAATTTGTATTATTGGCAATAGTTCCGCAGGTAAATCTACATTAGCAGAGACACTTGCGAAAAGATTAAATATTCAGATACTTCATTTGGATCAAATAGCACATATTCCTAATACAAATTGGACTCCACGTGATAGAGATTTATTAGCAGTAGACCATCAACAGTTCTTAGATTTATATACAGATTGGGTAATAGAAGGTAACTATAGTTTCCTTATGCCTTCCCGATTTAAGAAAGCAACTTGTATTATATGGTTAGATTTTTCTGCAATTGGTTCGGTATGTCGATATATTAAACGAAGTCTTACTCATAAGGATAGTAGAGCTGGTAACCTAGATGGTGCAACAAGTCAATTTAATATGAAGATGGTAAAATATATATTACTCGAAGCGCCAAAAAAGAAGTATAAATATGTTGAACTCATACAGAATAGCAATGCTTTTTTTATACACATTAGAAGTTTTAAAGAGCTCATGAAGTGGTATAAGGTGTGGAATATTTGATCAAAATCATCTTAATTTCTGATACTTAAAATACAATTTCGTAATCCTTTGTATGAAATAATCATTATCTATTTTAGTCTATTATAGCTTTATAGAAATAAGTTCTCTTTTTAAGTAAGGCAGTAGTTTCGTAATAACATCTTCCATATTTAGTTTTAAATAGTTGGTTGTTGTGCCATCACTACATCCATAGAATTGCATTTCTAAAACTTGCTGATCAAAGATTAATTGTATGTCATTAGCAGAATCCTCTAGTAATCCAAAGATAGTAGCTGCTCCAATTTTTGTTTTCATTTTCTCATAAAGAGATTCAGGTGGAGCAAATGAAACTCTTGAAATATTGAGCATATCACTAAATACTTTACTATTAAATGCTTTATTACCCAAGGTGATGTACAAGTAAAATGTTGTTTTTTGTCTATTACATAAGAATAAAGTTTTAACCATCTTCATCTGTAGTTTCTCATCTATGTGAAGACAATCTTCCATAGTTATCACTTCACTAGTTTGAACCCTTTGCCATAGTATAGCGAGTGTTTCTAATACAGTGTAGGTTTGTTCTTGTAAAGAGGATAAGTAATGAGTTGGTCTTTTTGTTGATATTTCACTTATTTGTATCATATTAGATTGTCTTTGAAAATTGATTTGAACTTTATTTACAAAAGTCAAGACAACTTCAGTAATAAAAAAGAGAATAAAATTAAAAAATATTTTGGTCAAGATACTGAAATTAAGTTACGCTTTAATTTGGGGTTATAAAAGACACACAGAGCATTATTTAGGGTGACTATACCAATTAATTTAAAAAAAGACATTTATACTCAGTAATTAAAATTCTTGTTTTTTGTTAAAAAAACATAGAACATTGCATTTTGTGTAAATGATTAGCATTGTTTTTTGTGTATTTATTGTTAAATTATATTTATTTAGATATAATAGTTATTAATTGTTTTAGCTAGTATTATTTAACTTAATTTTAAGTTAAATAATACTAGCTTCTTTTTTATGAAAAAACAACTACTTTACTATCTATTGTTTTGTCTATCAATAAATTGTTATTCTCAAAAGATTCTATGGGAACAGACCTTAGGGGGCAATAACTCAGAATATCTCCTTGATATGATTCCCACGGCCGATAATGGTTTTCTTTTAGCCGGAGCCACGCAGTCTTATAAAGGAGCAGATCTAACCACAGAGCGAAGCAGCAACTACGACGCTTGGCTATGGAAGATGAAAGCCAGTGGGAAAAAAGAATGGGATATGCGCATTGGAGGCAATGGTGATAATTTTCTAAACAGTATTGCTCATACTTTAAAAGATGGCGGTTTTATACTAGGACTTACCTCTAGTAGTGATAAGGATCACTACAAAACAGAAGAATTAATCGGAAAGAGCGATGCTTGGATTATAAAACTTGACGCAGCTCGTAATGTGCTATGGCAAAAGAGTTTTGGAGGGTTAGAAAAAGAGGACCTTGTCAAGATACTTCCCATAACTGGGGGTGATTATCTAGTTTTAATAAATTCCAATTCATCAACGGCGGCAAATAAGACCGTTTCTTATTATGGAGGCGAGGATATCTGGGTTATAAGAATTAATTCACAAGGGATTATAAAATGGCAAAAAAGCTTCGGGGGAGAGTATGATGATATCGGATCAGATGTAATAGCGACAAGTGATAAGGGATTCTTAATAGGGGGGTATAGCAATTCAGGGGTAAGTGGAAACAAGACAAGTGAGTCTTATGGCAATAATGATTATTGGGTTATAAAGATTAACGCACAAGGGGATACTGAATGGCAGAGATCATATGGAGCAGAAAAAAATGATCAGCTCAAACAAATACAAGAAGTCTCAAAGGATAGCTATAGACTCTATGGTATATCGGATTCAGATACAGGGATGGCTAAAAACAGCGTATTGCAATCAGAGGTAGATTACTGGTCACTTGATATTGATAATCTGGGACAGGTCAAACAAGAGCTTGCCTATGGTTATGGTACTCGAAACTTTTTAAGCAATGGTCTTGTAAAAGACAACGGAACAATCCTACTTGGAGGCACAACTCTAGAGAAAACAAAACAAGGAAGTAAGGTAAACTTTTTAGGAACACTGCTTAACAAACAAGGAGATGTGCTATGGCAGAAGAGTATCTCTGGCAAAGGTGAGAATGTACTTTCTAAATTAATAGAAACAAGAGATGGAGCTTATGTATTTGCAGAGACCTCAGACTCTAAACCCAATAGAGACAAAAGTAGTCAAAAGGGGATGAATGATTTTTGGCTTGTTAAGGTAAAGGGGTACACTTTTGATGAAAATCAAGATTCACAAACAACAGAAGAAGATACAAACCAAGAAAAGCTAAAAATAGAAGCTATTCCCAATCCTGTGGTTACTTATACCAATATCATTATACCTGTGGAATATAAAGCAGGTGTTTTAAAGCTATATGATATAACAGGCAGGTTACTATTTCATAAAACAATCAAAAATCAAACAGAGCCGCTTAATTTAAGTGGTTATCCAAGGGGAACCTATATCATCTCTGTCAAGACAGATGTAATAGAGGGTAGTGTTAATGTTGTAAAAGAGTAAGATATGAAAAGAGAACTAACAATATTGTTTTTCATTTTAATCAAGGTTTGTCTATATGGGCAAACAGAAAGTGTTCAACAAACAAAGTTTAACTCCTTGGAGAATTTACCTCCCGAGGTTAGAAAGTATGTTGAGTATGGAGATTACTCTTTAAATTATACAAGAGCAGTACCTAATATATCTTTACCTATTTATACCATTTCTACAAAGACAGGATTGGAAATACCCATCAGTTTAGATTATGTTTCAAAGGGAATAAAGGTAAATGAGTTAGCTTCTAATGTTGGGCTTGGTTGGCTTTTAAATGCTTATGGAGTAATAACTGTGGATCACTCTTTAGAGTATGACCTAGGCGTAAATATGAAGACTAAATTAAAAGCCTATGACACAGGAAAAGTATATAATACCGATAGCGCTGTTCAGGATTTATATAGTTATTTGGATGTGCTTAATTCAGGGGTTGTACAAGGAAAGTCACCAGTGTATTCCTACAACTTTTTAGGGCGTAATGGTCAGTTTATTTTTGACTCTACAGGTAAGTATTTTGGTATACCGTACTCAGACATGGAAATATCTCTATCGCTAGATAAAAACACAATCACTATAAAGGATACTCAAGCTAATATTTATTACTTTTCAAAACATTCATATAGAATTACCAGTGATCAATACCCTCAAGAATTTACAAGTAACAATATTTTTTATGTTTTAAGTAAGATAAAACTATCCAATAGCGAAGAGATCGAGTTTAGTTATTACAATGAAAACACCGGTTTAGCCTTTTTATATCATTATCAGATACAATATGATTTTGACAACGACTTTGATTTAGAACAATCAGCTATGAAAGGAGAACTTGGTGGAGTAGATCACAATTTAAGATGTAATAGAACTCTTTGGCCTGAAAATAGGAAGGTTAAAATAAGTGGGGCTAGTCCTAATTTGAATATCAAAGAGATAAAGTATGGAAATACTAAAATAAGTTTTAAATATTCCTCTCAAGAAGGTTTGTTAATAGACAATACTATGTATCGAAAAGATGTAGGCACAACTGCAAAGGCGCTTAAGAAAATAGAAATAAGCTATAACAATCAATTGGTTAATCAGTTTATGTTTAATTACGGATATTTTGTAAGTGATGACAACAGTACTAATAGACCTGAAAAATACAGATTAAAGTTGTTATCAGTAACTAATAATCAAAATGAAGTACATCGTTTTGAATACAATGAAGATGTAAAGTTACCACCTAGAGATTCTTTTGCCTTAGATCGTTGGGGCAATTATAATGCTAGAATTGGAAATCAAGATTTACTTCCTAGTCTTAGTTTTAAGCTTCAAGGTTCTGCAGGAAAAACAGATAATAAATATTTTAATGGATCAAATAGAAATGACGCATATTTTTCAGAATTACAAGCTTATCTATTAAAAAAGATTACTTATCCAACCAAAGGATACACGGAATTTTTTTACAGTCAACCAACAAGTGTTATTAAAACAGTTAAAGAAAAGACGATTTCTTTTGGTGATGGAATAACATTAAATATTTATGATACAGGTTCGCGTAAAACGGCTACTTATAGCTTGCGAGATATGGGATACTCTGAAAGTAATAAAGATGTCTTATATCTTAATTATACCAATAGTTGTGATAATGCTTATCCATCTGATAATTCTGGATTAGATCAATTTGTAGGAGAAGGTACTAATGGTACAATTAGTATTAATTTGCCAAGTGGTTATACGCTTCCTCCTTATCATAGATCTATTCTTTATAGAGCAGGAGGTACTAAGAATGGCGTTATAGGTCCTATAAAATCGTTAGGAGATAAAATAGACATTACTTTAATAAGGCAAGGTAGTTGTTTTTTATCAGGAGGAATTCGTATAGAAAGAACAGTTCCCGATACAATAACAAGTTATCAAACGGCTCCAATAATACATTTAAGTAGCTATAGAAGTTATAATCACAATAACGTATTGGAAAAGGAGGTAAGATATGACTATAAGCAAGATATAAAAAGCCCACATACTCAAGCAGCTTATAACTTACCAGTACTACATGGTGTGTCAGAGAGAACAATGGGAGCTGTTTCCTCTGCTAATTCTAGAACATGTAGAGCTATTGTGAGAGCATCCAGTGCTATGAATCACGTCAAGGAAGCTTATTTCCCTTATGTACACGAGACAATAATAGATGTTGGTAGAACGTATTATGAATTTAGCGCAGGAGCCAATAATGCTGTTAGTGGGGTATTAATAGAGCCTTATCCTAGTTATGAATATGATTTTAATTATTCTGTAAAAGATGATTTTAAACAAGGGATTCTACTTCACAAAAGTGTCTTTGGATTAGATAGCAAGCTAAAGCATAGTTTGACAAATACTTATGAATTTAATGAAAGCTTCACTACTCTATCTAATAATAGCATAGGAACTGGTAGTGTGAGTTATAATGTTCTTTTAAAAGGGAAGTTCTCAACAAATTTAAATAGTATTACAGGAGCTACAGGTAGTAATAATTATTTCTCCTATCAATTACTTCCAATAAAGAGTGCTTGGATTAGAAAGACAAGTGAAACAGAGAGAAGCTATTTTGAAAATGACTTTATAGAGACAAAAAAAACATATCTCTATGGCAACACTATAGAATCGCCAGTTCAGATAAATACCGTTTTAAAAAACAAAAATAGAATTGAGAAGTTTACCTATCCATCAAGTGGAGATCTTTTGTATGCAAATAATAAAAAAGCAGAGGTTATTAAATATGAGCTTTCTGAGAATTCAGAAAAACTACAAACCATAGAAAACACCTATAAGAATTGGGGAAATAATATAATAGATAAACAAGAGATAAAGATTAGTAAAGGAACTTCTGCTTTAGAGAGTAATCAAAAAATACTTCACAGAGATAGTCGAAATGGAAATATAATTGAATTAGAGACAGATGGAGTTAAACAGACTTATATCTATGGTTACAGCAGTGGTCTATTAATCGCTAAGATTGAAAATGCGTCAAAAGAAGAGGTAGCAAGTGCCTTAGGTGTGAGCCTAGCAAATCTTCACACCATAGATGAGAGTAAATTTACTCAGATAAACAACTTAAGAGGTAATGCTTCATTAAAAGAAGCATTAATAACAACCTATGAACACAAGCCTTTAGTTGGAGTAACTAAAATCACAGACGCCAAGGGAGAAGTTCTATTGTATGAGTATGATGGTTTTAATAGACTAACGTTAATAAAAGATTCCAAAGGAAATAAATTAAAAGAGTATCAGTACAACTATAAAAACAACTAAATAGCACCTATTATGAAGATAATTAAGTATATCGCTTTATTTAGTATTTGTGGTTTAAATGCTATTGTAGCTCAGAGTGGGTCACAAAACTATATAAAAAGCACTCAATACACCCAGCCTACTACCTCTAGTGGCACTGCTGCTAGTCAAATAGTACAGGTTGTTTATTACGATGGATTGGGACGTCCTATACAAGAAGTGGCAGTAGGAGTTAGTCCAAATAAGAAAAGTGTAGTAAAACATACGGAGTATGATTTAAATATTGGTCAAACTAAAAATTTCTTAAGTTACCCCACAGCTAATGGAAGTTCTGAGTATGTAAGTGAAGCTAAAGTTGGTACGCTTACGCATTACAACACGGATAAATACCAAAATACAACTAATCCCTATAGTGAAACGCTATATGAGAAATCACCACTAAAACGAGTTATAAAAACAGGATCTGCAGGAGAGGATTGGAAAATAAGTGGTAACAACACAGTAGATTTTAAGTATCGATTCAATACAGTTAACGAAGTAAAATATCGACAAGCTAACGCAGCTCTAACGCCAGCCACTGGAATTTATAATGTAACTGTTGTAGATAAAGGAAATTATCCTGTAAATTCTCTTTATGTGAGCTCTGTGTCAGACGAGAATGGAAACGTCACTGAAGAGTTTAAAGATCAAGAAGGTAAAGTAGTATTAAAAAGAGTATACAATAATACCCAGGGAGTACCTCAATTATTTAGCGGCTCTTCTAATGCTCCAACATCTAGTTCTATGCCAAGTGCAAGTAATATACTAGGTGAAGAACTTAAAGGAAAGTCAGTACAAGATGTTATAGACAATTTTGGAACTATAGTAGATAATTTAGAGAAAAATGCAAATAAAGAGATAGACAAAACCACAAATACTGTAGAAAATCTACCAAATAACACCCTTAGAGCATCTGGTGTAACCACAGGCACTGGAGAAACTCTAGATACCTACTATATCTACGATCAGTTTGGAAATCTATCTATAATTACTTCACCTCTTTTAAATGGCGATGTTACCTTAGCTAATGTAGACAAGCTAGGCTATCAGTATAAATATGATACTAAAAACCGACTGGTTGCTAAAAAGCTACCAGGTAAATCTTGGGAATACATGGTGTATGATAAAGGAGATAGGCTAGTGGCTGTAGGTCCTGTATACGACCCATTTGGAACAGAAGCTAAAGGATGGATGGTAACTAAGTATGATGCTCTATCTAGAGTAATCTATAGCGCTTTTTACTCAGCTACATCAGTAACGGAAGTAGATAGGAAAACATTTCAAGATAATGTAAATGCTAGGGCTGTATCTTTTGAGAAAAGAGCTTCAGCCGTAAGCGGTTCACCACTAACTTATACCAATACTGTTTTCCCTAAAGACAATCTTACAATACTAAGTGTTAATTATTATGATGATTATACCTACCCAGGAGCAGCAACTAACTTTACAGCCATAGAAGGTCAAGCAGTTATACAAAATGTAAAAGGGCTACTTACTGGGAATTGGACAAGAGTACTTACTACAAGTAATGAGAGTAAAGCAAATATCTCTTTTATGTTATATGATTATAACAGTCGTATACTTAGAAGTTATACAAAGAATTATCTAGAGGGATATACCCAGGTGGATACAAAGTATACTTTTACAGGTCTTCCCTTAAAAGTAACCACTAAACACAAAAGAGATAATCTTGTTACAGATGTACAACAAATAGAAGAAAACTTTGTTTATGATCACGCAGAAAGACTGTTACACCAAACCCATAAGGTTAATAGTTTAGCCGAGGTTGTTCTTTTTGAAAATGTGTATGATGAGCTGGGAGCTTTAGAGAAAAAACGCGTTGGGGGCAAAAGGCCAAATACAACTCCTATAGCAAATACATTCCTACAAGAATTACAGTATAAATACAATATAAGAGGATGGTTAACAGATATTAATAATACAAGTAACATAAGTCAGTTAAACAATGGAAAGAGTACTTTGTTTGCCCTTAAATTAAACTACAATAAACCTGAACAAAAAAGTGCAGGAGTTAAAGGACTTTATAACGGTAATATCACTGAACAAATATGGAAAAGCGCCTTAGATAATAAAAGGCGTAGTTATGGCTATGTATATGATGGAGCAAATAGATTAGTGTTAGGTTCTTTTAATGCTCCTGATTTAAACTCAGCCTCAACGGCTAATCTGTATGACGAGAAATTAGGGTATGACAAAAATGGAAACATCACTAGACTTGATAGAAATGGAGCATCACTCGCTGGAGTAGTAACTACTATCGATAAGCTAACATACGGTTATGAACCAGGAAGCAATAGATTATCTACAGTTAGAGACGCCTCTGGTAATCAAGAAGGGTTTAAACAAGTTAATACCAGTGGAGCAGACTACAGCTATGATGAGTTCGGTAATCTAACTAATGATAAACACAAGAAAATCAGTAAGATTAAGTATAATCACTTAAACTTACCTGTTGAGATAAACTTTGGAACTGATAAAATAGAGTATATTTATACCTCTTCTGGAGAGAAAGTACAGAAGAAAGTAACAGATAAAGGTATTGTTACTCTAACGGATTATCTAGGAGGATTTCAGTATGTGAAAGGCAAACTTAGTTTTTTCCCTACAGCGGAAGGATTCTTTAACGCAGAGACAAATGTTTATGTTTACCAGTTTAAAGATCATCTAGGTAATGTAAGATTATCTTATAGTGACAAGAGTAATAATAACACGATTGAGGCTAGTGAGATCATAGAAGAATCGAATTATTATCCTTTTGGATTAGCTCATAAGGGCTATAACCAAAAGAATGATGCTCTGATGAAAGATTACAAGTATCAATATAATGGAAAAGAGAAGCAAGAAGAGTTAGGACTTAATTTATATGATTATGGAGCGCGTAACTATGATGCTGCGATTGGTAGATGGATGAATGTGGATCCGTTGGCAGAACAGATGCGTCGTCACAGCCCTTATAACTATGCGTTTAATAATCCTATTAGGTTTATTGATCCGGATGGGATGATTCCATATCCGATAACAATTCGGTCATTTCACCCAAGCCCTTCTTTTGGTAAAGGAAATTGGTTAACGGGACTAACTACTCTTTACAAGGATTATGGAGGGGATAATAGGCCTTTTAGTTTAGCAGAAGGAGCATCTTCACGCATTCATCATAGAGTTGTAGCTGATCCACAAGAAGGTACTGTTACCTATGCAGGTAGAGGAAAAGATGGCACATATTCTGATGTGTCTCATCATCCGATATGGGGAACATCTACTGATACACCAAATGGATATGTAGGAAGAATTAGGTCAGGAGAAAATAATGTTTCTTTTGAAACAGGATATTATGGAACAAATCCATTAGCTCCAGGCCCTACTCCAGATATTGATATAGATGCAAAGGTTAATTTAACTCAAACAGGAGATGTATTAAATATTAGAGCACAGATTGCAGGGGATAATTTTCCTAATACAGAAGCGTTTATTACAGATCCAAGCGGAAATAAATTATTTATTGGTGTTGATGTGAGAGCATCAGGACAGGATAAAAACCCAACTATTTTATTTGGCCCAGCAACCGAGATAATAATGGACGTTAATATGAATATCCGTACAGATGCTAATGGTAACTTTATGCAGGTGCAAAATGGCCATAAATGGATAAATAGAAATGAATGGAATAAACCATATTTAGATAAAAACCCAAATCCATAAAGTATGAAAAAAATATTTAAAGTTATTGGTTATATTATTTTGGGGATTCTAGTGTTTTTGGCCTGTGTGTTTATCTTTTGGAAATGGAAAAACACATCTGAAAACGAAGTTTTTATTTTACCTGATGATTTTGAAGGAGCTGTTATTGTTTTGTACAATAAACAAAATGGAGAGCCTAAAAAATATGACAAAGAAGGAAACCGGATTTATACCATTCCTGAAAGTGGAATATTAAAGACAAAATTTAAATTCCAAAAAGGTTGGCGTGATATTAGATACACTCGTAAAAATGGTACAGAGTTAAGATATTTACTTCCTTCAGACAATATTTGGAACGATACAATAACAAAAAAAAGGAACGATAATATTTATGTATTTAATGCTTCGTACTCTGATGATTTTTGGTTTCTTGTTGGTAAAATAAGAGATATTAACTCTTTAGGAAAGAAAATGGATGAAAAATGGGAACAATTTTCAAATCCTGTTATTTTAAAAGATGGAGACAGTATTGGAAACGTAAGACACAATAAAATTTTTGATAAATAACAAAATTATGTCTATTAGAGACAGTAAAATACCAAAATAATTCGATATTTTGTTGTTTTATGGCACAGCTATATTTTTATTAAGAGAATTTATTATAAGTAATGACTCCACAGTCATCCGAAAGTTAAAAAAAAGAAATGCCTGAGAATCCCGTATTTTTGATTTTGCGAAACAAATAATACATAATGGGACTATTCAGGCGAAACAAAAATATACAAAAACCAGTAATCCGTCAAATAATTGATTTGGTACCTAACTGGTTATTTAGATCATGTGTTCAAAAACACAGCTCAGACAAGGGTTGTAGTAGATACAAGACTTATGATCAATTTGTTGCATTAACTTACGGACAGCTAAATAAGTGTTATTCGTTGAATGATATTTCAACAGGTATTGGTGTTAGCGAGGTGTTTGTTAAAGATTTGGGATTAACCCAAAGTCCTGCACGCACAACAATGAGCGATGACAATAAGCAACGTACATGGAAAGTGTTTGAAACCTTATATTATGAACTCCTTAAACACTACAAAACTGTTTTAGGAGATAGGTCACAAGGTCATATTATAAAAGAAATTAAAGACCGAAATATAAAACTAGTCGATAGCACTACTATTAGCTTGTGTTTAAACATGTTTGACTGGGCAAAGTTTCGGACAGCAAAAGGAGGTGTAAAAATACACACTTGTTGGGATGATAATTTACAGATCCCAGATTTAGTTAATATAACAGAAGCCAAGACACATGATCGTTATGGCTTAGGACAAATGATTTTTCCTAAAGGAACGATTAAAGTAGAAGACAGAGCTTATTTTGATTTTTCGTTGATAGCACAGCGTATCGAAGCTCAAAACGTATTCGTTACAAGGATTAAAACTAATACTCTATATAAATCAATTCAAGAGATTGAATTATCCGAAACCGAAGATCAAGATATATTAAAGGATGAGATAATTCTTCTAAATGGTCCTAAAGCATTAGAGAAAGGTATTGATCAACAGAAATTTAGATTAGTCCATGTATATAAACCAGATGAAAATAAAGTTATTGAAATTATTACCAACAACTTAGATTGGTCTGCGAGAACCATAGCTGATTTATATAAGAAAAGATGGGATATTGAGTTGTTTTTTAAAGCAATGAAACAAAATCTACAAATTAAAACGTTTTTAGGAACGAGTGAAAATGCTGTTAAGTCACAGATATATGTGGCTTTAATTAGCTACTTACTAATTGAACTAATAAAAAGAACAATATCTAAAAAGACCAAGTCATTTACGTCTCTTGTAGAAAAGATAAGAATATGTTTAGTATTCTATCTAAGTTTAGACTATATCTGTAATCAAGTAGGTAATGGTGCCAAGAAAATAAGAGAAGAGTCTAAACTAGATCTTAAAAATGACTTATTTTCAGGCTAAGGAATTAAGTCACAATGTATTCATTGGCTTCACAGATCATTTATTAGGTTTTTTCAAAACTTTCGGACAGCTGTGTAATGACTCTTTAATCTAAAGAATTCCCCGAGACTTGCCTTGGGGTTTAGAGGAAAAGTTTGAAAAACGGATGGTTTTACAATACACTTTGAAAAAGTGTATTGTAAAGAATACTACATCGTACTCCGAAATACCTCGTGGGCTTGCCCCGAGGTGTTTTACTTCCTTTATAAATATTAGGTTTTTAAAGAGGAATAGCTATTAAAATGAAGGTACGGAAGATTGTTACGGATAAAGGGGTAGTAACCAAGACAGACTACCTAGGAGAATTTCAGTATGTAAAGGGTAAACTTAGTTTTTTTCCTACATCAGAGGGATTCTTTAACGCAGAGACAAATGTTTATGTTTACCAGTTTAAAGATCATTTAGGTAATGTAAGACTGTCTTATAGTGATAAGAGTAAAAACAACACAATTGAAGCAAGTGAGATCATAGAAGAAACAAACTATTATCCTTTTGGACTAGCTCATAAGGGCTATAATCAGAAGAATGATGCTTTAATGAAAGATTATAAGTATCAGTATAATGGAAAAGAGAAGCAAGAAGAGTTAGGACTTAACTATTATGACTATGGAGCACGTAACTATGATGCAGCTATAGGTAGATGGATGAATGTTGACCCGTTGGCGGAGAAGTATATGAGTTTTACTCCTTATGCTTATGTAGGTAATAATCCTTTAAATGCCATTGATCCTGATGGAATGAGGATTAATCCTATTTATGGAGAGGAAGGTGAATTTTTAGGAACAGACGACAAAGGTTTACAGGGAGCGGCCATAATAATGAATACAAATAATTTTAAACAAGGAATGTCCAATGAAGAGGCTTTAAGTAATAGTTTAGGTTCAGAAGGTTTAAAAGATGAAAAAGCAGTGGAAAGAATGAACAATCATTATAAAGGACTTAAAAACAGACCAGATTATGATGGTGTTTTAACATTGAGTGAAGCTAATGATTGGTATCGAAATGGAGAAGGAAAACCTTTGTATGTAGATTCTGCTAAAATAAGCTTATTGCCTCAGGTTAAAGAAAATTTTAAAGTAGGTGAATCTAAATATGTGAATTTCGCATCTCCTAGTAACGCAAATTTAGAAACAGGATTAGTTTATGGTACAATAAAATTAACATTGTTAGATAGTAATGGTACAACTAAATTGGGGGGGAATGGAAATAAATTAGATACCTATGATTTTGACTATAAAAAAGGGCGAACAGGTCGAAATATAGCTACTTTTCTTGGAGAAGCAGTAGCTGGAAAAGGGAAAGGATTTGATATTTATACTTATGGTAAAGCTAGATTACAGAGTAAACCAATTAAAGCACCTGCCAAAAATAAGTTTGAGAGAGGACCAAAATTTTAGATTTATGAAGTATAATTATATTTTTTTAAGTTTTTTATTACTTTGCTGTATATCGTGTGATAGTAAAGTGTATGAAAAGGATATTAATAGAATTTTTAACTTAAAAAAAAATGAGTTAAGATTTATTAGCAACTATCTTAGTACCCGACAAAAATGTTAAATATCTGATTTACAACAAAATAGGCGAGACATATATTTGTAAAAAAGGCTGATATTCAGTATCTTAAAGGAAAAATTCTCACGTAATGCCTTTAGAAACGAACAACAGCCTAGATTACAAAAGTACAGAACTTTTAACGATATTAAAAGGAGGTTTTAAGGATAAACTCAATTTAGCTAGGGTCAGTTTTATTTCCTTATTTATCGTGGCTCTATGCAAAGTAAAGTCAGTCAATTTTACAAATATATCTATAGCATTTGACAACTCAGTTAAAGCAGAAAGTAACTGTAGGCGTATTCAACGTTTTGTTTATGATGCTAAGTTAACATCTGAACTTGTAGCTAAGTTCATCTTTGCTATTCTTCCTAAACAAGATAAATATACCCTTGTTATAGATCGTACAAACTGGAAGTTTGGAAATCAAAACATCAACATACTGATGCTTGGTGTTTGTTACAAAAATGTTGCTTTCCCTTTAATATTTAAGATGTTAGATAAAAAAGGAAACTCAAATACCAATGAGAGAAAAGAACTCATTAATGATTTTATAGAATGGTTTGGAAAAGATTGTATAGAGTGCTTATTAGCTGATAGAGAGTTTATTGGAGAACGTTGGATAGAATATTTGAATAACGAAAGAATTAGGTATTATATACGTATTCGAAACAATTTTAAAGTTTATCTACCTCATAAGCAAGAAGATAAATATGCATGTCATCTGTTTTACAATTTAAAAGTTGGAGAGTTTAGAGCTTATGAAAAAATTGTGTATCTACATGGACAACTATGTTATCTGTCAGCCACAAAGATAATGACAGATGGCAAAACTGATTATTGTATAATTGTAAGTTTTAATAAACCCGAAAATGCTTCTGAAAAATATAAAGAAAGATGGCAAATAGAAACATTATTTAGAGCAATGAAGTCAAGTGGTTTTAATATTGAAGACACGCATTTAAAGTGTATTAAAAAACTTGAACAGCTCATTATGCTAGTAATGCTTGCACTTGTTTGGTGCTATAAAATTGGAGATTATATCGATACATACATTAAACCTATATCCTTCAAAAAACATAGTAATAGAAGTATTAGTGTAGTAAAATTAGGCCTTGATTACTTGGCTAGACTATTTCATTCTAAAGTTAATCAACTAAATATCAATGTATTTTGTTTTTTGTCGTGTACTTAGAGCAACTATAGTCAATTCGGAGGGTTTAATGAAGGTTTCATATTAGAGGAGTATGAGATTTCTAAAGAATCAATTACTTCCTTTTTAGAAGAAAAGACCAAGAGCCTCCCTCAAATAAGTATATCTAATCAGGAATGGAATAAAATTGATTGGAACTCTGTTTCGTTAGAAGATGAGTCAATTAAAGAACTTATAATAATGAGTCTAAACTATTCTGATGGTAATGATAAATTAGAAAATAAATTAAAGGATTTAAAAAAAATATTACATAGTCAATATATATATATTATGCGTTTTATTATAGACCATCTATTGAAGATTTGAAGGATGTGATTATGTTGATCTTAGATGTAGAAAAAAACAGGATTTATATTATTGAAAATAATACATAATTTGGTAGAATTTTTAATCAAAAGAATTCCTCAAGGCTCTGCCTCGTAGTTCATTATTTTACCAGTGACATCCTAGAGTATATTTTTCCATTTTACTAGGTTGAGTAGTATTATTAAATAAACGTGAAAAGAATCTTCTGATAGTGTTTGGGAAGTGTTGCTTTACCGATTGTAAAGTATTACTTAACCATAATTCGGATAGAGATTAACTTTGGAACTGATAAAATAGAGTATCTTTATACTGCTTCAGGAGAGAAAGTACAGAAGAAAGTAACAGATAAAGGAGTTGTTACTTTAACGGATTACTTAGGAGAATTTCAGTATGTGAAAGGCAAACTTAGTTTTTTCCCTACAGCGGAAGGGTTTTTTAACGCAGAGACAAATGTTTATGTTTACCAGTTTAAAGATCATTTAGGTAATGTAAGACTGTCTTATAGTGATAAGAGTAAAAACAACACAATTGAAGCAAGTGAGATCATAGAAGAAACAAACTATTATCCTTTTGGACTAGCTCATAAGGGCTATAATCAGAAGAATGATGCTTTAATGAAAGATTATAAGTATCAGTATAATGGAAAAGAGAAGCAAGAAGAATTAGGGCTTAATTTCTATGATTATGGAGCGCGTAACTATGATGCTGCTATTGGTAGATGGATGAATGTGGATCCGTTGGCGGAGTCTATGACTAGACAGAGTCCTTATAATTATGCGTTTAATAATCCTGTTAGATTTATTGATCCTGATGGGATGGCAGGAGAAGATATAGTTTATATTAATAGATTCGGTACTGAAATACACAGGGTTTTGAGTAATAAAGAGTTTAAAACTTATATACAGAACACTAATTCTGCATCAAGTAATCCTGCTATTAATACTTCTGGATGGTCAGAAGTTCCGATGCCAAATATAATTCAAGAAAGAACACAGTCAAGTGAAACTACTTCAGGACCAAAATATCAAGAAAATGATTATCTAATTGCAGCACGTACAGGTTATTTTAACCAATCAAGTAAAGTAGGAGAAATTAACCTGTTTACAGATGGTGGAGTATCAATTCCTCAAGAAGCTATAGTATCGATTCCTAATTTAGACCCCACACTTATCAAAGCAATAACTATTCAGGAATCTAATGCTGGAACAACTGGAGTTAGTGATGTAATGCAATCAAACGTTAAAGGAGATTGGTCAGATGTAAAGTCTAATTATGGTATTAAAAAAGGAGAAAGTACAGGTGTTTCTAATTCTCTTTATGCAGGAATCAGAATTCTTGCCTCAAAAGGTTTTAAAGGAGGTGTAACATATGATAAAAAAACAGGAGAATCAACATTTACTTTTAAAGGATGGGAAAGTGCTGTTAAAGCTTATAATGGAGGTGGAACAAAAGATTATGATAAGAATGTACGTACCATGATTAATAATTCAAAAAAGCCAACAAAAAATGATTATTAAAAGAATTTTATTAATAGTACCTTTTTTATTCATAAGTTGCTTAAATAAAAAAGAAGAAAAAAGAAAAAACATATCTACATTTGATGAAAAATGTAGATTATTGGTTTTAAATCAGAATGAAAAAAAGAAAGAGTTTGTATTTGAAATTAAAGACAGTATAACAACTAAATTAAATATTGAATATTTAGGAAACATTATTACTTCAAAAGGAGATACAATAAAAGTAATCAACTCGACTTCATTTTCAGGAGAGTTAAAAGATTCAAATAAAGCCAATGCAAATGTTTTTTTGTACTCTAATATGAATAAAAACGTAGGTTATTACTATGTTGGAAGTATAAATAGCTTACCCAATGAAGTCGAAAATAATTTTTTGGTATTTAAATATAATGATGAGATTTGTGATAAAAAAACATTAATATCTCTGAAAGATAGTATTCCTGCTAAGATTTTTGTATTATGTAAAGAAGATCAAGGAGATATTTATTTATTTAAAAATTGTGATGAAAAGTGAGTATATTTGTTTTTGAATCAAACGATTCCTATCATAGTTTTACGACTCTGCTAATTAGGTGCACACAATAATTTAAAAATGTGTAACCCTCTAATTATAAAGCATACGAAGCATAGGTGACGAACCTCTTTCTCTGCTGAAAGCCCAATAACACTAGTTTTTGTTTTTTTTAAAATATGTATCTAATATGCATCCCATTATATGAATTAATATCAAAAAATACTGCTAATAGTTGTACTGATCTAAAGTATAAATACTACCCTTGTTCTTGTTATAAAAATTATAAGAACAAGTGAAAGTAACATTATTAAAACTACCTTTGCAGTATGAATAAAGCAGAAATACTTCAAAACTTAAACATAGAAGCGTTAAACCAAATGCAAACAAAAGCATTAAACGCTGCTCAGAAGAACCCTAATATCATTCTTTTATCTCCTACAGGATCGGGAAAGACTCTTGCATTTTTAATGCCATTGATAGAGCGTCTAGATCCTAATGTAAGGGGAGTACAGGCTGTTATTCTAGTTCCTACTAGAGAGCTTGCCCTACAGATAGAGACTGTGTTTAAGAAGATGGGGACAGCATTTAAGATTAATGCTTGTTATGGAGGACATGCAACTAAGACAGAATTAAAGAATTTTAGTTCGCCACCTGCTATATTAGTAGGAACACCTGGTAGAGTTGCATTCCACGTAGAAGAATTCTCTTTTAATGCAGAGACAGTAACTAGCTATGTTATTGATGAGTTTGATAAAGCATTAGAGATGGGCTTTCAAAGTGATATGGATTATATAATTAATTCGTTTGATAATATCTCATTTAGAATGCTTACTTCAGCTACTGCTTTAAAGAAGATTCCTGAATTTACAGGTATAGTAGATCCTGAGCGTATACATTTTTTGAATAAACAAGAGGTTATGCCTGACCTTACTTTTAGCCAAGTTGTTTCTACCTCAGAAGAGAAATTAGAAACAGTAATTAAGTTGATAGGTAAGATTGGCAAGGATACTATTCTTATTTTTTGTAACCACCGTGATGCAGTATCTCGTATTAGTGAGACATTGACAAAGAAAGGAGTTGCAAATAGTGCTTTCCACGGAGGGTTATTGCAAGAAGACCGTGAGCGTGCTATTATGAAGTTTAGAAATAAAAGTGCACATATTCTTATTGCAACTGACCTAGCAGCGAGAGGACTTGATATTCCTGAGATAGGACACGTGATTCATTATCAGATTCCTGAGAAGGAAGATGCTTTTATCCATCGTAATGGGCGTACAGCACGTATGAAAGCTTCAGGTAAAGCTTATGTGATGATTACAAATGATGAACTTGTTGAGTTTATTAATCCTGATATGCCGGTAGAAGATTTAAGCGGAGTGTATAATATTGACAACAAAACGGACTTTAAGACTATCTACATCAGCGCAGGTAAGAAGGATAAAGTTAATAAAGGTGATATCGTTGGTTATTTGATTAAAACAGGTAAGTTGACCAAGGAAGATATCGGAGTGATTGATGTTAGAGATACACAAGCATTCGTAGCAGTGAATACAAAAAAAGTAAAAGCACTATTAACTGAGCTTGTTGATACTCGGCTGAAAAATAAGAAAGTAAAAATAGAGATAGCGAAAGATTAGTTTTCTTTATTTAACTAACACTTATTCTGTGTTTAAGATATATTAAAAAGCCCTGGTACATCTCTTGTATCAAGGCTTTTCTTTTGTAAATTTCATTCGATGTCTTGGTAGATTAATCTCAGCAGCCATAGGGTACGGTTTGCGATGAGTGAGACTGAGATCTTCCTTGATTCTGTTTTGTGTTGTTTGACTATCTTTATCATCATAGTGATATCGGGGATCTGTCATAAACGGCAATCGAGCCATTTTAATGACTTGTATATTAGGGAAGTGATATTCTAGCTCTACTGTTCCCAATAGTAGATAACACCCTCCACCAGCAAATGGATATTCTTCTAACGTATTTGGGAAGTGGATTGTGTCAAAATATTGCCCATTAGCATCTATCCAAGTACCAAAATACATTGTCCCTTTAGAAGTAGGCACATGCTTACGAGCGATGAGATATCCTATCATTCTAATGGTCTTTTTGTGATGATGTTGTAAATCTTTAACCATCACATCTCCTCTAAATTGAGTCTTAAGTAGGTCAAATGGCATACACGAAATCGCATAGCCAAGTAGTTCTATTTCATCAAATGCATCTTCATATACAGAGCGTTTTAGAGTAGGGAAGCTATACTCCTGTATAGGTTCTTGTAACAAGGTTAGTGTAGGAGCAGTTTGTTTTTTACTTAATAATAACTTTGCCTGTATTAGTAGCTCGTTTTTTTGTTTGTTTAGTGATTCAAAAGCACCAATGAATATTAACTTTTGCAAAGTCTCCATAGCAATAGGGATGCGTTGGGTGAAATCAAACAGTGATTCATATTTGCCATTTCTTTCTCTTTCTTTTAAAATAGCATTTAGTAAATCAATGTTTATACCCTCGATTAGCTTTAATCCTAAGAATAGGTCTTTATCAATTAGTGTTGTTTTTAAATTGCTATAATTTATACAGGGCGGGAGTACATTGGCACCAGACATAGCCGCTTCGTGTATATATACTTCCGTGCGATAAAACCCTCCCTCGTTGTTAATCACAGCGGTGATAAACTCTAAAGGATAATACGTCTTGAGATACAAGCTTTGATAGCTCTCTATGGCGTAAGAAGCAGAATGAGCTTTACAGAATGAATAACCAGCAAATGACTCTATTTGTCTGTAGATTTCTTCACTTAATAGTCTAGGATGCCCTTTAGCATCACAGTGTTCGAAAAAGCGATTTTTAACAGCTAATAAACCCTCTTTAGAACGACTCTTACCACTCATTGCCCTGCGTAGAATATCTCCATCAGTAGCAGGCAATCCTCCATAGTGTAACGCTATTTTTATCACATCTTCTTGATAGACCATAATACCGTATGTTTCGCCTAACTGTTCTTCAAATACAGGATGAAAGTACTCAAACTTTGAGGGGTTATTATGCCTAAAGATATACTCTTGCATCATACCACTTTGTGCCACACCAGGACGGATAATAGAAGATGCAGCAACAAGTATTTTGTAATTATCGCAGTTTAGTCTTCTTAATAGACCTCTCATAGCGGGGCTTTCAATGTAAAAACAACCTATTGTATTGCCAATTGCCAATTGTTTATTACAATTTTCTTCATCTTTTGACAAAGCAATATTTCGAATATCAACAACAATATTTTGGTTTTGTAAGATGAGTTCCACAGCTTCATCAATGTGGCCAATACCTCGTTGACTTAGAATATCAAATTTATCAAAGCCAATATCTTCTGCAGTATGCATATCAAACTGCACCACAGCAAACCCCTTTGGAGGATAGTCTAACGCAGTGTAATTAGTAATGGGCTCTTCTGAAATAAGTATTCCACAGGCATGCATAGTACGTTGATTTGGAAACCCCTCTAGTAACTGTCCATATCTATGGATAAGAAGTATAATACTGTTGTTTTCGTGTTGTTCTGTTGGGTTGCGAGTAAGAGTATCCAGCTCATTTTTAGACAAACCAAATACCTTACCTATTTCTCGTATGATAGAGCGATACTTAAACGTAGATACAGCTCCACAGAAAGCCACGTGATCTTGGCCATATCTTGAGAAAATATAGTCAAGTATATCATCCCTTTGATTCCAAGACCAGTCAATGTCAAAGTCAGGTGGGGACTTTCTATTCTCATTTAAAAAACGCTCGAAGTACAAGTCTAATTCTAACGGGCAGACATTTGTAATCC
Source organism: Myroides oncorhynchi (assembly GCF_020905415.1). Classification (NCBI taxonomy): domain Bacteria; kingdom Pseudomonadati; phylum Bacteroidota; class Flavobacteriia; order Flavobacteriales; family Flavobacteriaceae; genus Myroides; species Myroides oncorhynchi. Next base: position 61,568 of record NZ_JAJJMP010000001.1, on the reverse strand, counting down.
CTAGGCAATATCCTACAATGCTATTGGCTCCACTACCTCGTCCAATATGCATAAAACCTTTACTATTACTATATTTAATGATGTCCCAAGTAATCAAGAAATACCCTGCAAAGTTCAGATCATCGATTACTTTTAACTCTTTAGCTAATCTCTCTTTGGCTTGTAAATTATCATTGCCATAAATCTGTTGCATCCCTTGTTGAGCGAGTGTAGTTAATAAATTGAAGTCAGTTTCTTTACTTTTAGTATAATGGCGTTTATTTTTGGGAGTTTTCAATGAAAAAGAATACTCACACTGATTGATTAAAGCATAAGTATTTTCTATGATTGTAGGATAAGCTGCAAACTGTTCTGCTAATTGCTTTTCGCTTATAAAGAATTCTGCATATTCAGCACAGTCTTTAGCTGTTAGTTTAGACAATATGGTGTTTTTGTCTATTGCACGTAATATGCGATGTAACTCATATTGATCAGCGGATAAATGATTCACTGTATGTAGCATTAGCATCTTGGGAATGTAAGCTTTCCATTTCTCTTGATAGAGTTGATTCAGTTGCCCACTTTTTATGCCAATATATTCCCACTCTTTTAATTCAGTAGGATGAGAAGAAAAGGGGTATATTACGGCACATTGTTTAAAATCAGGAGCAGAAAAAGACAGAACAGAGTTGTGTTTATTAATGTGAGTTAATAAACGCCCTAGTTCAGCGAATCCTTCTTGGTTCTTAGCAATCACGATATATCTCAACTCATTGTCCTCTCTAAACTCAATACCAATTATTGGTTTTATTTCTGCCTTGCTACAAGCAGTAATAAATTCATAAACCCCACTAAGGTTATTAATATCAGTTAACGCCATAGTGGATAGCCCCCACTGCTGAGCTAAGTGAACTAACTGCTCTACAGGAATTGTTCCGTATCGCAAACTATAATATGAATGACAATTTAATAACATTTTTTTATTTTTTTGTGATGTAGTGGGGTGTATATATATTCTCTAATAGTAAGGATACTTGCATTTTTTCAAACCTGTAGTGCGTGATGTGTATTTGCACAAAACACGTCCACCTGGTAACCACGGTGTCTTGTCTGAGTAAAACCTTCTGACTTTTATTAACTTAATGGTAACGAGATTATTAATATAATATCTATCATATATCCACATAGAATAATATCCTTAGTTTTTTCACAAGGACATAGTATGTGGATAAACTAACTGTAAAGATCCTACTGACAAAGGAAGCATTGTATTTTGTGTTTCCACACTGTAGCCACAATACACATCTGCTAATGGAAAGGGGAGTGATTCTTAATTTATGATTTTTAATTTAACAAATTGCTTTCACCCCAATGGACACAAAATAACACCATTATAAAACTGAGGGTTTAAAAGTGTTTTGTGAACAGTTTTAGTGATCGAACCAGCAGATGTGGGTGAGCAAACAACACCATCACACAAAAAAAACTATTCCCTTATTTTCAAAACAGCTCCTGAGCACCTAGCTACGGCATCTACCCCGTACCTTTTTTTCATTCTATCCATAGCCTGATAGAGTGCCATCATTTCTTCTGTATCTTCGAATAAATTCATTTGATAAGTACCTCGTACTAATCCACTTAGTTGCACGCCTATTAGGCGCAATCTCATTCTGCGTTGAAACAACTTATCAAATAACTCGTGTACTAATTTGATAAGGGTATGATCAGCAGAAGTATAGCTTATTCTATTCTGTTTGGTTTCAGTATCAAAATTGGTATAGCGTATTTTGACTGTAACTACAGAGGTTAACCATTCTTCTGATCGCAATTGATAAGCGAGTTTTTCGACCATACCAGTGAAGATTGCCTTTAACATTGGAATATCTATCGTATCTTGATCAAAGGTATGTTCAGAAGAGATAGACTTTCGCTCTTTGTAAGGTTCTACTGGAGTCAGATCTATACCATTGGCTTTTCTCCATAAGTCAGTTCCATTTTTACCTAATAGCTTTTGGAGTATCTGATAAGGCATTTCAGATAGCGTCTGTATATTTCGAATACCTATACGCGAGAGTAGTGTATAGCTAACCTCTCCGAGCATTGGTATTTTTCGAATAGATAGTGGGTTGAGAAAAGGTTGTACCTGAGAAGCTGTGATATTTAAAGCCCCAAGTGGCTTAGCCTCTCCAGTACCGATTTTAGAAACAGTTTTATTGATAGATAAAGCATAACTTAGCGGTAATCCTGACTCTTTTTGTATAGTTTGGGCTAACTCTTTTATCCATAGTGAAGAGCCAAAGAACTTATCCATACCTGTTAAGTCAAGGTAGAACTCATCTATACTTGCCTTTTCTAGAACTGGAGCTTTCTCTATTATAATATCCGTCACAAGGTGAGACATCTTAGAATAAAAATGCATATCTCCTCTTCTAACAATAGCTTGTGGGCATAGACGAGTAGCCATACGGATAGGCATAGCAGCCCTTACCCCAAATTGTCTAGCTTCATAAGAGCAGCTCGAGACCACTCCGCGATCACCACCTCCTATAATAAGAGGTTTCTCATTTAGAGAAGAATCTATTAAGCGCTCACAGGATACAAAAAAAGTATCTAAATCTAAGTGTGCGATGGCTCTTTCCATTATAGAAGTAATTATAAATTCTTGAACAAAATTACTATTTATGTTAGCAATTATATGTATATTTGGTGCTATAAATAATAGCAAATGTCATTTCTATCAGATAATATTAGGTATTTACGTGCTCAGAAGATTATGTCTCAGCAAAAGGTAGCAGACGAGTTAATGATAACTCGTGCACGATATTCGAAATATGAGGAGGGAGCTTCAGAACCACCATTAGAGGTATTATTGCGTATCTCTCGTTTCTTTCATGTCAGTGTTGACTTGATGATTTCGGTTGACCTGCGCAAAGTCCCAATGCAAGATTTGTTAAAGCTTGAGGATAACCGTATCCTATTGCCCATTATGGTTGATCCACATGGCAATAACTTTATTGAAATTATTCCTCATAAAGCAAGAGCAGGATATTTGACAGGGTATGCCGATCCGGAGTTTATTCAAAATCTAGATCAAATCTCATTGCCATTTTTAAAAGAAGGAAAATATAGAGCATTTCCTATAGAAGGGGATTCTATGCCTCCACATCAAGAAGGATCTTTTATCATCGGTAGCTATATTGAGAAGTTAGATTATGTACGTAATGGGCATACCTATATCATTATTACATCTACAGAGGGAGTTGTATATAAACGTGTATATCGCATAGATGACAAGACGTTAGAATTACACTCAGACAATACGTTTTATGAACCTTATCGCATCAAAGCATATGATATATTAGAGATATGGGAATATGCAAGTAGTATAGCTACAGAAGAGTTTAAGCCTGAGGATTTAGGCGAACCAGATACTAAAGCTATGTTCCAAGAGATTAGACATATGCTAGGAGAGGTGATTAAGAAAGTTAAATAGAAAAAAATAAACAACGGTAAAATCGTTAATTCAATATAAAAAAGCCATTACTCTAAACAAGTAATGGCTTTTGTTATTAGAAAGAATACCTTAAGCTTGTTAAGGTAAATCATGCTTAATTAAAGTTAGGCTCTATTGATTTCAATAAGAACTTTAACTTGTTCAGGATTGTTAACTAAAGCTTCAAAGCCATCTGTTACAATCTGGTCTAAGCTAATTTTATTAGTAACTAATTTTTCCACATCCATACGACCAGAATCAATCAAGTTAATCACCTCAGGGAAGATATTTCTATAAGCAATCACTCCTTTGATAGTAATTTCTCTTAATACTTGATCTAATGCATCATGTTGAACAGGCTTGCCAAATAAAGCTACTAATACAGCAGTTCCTCCGTTACGAGTAGAGGCAATACCAGTATTATAAGAAGCTTGTACTCCTGCGCAATCTAGAAATACATTTACTCCTAATTCACCAGTTAATGCTTTAATTTTAGCAGGTAAATCAGCCTGCATGGCATTAAATACGTGGGTAGCTCCGATTTCTCTTGCTTTATCTAGACGTTTTTCTGCTACATCAGTTACAATTACAGTAGATGCACCAGCTGCCAATGCAGCTTGAGCACATAATAGACCAATGGGACCTGCCCCAGATACTAATACAGATTGTCCTACTTTTAATCCACTTTGTAATACTGAGTATACAGCCACAGCAGCAGGCTCTACTAATGCTCCTTGCTCAAATGACATTGTATCTGGGATTTTGTGAATCATATAATCCTCTACAACTACATATTTAGCAAAACCACCATTACCTGATAACCCGATAAAACCTAAGTGCTCTCCTAAATTATATTCTCCAGCGCCAACAAATGGGCTATCGAAGTTTTTATATATTGGTTCGATTACTACGCGATCTCCTACTTTAATATTTTTTACTGCTTCACCTAATTCTTCTACAATACCAGAGAATTCATGACCCAGTGTAGTTACTCCTTGATGTCCGTTAAGGGGATATGGTTTATCTAAAGGAATTAACTGTGGTCCATGTACATATTCATGCAAATCAGATCCACAGATTCCTGCATATTGCACAGCCACTTTTACTTGTCCTTTACCAGGAGTTGGTATTTGAATTTGTTCTACTCTAATATCTTTTGCTGCATACCAACGTGCTGCTTTCATTGTAGTCATAATATTATCTTTTTTATGTTTCACTCAAATATAATGATAACAAGATAAAATTTTGGTTTCTTGTTGATATTGCATTGTTAATAATTCAATAATGTTTTGTTGTTGATATGCTTAGGTTAATCTGTAAAAAGTTAATATGTAGAGTTATATGAAAAATAAAGGTCTGTTTTTTAGAGTACTAAATTAAGTGTAGTTTAAATCAAGAGTATATTGTAGAGCTTTAGTAAAATAAACTATTTTCGCTGCTAACTTTATTGTTAAAAACAACAATTTTATTAAGAAAATATTATATATACGTGTTGGTAGAAATACAGTACTTTGCAAGCTTATAAATAATTAAATCAAATAGATGAGTTTAGCTGTTGTGCTATGGGATGCTAATCCCGAAATGATTAAAATAGGTGCTATACCTGTGCGTTATTATGGAATCCTTTTTGCATTAGGTATTATAATAGGTTATAAGATAGTAAGTTATGTATTTGAAAAAGAACGTATATCGCAATTTTATTTAGACAAACTTTTATTATATATAATCCTAGGTACAGTATTGGGGGCTAGATTAGGACATTGTCTATTTTATGAATTTGATTACTATATGCACAATCCCTTAGAGATAATCATTCCTTTTGCTAAGATTAATGGTGTATATGAGTATGTGGGATTTATGGGCCTAGCAAGTCATGGTGCAGCCATAGGGGTGTTGTTTGCAATCTATCTGTATTGTGTTAAGTATAAAATAAATGTGTTTTGGATCTTAGATAAAATCGCATTAGGAGTGCCTATTGCAGGAGCGTTTATTCGTTTTGGTAATTTTATGAATTCAGAGATATATGGTAAACCAACAAACGGGGCATGGGGGGTGATATTTGCAAACGATGATATGATTCCTCGTCATCCAACCCAATTATATGAAGCATTTGGCTATATTCTAACAGGGGTGTTTTTGTGGTTTTTATATCATAATAAAAAATTGAAGAATAATGGAGTAGTCTTTGCTTATTTTTTGATTTTGATGTTTACAACTAGATTTATATTAGAATTTTTTAAGGAAAATCAAGTGTCTTTTGAACAAGATATGATGTTTAATATGGGACAGTGGTTAAGTTTACCATTTATCCTAATAGGAATATTGATGTTGGTTTTTCAACAAAAAATGCTTAGAATTAGTCATTATAATTCTGAGAATTTGCTAGAGAAATAAAATTAGTTTTATTGTTGATTATGTATCAATTATCATCTGTTTAGTGTTTGATTAATCAGACATGTTAGTCAAATAGGCTTTTTTTAAAATAGAAAGAATCCTTACTAATAGTAGGTAAATAGATGAGTTAATTTGATATTGAAATTATATAAAAAATATATGAATAATTTTTCAGATGTAGTACATAGGTATTGGAAATCTCAAATGATAAATGGAGATATTGTTCATTTTGATGAGTTACTTACTTTAGTGTCTAATCCTAAATTGGATAATTCTTATAAAATGATGATTTTAGAGATGACCAATAAGCATATCATGGTAGTGGCAAATCCAGTAGTTGCTAGTGAATTAAAACTTAGCAATTTAAAAGAGTATTCTATTGCCTCTTTAAGAAAAGAAATATCTAAATGTAAGTTAGTATTACATCCTGCGGATTGTATTTATTATTTACCTTATAATAAAGTCCCTAATACCCCTGAAGCAGAAGATGGTATAATTATTCGAGTATTGAATCGAGAGTTTGATAAACAAGTATTTAATCAGTTTGAATCGATTTGTACAGAAGATGATCTAGATGGAGCATATGTTTCGTTAGATCATTGGGTAGTGTATGGGGCATTTGATAAAGGAATCTTAATAGGTGTTTGCAGTATGTATACTTGGGACAGTACTAAATTAGCCGATTTAGGAGTGATTATAGCAGACCCCTATAGAGGCCGGGGAATAGGAACACGTTTGGTGAAGACTATCAGTAGAGATGTAGTATCAAAAGGATATGTTCCACAGTATAGATGTCAAACCGATAATAAACCATCAATAGCATTGGCAGAGGCTTCTGGTTTTGATTTATTTGGAGAATGGGAAGTAATTGTCTGACAAGACGAATAATAAAGAGTATAAAAAATTAAAAAACCCTTAATAGAGAATTATCTACTAAGGGTTTTTTTAGTTTAAAACAAAAGAGTATCCAGATAGGTGTTTTTTATAAGTAATTAATTAGATGAGTTTATTTTTTTAAAAAAAATAGTTTTATGGTCTTTTTGTTGAAGTAAAAAGACTTTTTGATTTTATTTTTTGATAAAACTTCCTGTTTTGTATGTAATAGAACAATCTTTTGTAGAGGCTACTAGGATGTAATTATTAATAATATTTGTTTTAATTGTTAATTGTGTTAATTTATTTATTAATTTCGTCTATTGTTAAGGTAATTTATGGTTGGTATAGATTATTTTTAACTTTAAAAAACAGATGAATATTATAAAAAGAATACTATGAAAAAGAAACTACTATTTGTTGGTGTTGCCTTTATGACACTAAGTGCAATACAAGCTCAAGAAGGTGTAGGTATTGGTAAATCTGTTTTACCTGATGCTACTGCGGTATTAGATGTTGGATCAGATACCAAAGGTATTTTGATTCCACGTGTAAACTTGTTAAAAGAAGATGATAAAACAACTATTAAAGGAGGAGATTATCCAGAAAGTCTATTAGTATACCATAAAAAGGGAACTGGTTCGGTATTAACCTCAGGATATTATTTCTGGAATGGAACTCTATGGAAAGCCTTGATGTCAAAGTCAAGTACTGAGTTATCTGAAACATTAACAAGTCTTTCAGTTAAAATAGAAAACAAAGAAACGGTATTGTCTTATAAAGACGAAAAAGGATTGTCAACAGATATTGAAATTTCTAAGGAATTAAAAAACAGTGAGAATTTTAAAACCTGGATTAATAGTTTAGTATCGGCTAAAGCTGCTGGGGTTTCTTTTGTAGATGGACCTGGAATAAAAGTTGTAGGTACAGACATTGGTACACCAGAGGCACCTTTGATGGAATATACCATATCAGCTTTGCCAAATGGAATTACTTTGGCAGGAGATGTAACAGGTAAGGCAGACAATACCAGTGTAGATAAAATTAAAGGTATTGAGGTTGTAACACCTGGTGATACTAATTTTGGAGAAGCTTTAATATATGGAGCTGATAAAAAATGGAAAACAGGTAAGCCAATTGTTGAGATAAAAGATATTACCAATAAAGCTGACCTAACAGGAGTTGGTGCAATTAAAGTTACTAGTGGTGGTACAGGCGCACTACTAGCAGCGACAACATTAGAGATAGATACTAAGGGTATTAAAAGTACAATGATTGATGATGCAGCAGTAACTACAGATAAGATAGTGGATGGAGCTGTAACCTTGGGAAAATTAGCTGAGGGAACTGGAGTAGATTTAGTGTTGACTACAGATGCCAATAAAAAACCAACATGGGTTGCTAAAACAGATATTGCAACTAAAGCTACATTAACAACAGGTGGTGGAATAGTAGTAGGTGATGGTACCTCTTCGGTTACCACGGCTGATAATTCAATCTTAAAGGCAACCACTATTAGTCTTAAAGATGGTGGAGTATCTGAGGTTAAATTAGCAAGTAATGCAGTAACGACAACTAAGGTGGCTGATGGTGCAATCACCTTGGGAAAATTAGCTGAGGGAACCGGAGTAGATTTAGTGTTGACCACAGATGCCAATAAAAAACCAACATGGGTTGCTAAAACAGATATTGCAACTAAAGCGACATTAACAACAGGTGGTGGAATAGTAGTAGGTGATGGTACCTCTTCGGTTACTACGGCTGATAATTCAATCTTAAAGGCAACCACTATTAGTCTTAAAGATGGTGGAGTATCTGATGTTAAATTAGCAACCGATGCAGTAACAACAGTTAAGATTAAAGATTTAAATATTACAAATGCTAAGATTGCTGCCAGTACATTGACAGTGGATAAATTGGCTACTGATCTGGCTAATAAAAATAAACATTTAACTACAGATAAAACAGGTAAACCTCAATGGGAATCTAAACATATTGTAGTTACTACCGCTACACCTATAGCAACTAATGAAGTAGTTGATGGATTTAAGGTTTATACCCTTAAAATAGCTGATGGTACTGTAGTTGAACCTAATGCTACAGGAACAGCCTTGGGATATAATTCTGCAATCAAAGCTATCCCAGTTGCTAATTTAAGTTATTTGCTTACAGCCCAGGTTTATGATAAAGATAATAAACTGCTTGTAAGTGGGGTGACAGATGTTACTAACAATGTTGGGGTATCTGTATCATTTAGATTCGGGGTAAATAATATGTATAGTGTTTTACCTGTAAAAGCAGATTACAAGGTGTTATTAAAATATGTGTCAAACGAGGCTGCTGATTAATTAGCATAGAATTTAAACTATAAAAAGCAGTAAAAATTACTGCTTTTTTTTTTACTAAAATCTTAACTATATGAAGATATTTCGCAATTACATAAACATACTATATTTAAGTTTACTTTTAGTTAGTTTTGGATATAGTGGCTATGGACAGATTGCAATGGGTAGCAATACTGTTCCAAATCCTAATACAGATTTGATATTGGGATCAGCTAATAAAGGAGTGTTGTTAAACCGCGTTAAATTGCAAAGTATAACTTCTGCTGCGCCATTGGATGTATTACATATAAAACCTGGTATGCTTGTGTATAACACAAATGTAACAACAGATTTACAAGAAGGGCTTTATTATTGGACTAGTAAAAATAATTGGTCTCGTATGTATGTGAAATCTTCACCTACAAGGGAAATGAACCAAATAGGTTTTAAAGAAACAAGTAAAGAATATTCTGTACCCTATTCTACTTCAAGTACTCCTGCTTTTGTTAATATAGATCAATTAGATTTTGATTATGTAGCTACAATGAGTGGTGATGTTTTTATAGAATTAACTGTATACGCTTTTTTTGCAGAAAATACTTCACCTAAAGCAGGAAATACTTATTGCTATACAACTGTGGTTGATAATACTGGCAAGGAGGTCTTTAAAGGAATTACAGCAATTTCGCCTTATACACTTTCTAGTAACGAAGGGTTAATGCCAACACAAGGGTACTCAAACTTTGTTTTTACAGTAGAAAAAGGAAAGACTTATCACATTAAAACAACAGCAAATGAGACTTATGCTAGTGGATGGGCTGTTTTTTTAGGAGATTATACTTTGGCTGGTAATAAATTGCATTCTTCAATAAAAATAACATTCTTATCAGAACCCAAACTATAAATATATTCAAAAGAATTTTTTTATGGCTAACCATAAGATTCTAGATTAAAAAATGAAAGTTATGAAGGAAAATAAAATTAAGTCCAAGCTTACAACATTATTAATTTGTATAGTGCAGTTGTTTTGTTTTGTAGGTTTTAGTCAAGTTGGGATAAAAACTACTTTACCCAATAAGTCTGCTGAGTTGACCTTGGGTTCAGACAATAAAGCAATACTGTTTAATAGAGTAGAATTAGTTGATAGAAACTCACCTAAACCTTTATCAGATAAAGAATTATCAGTAGGTATGATTGTTTTTAATACAAAAGAAACAACAGAGCTATCTGAAGGGTTTTACTTTTGGAGTAGTGATAAAAAATGGAATAAATTATTTATGAAATCAGTTCCTACTAGACAGTCTAATTACATTGATTTTCTGCAAACTAAAAGCTCCATCACCTTAACAAATCCAACTGTACCTTTTGAGCTGACAGATTTAAATTATGATTATGCAGCAGTAGAAGATGGAACAGTATATTTAGATTATGTTTTATACTCTACACTGAGTAATGCTGAGTTTGTTGGTGCAACCAAAACTACTTTTGTTTGTTTAGTAACTGATGGTTTGAATAATCAAGTTTTTAAAGGAGCTGTTGTTATTTCTCCTATGATGGTAGAATCTAATACAGGAAGTAATTCAATAGCAGGTAAAGGAAATTTCTTTTTTGAAATAAAAGCGGGCCAAACATATAAGATACGCATGACAGTAGTTGATAATTATACAGGAAAATATAAAAATTTAATGAAGGTTCGTGTTGGTGATTTTGAGTGGTCAAGTTATAAATCTCATTCCTCATTGAAGATAACTTTTTTATCTAAACCTAATATGTAATATTATGAAATTTAAAATCTTGTTAGTTAAAAGTATATTGTCTTTATTTATATTAATAGGTAATAATCTATATGCTCAAATTGGATTTGGAACCAATTTTCCTGATGTAAATGCCGATTTAACACTTGGTTCTGAAAATAAAGGATTATTGCTCAACAATGTAAAATTAGTGAGTGAGACTTCTTCTAGTCCATTAATCCTTAAGGACATGCTACCTGGTATGATGGTGTATAATACTACAGAAAATAGTGATTTTAAGGAAGGAATTTATTATTGGACAAAAGACAATAAATGGTCTCGAATGTATGTTAAAACTAAACCTACTCGAGATATGCAGTTTGTGACTTTTAAACAAACAAATACTCAGGTTATTATAACTAAAAGTACCTCGACAACACCTGTTCCAGAATTAAATTTTGATTATAAATCAGAGAAAAATGGCTTGTTGTTTTTAGACTATGTTTTATATGCTCTTTTGGAAAATGGTAAACCCAAGGCAGGAAATGTTTTTTGTTATACTATAGTTACTGATGATAGCAATACCGAGGTGTTTAAAGGAATAACTGCTATATCTCCATATGTTGTTATTGACAATCAAGGTAGTAATTCTTCTTTTGGACTCTCTAGCTTTGTATTTCCAGTTGTTAAAGGCAAGAATTATAAAATTAGGTTAACAACACATGAAACATATGCAAGCCCTCACGTGGTTAGAGTTGGAGATTTTAGATATGGAGGGCAGACTGCCCATTCTTCGATGAAAGTGACTTTTATGTCAGACCCAGAGTATTAGATATTATAAGAGAAAAAATATGAAAAAAAGCAGTAGTAGACTTTTGTCTACTACTGCTTTTTTTATTGTGTCAGGCATAAGTACATGTTTTAAGCACGTCATTTTACTAAACAGGGCTAGTAAATGACAAAGGTCTTCATTGTAGGGATGAATCTAAAAAGAATTCTTAGGCAAGGTTTTACCTAGGAAGCAGAAGCTATTTAGGGTTATAAATCTCAAATAAGGCTTAAAATTAAAGTTTTAAACTCAACAAAGCCATGATAGCATATATATAGGTTATGTGATATGAAAGTTATTGTTTCTTAGGCAAGTCTTATAGATAATAGGGAAAGGGAATCTAGACTTTGAATAAGAATTGCCATAACAATATAGTATGTGAATATACGGGGGATAATAGCTATAAATTTCACAAAATTTTAAACCTAAACTTTAAACAGATGTATTGTAAATAAAGGCTATATCCTTTTTACTATACCTATCTTTTATGGATAAGGACAGGATCTTAGAATTATTAGAAAAGTGTGGACTTAGACAGGGGTAATTTAAGATAAGCTAATAAAGGGAAAGGGGGGGGGATTCCAATGGTATTTCACTTTAAATGTTTTAGCCCAAATTTGTATGTTAAATGGCGTTATAGGTAGATAAAATAAATAATCTTCAACGCTTATTTAATTGATAAAAAGTCAAAATAAGAGTGTTTATGATAATAGTGTGTATTAGAAATGTTATTTCTAAATAACAATATTGTGTTAATATATTTTTAGCATGTTAAAATTTAGTATTCTAATTAGATTTTAATCTTTGGTATGATTTTAGAGTATGATTCTTTTAGATATATAGTTTTGTAGACATTTTTACATTAAGCGCATAAATAAAATAGTATTGTTAAACCCATGATCAAGTTGGTTTTAAATTGGGTAAAAGACTTGTGTAATACTTGTTTTTTTGTGAACTTGTTTTTTGAATATTGTGAAAACAAATAAAATAATATAGTGTAAAAAATGAGATTGTTAAACGGATAGTTGTGATTAAGTATTGATATTTAATAAAATAAAAATCAATATTTAATAAATATTGTTCGTTTGTTATTAACTATTTAATTTTGCTAAACTAATGTTTGTGAAAACATCATTTTATTGATGATTATTTTGTTAATAATTAAGTATATTTATGATGGAATATAACAAAGAAATATGAAAAAAAAAGTAATTACTATTGGTGTTTTGATGATGAGCGGTTTTGTGTTTTCTCAAGTTGGTATTGGCACAAGAGCACCACATCGTTCTGCATTGTTGGAATTAAAAGCTGATGCAGGTGAGTATAGAGGAGTATTAATCCCGCGTATTCCTTTAAGAGATTTAAATGATAAATCATTTATAAATAAAGGTGATGTAGCAACGAGCTTGTTAATATTTAATACTACGGATAATGCTGTATTAGCTCCTGGTTTTTACTATTGGAAGGCAAAAGAATGGGTTCGTGTTATAGATAGTAAAGATGTAATAGACAATCTGGATAATTTTCCTAGAAACAGTGTATTGGGGGTTGTGGATGATAAATTAGTTCTTGAGGATACTAAAGGAGGTAAAGTAGAAACTCCTATAAAAGATCTTAATATTGTTACAACAATTAAAGAAATTGACAAAGGGAAGTATGTTTATACAAATGAAGCTGGAGTTACTCAGGTAATAGATGTAACAGGAAGTGTAATTAATAATATTACTGAAATCCTTAAAGATGAAAAAGTAGTAGAACAAATATATACTAGCGTAGCTGCAAAGGGTAAGGCTGCAACTACAGCAGATGGATCGATAAAAATTGACAATGGAGCAAAAGCTGTATTACATCCAATGCAGTTATCAGTAGCAGAACGTGGAATTACTCCAAAGAAGATGGCTCCTGGGGCTAATGGTAGTTTTTTAATTACCACAAATAGTGGTACTGTAAAATGGGTGAGTGCTACAGATGAGTCTATTAAAGAAATATTATCATTAAATCAGGCCATTACGTTATTGCAAGACAATAACGATGGTACTCTTACTTATTACAATGAATCATGCTTTGATAAAGAGGGTAAATTTATAGCTGGATCAGTAGGGCAAAAATTTGATTCTAATACCTTGAGAATCGATGCTACAACAGATGGAAAATACAAGTTTTATGATGGACGTAGTAAAGATACTCCAGTGGCAATTATTGATGTAAAGGGAACTGTAATAGAGAATATCACAGAAATCTTAGAAAACAATACAGTTAAACAACAAATATATCAAACAGTAGCTGCTCAAGGTAAGAAGGTATCAGGTGATGAAGCTATAGCTATAAAGGATGGGGAAAAAGCTGTATTAACAGAAATGACTATCTCTTTAAAGGATAAAGGAATCAATATAGGTAAATTAAAACCAGGTGGAAATAAACAAATATTAGTTACAGATAAAAATGGCAATGTACAATGGGTTGCGGCTAATGATGAAGTTATCAAAGAAGCTATTAAATTTAATGAACGCGTAACAGTTTTAGAGAATCATCACAATGGTACATTCACATATTATAATGAACATGGTGTTGATGAACAAGGAAATGTTATTACAGGTAAGGGGATTTATTTCGATGCAAATACACTTCGCATAGAAGAAAGAAAGGGAGCTAAAGGTAAAGGTGTTTATGACTTCTATGATGGAATGAAAACAAAAGAAAAAGCAGATCCTTTGATGACCATTAATACTCGTGCTAGTGCAATTGTATATGAAAATAATTCAACAATCATACAGGGTGATAATTTACAAGATGTTGTAAATAACATTATTGCCAAAGTAGAGATAGCACAAGGTGCGCCACAAGCTGTAAAAGGTGATGGAATTTTAATCAATGATAATGCGATTTTAGCAGGAGCAGTTTTAAAGGAAATGCTATTGAGTATTGCAGACAATGCTATTTCAACAGATAAGATAGTAGACGGAGCTGTTACTTCATATAAGTTAAAAGATAAGGCTGTTACTACTGCTAAGATAGAACCAGGGGCAGAAAAGCATATTTTAGTTACTAAAAATGGAGAAGTTAAGTGGGTGCCTTCTACAGATGAAATTATCAAAGAAGTAGTAAAAACCAATGAGGTTGTAACCCTGATTGTAAACAATAATAATGGAACGTATTCTTATTACAATGAAAAATCAATAGATACAAATGGGCAACCTATTGATGCAAAAGGAGTTTTAATTGATGCAAACACATTAAATATTACAGATGACACAAAAGGGAAGTATATATTTAGTGATGGTACAGGTGTTATAGCTACTATTGATATTAAAGCAACAATCCTAACCAATATTGATCAGATATTAAACAATACCACTGTTCAGGATACAATTTATACCACTGTAGCTGCTAAAGGACAGAAATTAGAAGCAGAGGATACATCTATCCATATTGATGCAGGAGACAAAGCTGTTTTAAATAACACGAAAATATCTGTTGCTAATCAAGGAATTACAACAGCGAAGATAAAACCAGGCATAGATAAGTACTTATTGGTTACAAAAGATGGAGAAGTTAAGTGGGTTCCAGCTTCGGATTCAATTATTACAGAGGTAATAGATAGTAATGAAACAGTTACATTATTAACAGTTAATCCTAATGGAACGTTTACTTATCAAAATGAAAAGAATATCAAAGAAGCAACAGCAGGTGTTGAATTTGATGCAAATACTCTAAAGATACAAGAAAAAGCAGGGGCTAAAGGAGTTTATATCTTCTATGATGGAAAAACAACTTTAGCAGCTCCACTTATGACTATTGATATAGCGGGGACTGTGATTGAGAATATCAAAGAGATATTAAATGATACTACAGTACAAAATGATATTTATACAACAGTAGCAGCACAAGCACAAGCAGTGACTTCTGCTAAGGGATCTATTGAATTAGTAGGAGCTGATAAAGCAGTATTGAATCAAATGCAGCTTGATATTGCTAAGGATGGAGTTACCACTGAAATGATAAAAGATAAGACTGTAACGCCTGGTAAATTAGCCCCAGGGACTAAAGTAGGGCAGTTATTAGTGACAAATGTGAATAAGCAGGCACAGTGGGTAGATGCAACCGATCAAGTGATTAAAGATTTTTTAAAAGGAAATCAAGCAATTACAGTGATTAAAGATTTAGGCAATGGTAAGTTCACTTATTTCAATGAAGATTGTTTTGATGCAGATGGTACACCTAATGGCCAACCAGGGATTACATTTGATGCAAATACATTAAGAATTGACACAGAGAAAGTAAATAATAAGCAAACAGGGAAGTACACTTTTTATGATAAAACAAGTACAACTGCGTTGGCGACAATTAATGTATCTGAAGATGTAATCAATAATATTACAGGTATTCTGAACAATGAAGATGTAAAGAATCAAATATTTAATACAGTAGCCTCAAAAGGTAAAAAAGTCGAGAGTACTGATGGTTCTATGGCTATTACTGGTGGCGATAAAGCAGCATTAAGTCAGTTGACTATTAATATTAAAGAAGGTGGGGTGACTACTACTAAGATTAGCTCTCAAGGAGCAGATCAAGGAAGTGTACTAACTGCTGATGGTCTAGGCAAAGTTGATTTTAAGACTCCTACAGAATCTGTAGCCCCTGCCATGAAAGGAGATTTAGTTGGAGAGGATACAGTAATTAAAATTGATGGAGGAAAAGATGTTCTTTTTGGAGTAGATGGCAAAGAGACTAAGATATCTATTAATACAGGAGGAATTACAAGTAAGCATATCCAGAATGAGACAATCCAGAATGATGATATTGCCAATAAAACAATAACAGCTACTAAATTAAGTGCTGATACAGCCATTGAAGGAGCTGTGGCAACTGCTCAAGCAGATGGTACAGTTGTATACTCACCACTTTTAGCTAGTAATATTGCCAATAAAGCAGATATTAAAGTAGAAGATGGTATTGCTGTAGATAACGGAACAGGAAAAGTGTTAGCAGATGTTACTTTAAGTTTGAACGATAAAGGAGTATCACCAACAAAACTAACTCCTGGTATTGATAAGTATCTTTTAGTAACTAAAGCAGGAAAGGCAGAGTGGGTAGAGGCAAAAGATGATATTATAAAAGATGCAATTAGCAGCAATGAGACTGTAACTGTATTAAAAAATTTAGGTAAGGGAATTTATACCTATTTTAATGAAGATGCTGTTAAGAACAATACTACAGGGGTAAATATTGATGTAAACTCACTGTCTATTGATAGTAGTAAACCAGGAGTATATGTATTTAAAGATTTGTCTTCAGATAATCCACTGGCTACAATTGATATTGCAAGTGATGTAATTAATTCTATTGTAACTATTTTAGGTGATAACAATGTTAAGTTAGAAATATATAAAATAGTAGCAGCACAAGGAAAAGCAATTACTTCTACTGATGGTTCATTGAGTATTCCAGTTGGAAATAAAGCAGGATTAGCAGACTTAAATATTGAAATTGCTAAGGATGGTGTTACAACAGATCACATTGCTGATAGACAAGTAACAGCAGCTAAATTAGTAGCAGACTCAATTACTCAAGAAGGTTTTGTAGCAACAGTGAATGCCGATGGAACAGTAAGTTATAAATCATTGACAAGTACTGATGTATCAGGTAAAGCTGCAGCTTTAAAAACAGATAATATTATTCAAGTAGATGGAGGTAATTCTAAGGCAGGAGTACTATTCTCTGAAGCAACTTTAAGCATTAAAAATAAAGCAATAGGAACAGATCAATTGGCCGATGGTGCCGTTACTACTGCCCAAATAGAAGATCATGCCGTTACTACTAATAAAATATCTTCAGAAGGTGTTGGAGAAAAAAGAATACTAGTAAGTGGACCTGGTAATACTGTAGTTTGGAAAGAGATGGGAGATTTTGAAGAAATATCTTCAGGAGATTTAACTACAGATAATATCATTACAATGTCTACAAATGGTAAAGGAACAATTTTAAAAGATATAAAATTAGGGATAGCTGATAAGAGTATTACAAAAGCAAAATTGAGTTCAGAAGACGATTCTAATATTGGTACTAATATTTTAAAAGATAGAATATTAGTAACAGATGGCAATGGAGGTTTTGATTATGTAAGTAAAGATGCTGTTTTAATGGGAGGAAAAGATTTATTTGTAGGCAATGCACTTGAATTTACCCAAGGAAACGGAAAAAGCACAGTTTTAGTAGAGACTAATATTAATGTAAAAGACAAAGGTATTACACCTGCTAAGATCTCTTCAACTGGAGCAGATAAAAATACTGTATTAACTGCAGATGGACAAGGCAATGTGGCTTATGAAAAACTTAGTGAAACTGCTTTTGATGGAAAAGGAGCTGAGTTAAAATCAGAAGGATCATTAAATATTGCTGCTGGAAATCAAGCTGTATTAAAAGAAACAACAATTGATATTGCAGAAAAAGGAGTTCAAACCAAACATATTGCCGATGAGAATGTAACAGTAGATAAATTAAAAGCTGGAGTTGCTAAACAGTTATTAATTACTAATGCAGGAGGTAAGGCACAGTGGGTTGATGGATCAGACACAATTATAAAAGATATTGTTGCCACCCATGAAAAGATAACAGTTTTAACAGATAATCAAGATGGTACATTTACCTATCAAAACGAGGCTGATATAACCAACGGTACACCAGGTATTAGGTTTAGTGCCAATACATTGACTATTACGGATAATGGAAAAGGGAAATATGTTTTTACAGATAAATCTGGAAATGGAGATTTAGCAACTATTGATATTCAGGCTACTATAATTAGTAATATTACAGAATTATTAAAAGATATAAATGTAAAACAAGAGATATACAATGTAGTAGCAACTCAGGGGAAGAAAGTATCTGAGGGAGATGCTATTGCCATTGAAGGTGGTGAGAAGGCTGCTTTAAGTGAAATGACAATTTCTCTTAAAGATAAAGGGGTAACCACAGCTAAGTTATCCTCAATAGGAGCATCAAACAATACAGTCTTAACAGCAAATGGAAATGGGGATGTGGCTTATAAGCCATTAAGCACAGGAGCTTTTGCAGGATCAGAAGCAGAGTTAAAAACAGATGGCTCACTAAATATTCCTTTAAATAATAAAGCAGTTTTAAAAGAAACAACTATTGGTATTGCTGATCTGGGAGTTAAAACAAAACATATAGCTGCTAAGGTTGTTACAGTAGACAAAATAGGCACTAATGAACCTGAAGGAAAAGTATTGACATCTAACGGGGAAGGTGGAGCTGCCTTTAAAACTCTAAAAGAAGTAGTCGCAGAGCAAGGTAAGGCAATAAAAGGTGATTCGGCCATTAAGGTAGAAGGAGGAACACAAGCAGCGCTTACTGAGGTAATGCTTACGCTTAATGATGCAAGTATTACTAATTCGAAGTTAGCCACTGATGCGGTATCAAAAGATAAGATTCAAGATAAAGCAATCACTGCGTCTAAGATGATGGGTGAACAGGCAAGAACTATATTAATTACGGATGCTATAGGTAATGTAAGATGGGCAGATGCAAATGAGAACGTAATCAAAGATATGGTTAATCATGCAGAGTCATTGACTTTGTTAAGAGATAATACAGACGGTACATTTACTTATTTTAATGAAGATCAGGTAGACAATAAAGGGAATGTTGTTTCTGGAGCAAAAGGCATAACCTTTGACGCAAATACGCTAATGGTTGATACAAAAACTCCTGGTGTATATGTATTGAAAGATAAGTCTGCAAAAGAAAACCTAGCAGTAATAGATACACGTGCAAGCCATATCATCTTTGAAGGTGATAATATTGAATATAATAATGTAGAAGAAGCTATTGTATCTATTACTAAAAAAATAGAGCAATTAGAAAAAGTAGAAATACAAAAAGCTCCCTTATCAGGTAAAGGTATTTTAGTGGATGGCAAAGCAAGTGTAGCTGATGTTGTCTTTAAAGCTGTAGAATTGAGTATTGCAGATAATGCAATTACTACTTCTAAAATTGCGGATGAGAATGTAAGTGTTCAAAAAATAAAAGCAGGAAAAGCAAAACAGCTTTTAGTTACCAATATTACTGGTAAAACAGAGTGGGTAGATGCCTCAAGTGATATCATTAAAGATATTGTACAGACACAAGAAAGAGTAACTATTTTAGAGGATAATCAGGATGGTACATTTACTTATTTTAGTGAGAAAGACCTTGATAAAGATGGAAATAGAATAGGGGATGGTGTAACCTTTAATGCCAATACCTTAAAAATCGAAGTAATAGGTAAAGGCAAGTATGAATTTTACGACAAATCACAAGGTGCTCCTTTAGCCACAATAGATGTTGCTTCTGATGTTATTGAGAACATTTTAGAGATTATTAAAGATATAAATGTTAAGGAAGAAATCTATAATACAATAGCAGCTCAAGGTAAGAAAGTATCTGCAGGTGACGCTATTGCTATTACAGGGGGAGATCAGGCTGCTTTAAATGAAATGACAATTTCTCTTAAAGATGAAGGGGTAAGTTCTGAGAAGATAAAAGGACACGCGGTAACAGAAGATAAACTATTTGCAGCAGAAAATAAAAAGGATTTTGTGCCAGTAGTACAAGTAGATGGTACAGTGAAGTATCAACCAATCTCAACTGTAGTTACAGGGCAGATGTTAACAACTGATAATTCATTAACAGCTACGGGTAATGTATCTAAAGCGCTATTACAAGAGTTGGATTTAAAAGTAAGTTCTCTTGGTATAGGCAATGAACATATTCAAAGTTTGTCTGTAACCACAGATAAAATTAGTTCTAAAATAAAAGATGGTGTTGCAATAAAAGGCGACGTTCTTACTGCCGATGGAGTTGGTAATACTGTTTTTTACTCAGCAAAAGAGATTGTTAATTCTGCTACTCAAGCTGACTTAGTAGGAGAAACTGGTGTTATTGTTGTAAAAGAAGGAGAGAATGTCTTGTTTGGAGATGCAACAAAGAAAACAACAATTCAGATTAACAAAGGAGGAATTAAAGGAGGGACAAATGGACATATTGCAGCAGGAACTATTCAGGATTTGAATATTGCAAATCAAAGTATTACTGTTGGTAAATTAACCGGTGCAGATGCCATAGAAGGTACAGTGGCAACTGTGGGGAAAAACGGTACAGTAAGTTACCAGCCTATAAGTCCAAATGTTATTACAAATAAAGGAACAGTAAGTGTAACAGATGGTCTTACATTATCTGAAAATGGAATAGATAAAGTATTGGCTGATTTTAGTATTGGTATAGAAGATACCTCTATTTCTATTACCAAGTTAGATGGTGGTGGAGCAGTAGCAGGAAGTGTTGCAACTGTAGGAGCTAACGGTCAGTCTGTATCATACCAGCCAATTTCTACAACAACATTAGCAAACAAAGGAACCTTGTCAACAGATGGTGTTATTTTGGTAGATAATGGGGTAGATAAGTTGTTAGAAAACACAAAACTGAGTATTGCTGAAGGTGGAATTTCAAATAAACACCTAGCAGGAAAAGCAGTTACAGTAGATAAGATGTCTTCTGTAGGTGTTGGTGAAAAAAGAGTCTTAATTAGCGGGGCGAATGATGAAGTAAAATGGGGTGAATTAGGAGATATCGTAACAAATACAGCAGGTAATTTAACCACTGATGGCATTGTTGTTCTTGAGCAAGGAACAGGTGTAAATACTCTATTGGCAGATGCAAAATTAGGTATTGCAGCAAATAGTATTACAAGTGATAAATTGAGTTCTAAAAAAGACAACCTACCTGTGGCTATTGATTATATTTTAGTTACTGATGGACAAGGTGGATTTGATTATGTAGAAAAAGAGGCAGTTCAAGCAGGAGGAGTTGATTTAAATGTAGGAACAGCACTTGAGTTTACCAATGGAACAACAGGTAAAAATGCTGTTTTAGCACCAACTTCACTTGATGTAAAAGACAAGGGAATTGGTACTGGTAAATTAACCGATGGAGCTGTAACAGTAGATAAAATATCTTCTGGAACCGCTGCTGCAAATACAGTATTGACCTCTTTAGGACAAGGTAAAGTAAGCTACAAAGCTTTAAGTAATACTGCTTTTGAAGGACAAGGGGTTGATTTGAAATCAGATTCGTCTATTAAAGTTTTAGCAGGAAATAAGGCATTGTTAAAAGAAACCAGCATTGAAATAGCTGAAGCAGGAATAGAAGCAAAGCATATAAAAGAAAAAGCAGTAACTCCAGATAAAATTAACTCAGTTAATGGCAAGGATAACTTTACAGAAGGAACATTCTTAGCTGCAGATGGTAAAGGAGCAACTACATATCAAACAATAGATAAAATTGCATTAACTCAAGGAAAAGAAGTTACCTCAGGAGATAAATCAATTGCAGTAACTGCAGGTAATAAAGCAGCTTTACAAAATTTAGATATTGCCCTTGCAAAGGGTGGAGTGAAAAATGAGCATATAGGTGCTAGACAAGTAACAGTAGATAAAATAGGATCGGGTGATACCGCACAAGGTTATTTATTAACCACTAATGGCCAAGGTGGAGCAGAATTTAAAGATGTAGGACAAGCGATGTCTGAAATAGGAAAACCTTTAGTAGGAGGAACGGGAATTACAGTTACTGGTGCAGGAAAAGAACATGCTTTGTTAGGCGATGCAACAATTAATATAGCAGAAAAAGGAGTTGGAGAACTACAGTTGGCAGATAACTCGGTTACAATGAGTAAAATAGCTTCTAAAAATGTTTCTGTTGATAAGTTAAGTGGTAAAGAAAAGGATAAAAATGTCGACAAAGGAAAAGTATTGACATCAGATGGTCAAGGAGGAGTAATTTTTGAATCACCTGCAGGAGCTACTACAACGGGTGAGTTAAAAGGGTCAGTTTCTATTAATGTAAATAATGGAAAAGGCGCCTTGTTACATGAGGCAGACATTACAGTTAAGGCAAGCGGAATTAATACTGTTCATTTAGCTAATGGTGCAGTGACAAATGAGAAGATTGCAGATGGAACAATTACAACAGAAAAAATAGGTAAAGAAGCTATTAAAAATGGGCAGATTGCTAAAAGTGCTGTTGGTAGAGATCAAATTTATATTCAAAATATTGATGAGAAACATTTTTCTACAGGAGCAGTAAGTACAAGAGCGTTAGCTAAAGATGCTGTAGCTACAGAGAAAATATCAGACGCAGCAGTAACTACAGCTAAAATGAATGCCGTAGGATCTACTATAGGACATGTATTGACAGTTGAATCTGGAGGAAAAGTTGCTTTTAAAGCTCCAACAGGTAGTAGTATTACTAAGAAAAATATTACTGAGTCAGCAACTATTAAAGCAACAAAAGGAGCAACAGGTTCTGTTCTAGAAGAAGTTCAATTAGAGATAATGAATAATAGTATAACAGGAGATCACATTAAGTATAATACTGTTGGTTATAAAAATATGCAAAGCAAAGCTGTTGGTCATAATGAACTTAGAGATGATGCTGTTTCTGGACGTGTAGTAGAGGATAAGGGAATAGGAGAAGAGAAAATTAGCTCAGGAACAACTGATGAAGGTTATGTTTTAACCTCAGATGGTCAAGGAGGTGCAGAATTTAGAGAAATAAAAGCAGGGAATGCTAAAGCAGCTATGCCTAAATTCTTTTATGCTCCAGCATTTTATATTACTGTTGAGCCTGGAGAAAAAGGAAGTGTAGATGTTTATGAATATTATGCACAACAATTTGGGGCTCCTAAAGCAATCAATTCAAGTGCTCAAAGAAAAACATTACCTGTCTTGGATTATGATGAATTAGATTATTATGTACTTTATTATGATGAACAAGTATTTAAAAATGTTGAAATTACAGATGGAGGAGATTTGAAATATGAAGTTAAAAATGATGCACAAGTAAGTACAAATACTTATTTTAATATAGTGTTTGGAGTAAGAGAGTAGAAGTTAATAAAGCCTATTTTATATAAAATAGGCTTTATCTAATAGGTTTAATAGAGATATAAAATGAACAATAAGATAGTTGTAATAATAGCATTAATCGTTACAAGTTTTGTTTTTGGACAACAAGCAAGAACGTTTCCCTATTTTCTTTCTTTAACTGGAGATGATAAGCCTAGTGTTATCACAGAATACTTTGGACGTGATGTTTTTGAAAAATCCGAGCGATATTCAGAAGATGGTTTAGCTTTAACTTTCAAGACTTCAGATGGAGAGACACAAGAATTTAGTGGTTTTGCTTTAGATGAAATTCCTTTTACTTCTGAATTTGGTATCATCGTAGAGTTTAAGTATGCCATGATAGATGGTATAAAATATGGTAGTAGATATGGAGATGGATTAACGATGTTTTTATATGATAGTGATAAAAAATTTGAAATAGGAGGACATGGAGCGAGTTTAGGATATACTTATCGAAATAGTATCGGTACTGCTGCCCCAGGGCTCAATGGAGGGTATCTTGCGGTAGGATTGGATGTGTACGGAGATTTTAAAGCAAGATCTGTTGCTGCTTATGAAAAAAAGGAAGGTATTGCAAAGTATAATTGGGATGAAGTAGGGAGCCATGTTACTGTGCGTGGCGCTCAGTATTTAAGCAATAGATATAAAGGATATCCAGTATTGTATACTATTAATGCAGATAACTTATGGAGAGAGAATAAAGCCTTTTTAGATTATAATACGGGTGATTATGAATTTAGAGAAGATAACTTTAGCAAAAGGTTTAAAATGTATACAGGTCATGATGATTATGATAATATACAGTATAATACAGTAATTGTATCAGTTTTTCCAGATAATGATAGGGGAGGAAGTTATATAGAAGTAAAAGTAAAGGATGGAGGAAGTGATGATCATAAAAATGTAATTGATAGGTTTTTCTATCCGAACGAATTTAAAACAAGAGATCAAGAAGGAAATCTATATGATTTTAAAACAAACGTACCTAATAATTTTAAGGTTGGTTTTGCTGCCGCTACAGGAGGAGCTTATGAAAAGCATCTAATTAAAGATGTAAAAGTAAGTTTGCCTTATGAACCGGACATGGATGATATGTTTGCAAATTTGTGTGCAGGAAATACCGATGGGAAGGTAGTTCGTATAGCGCCTTATGAAGGTGCTTGGTTTTATTCAGGTTCTGTAAGTAATCCAAGAGGAGGGAATGATAGTAGATATATAAATTATGGTAGTTTCCGCTTTGAAGATGAAAAAGGATATGCTTTAAGTTCAAGTAATCATTTTAAATACAACCAATCTGGTGTAGGTCAATGGGAATACAACTCTAGTAATGGAATAGTAACTTTTACAGCGACTGAAAATCTACCAGATGGAGAGTATTCTGTATATTTTTCTGCAACAGGACAAAATAATGGACCAGGTGGATTTGGTCCTTTTGGTCGAGAAGAATATCGCTCAAGACCTACTAAGTTAGCAATAGTAGTTAAGGAGTGTAAAATATTCTTTAATCCCAATCAACCAATTAAAGTTTAAGTACAGTAAATGGCTGAAAAGCATACAAAAAAGGAGAAGCTAATCGCTTCTCCTTTTTTTGTTCAATATTTTCTTGTACAGGGCTATTTTCTTATTGACTTTTCATATAGTTTAATTTATATAATATCTAAATAATTAAATAAAACAAAATGTAATGTTGTGATTTCTATGTGTTTAGTTTTTTTTAAAAATGTTTAGTTCGCAAATGGTATGGTTTTTGAATTTTGTATTGCAAATCAGTGAATTAGTGTCTTTTTGCAGGTCGTTTGTCTTTTTCATTGATAAAAAACAATATTTTAAGTATTAAGTGTATTGTTTTTTACGAATTAAGTAATAAAATATTTTAAAACAAAGCTGTTATGAATAAGAAGATAATTACAATTGGTGTTTTGATGATGGGGGGTATCGCATTTTCACAAGTTGGTGTGGGGATTAAACAACCACATAAATCAACACTTTTACATTTAGAGAATAAAAAGGATGATTACAAAGGAGTATTTATACCGAATGTTCCGTTAAAAGGATTGAAAGATGGTAGTCTTATTAATAATGGAAATATTTTAACTAGTTTATTAGTTTATAATACAGAAAATCAAGCAGATGTGACCCCTGGTTTTTACTACTGGAAAGCAAATGAATGGGTACGTGTAATTGATCACAAAGATATTTTGGAGAACTTAGATAATTTTCCAAAAAACAAAACCTTAGCTGTTAAAAAAGAAAATAATATTGATGTATTGTATGTTGAAGACACACAAGGTCATATGGTTTCAGTTCCATTAAAAGATATTAATATAGTTACAACATTGATAGATGGTGGAAATGGAAAATACGTATTTACAAATGAAGAAGGTACTCAAACGACAATTGATATTCCAAATACAGTTGTTGAGAATATTACTGAGATCTTAAATCAAACTACAGTAAAACAGGAAATATATGAAACTGTTGCTGTTCAAGGAAAAAAAGTTAGTTCCATTGATGGATCAATTCAAGTAGACAATGGTGATAAAGCAGCTTTGAACGCTATGCAAATATCTATTGCAAAAGGAGGGGTTACTCCTGAAAAGATAGAAGCAGGAGGAAACAAGCAAATCTTGATAACCAATTCAAAAGGAGAGGTTGTATGGGTAGATGCTAGTGACGAGGTGATTATCGATGCTGTAAAGAATAACGAAACAGTAACAGTATTAGTAGATAAAGGCGATGGAACTTTTGAGTACTACAACGAAAAAGCAATAGATGCTAATGGTGATTTGATTCAGGCGAATGCTGTAAAGTTTAATGCCAATACACTAAGCATTGTAGAAAGACAAGGAAAAGAGCAAGGTATTTATGACTTCTTTGATGGAGAACATAAAGATACTCCTTTAATGACTATTAGCACTCGTGCCAATTCTATCTATTTTGACAACAGTTCAACTACAATTAAGGGAGATAACCTACAAGAGGTAATCGAGAATATTATCACTAAAATAGAAGTAGCTCAAGGAACTCCATCATCAATTAAAGGAGGAAGAGAGATCTTAATCAATGGAGAGACAGAATTAGGGGAAGCAGTCTTAAAAGAGATGACCTTAAGTATTGCCCCAGGAGCTATCACAACAGAAAAGATAGAAGCAGGAGGAAACAAGCAAATCTTAATTACCAATTCAAAAGGAGAGGTTGTATGGGTAGATGCTAGTGACGAGGTGATTATCGATGCTGTAAAGAATAACGAAACAGTAACAGTATTAGTTGATAAAGGCGATGGAACTTTTGAATACTACAACGAAAAAGCAATAGATGCTAATGGTGATTTGATTCAGGCGAATGCCGTAAAGTTTAATGCCAATACACTAAGCATTGTAGAAAGACAAGGAAAAGAGCAAGGAATTTACGATTTCTTTGATGGAGAGCACAAAGACACTCCTTTAATGACTATTAGCACTCGTGCTAATTCTATCTATTTTGACAACAGTTCAACTACAATTAAGGGAGATAACCTACAAGAGGTAATCGAGAATATTATCACTAAAATAGAAGTAGCTCAAGGAACTCCATCATCAATTAAAGGAGGAAGAGAGATCTTAATCAATGGAGAGACAGAATTAGGGGAAGCAGTCTTAAAAGAGATGACCTTAAGTATTGCCCCAGGAGCTATCACAACAGAAAAGATAGAAGCAGGAGGAAACAAGCAAATCTTAATTACCAATTCAAAAGGAGAGGTTGTATGGGTAGATGCTAGTGACGAGGTGATTATCGATGCTGTAAAGAATAACGAAACAGTAACAGTATTAGTTGATAAAGGTGATGGAACTTTTGAATACTACAATGAAAAAGCAATAGATGCTAATGGTGATTTGATTCAGGCGAATGCCGTAAAGTTTAATGCCAATACATTAAGTATTGTAGAGGTATTAGGTGAGAATCAAAATGGAACAGGAGTATTTAACTTCTATGACAAGTCTCAAGAAACTCCTATTGCTACTATCAATGTGCCAGAGAGTGTGATTAACAATATCGTGGAGATATTAAATGATGAGAGTGTAGTTAATGTTATTTACGATAAAGTAGCAGCGAAGGGCAAAGCGGTTACTTCTGTAGATGGCTCTATTCACATAGACAATGGAGATAAAGCAGCTTTGAACGCTATGCAAATTTCTATTGCAGATGGTGGGGTTACTCCAAAAAAGATTGCAGCGGGAGGAAACAAGCAAATCTTGATAACCAATGCAGAAGGGAATGTAGTATGGGTAGATGCTAGTGACAAGGTGATTATTGATGCTGTAAAGAATAACGAAACAGTAACAGTATTAGTTGATAAAGGCGATGGAACTTTTGAGTACTACAACGAAAAAGCAATAGATGCTAATGGTGATTTGATTCAGGCGAATGCTGTAAAGTTTAATGCCAATACACTAAGTATTGTAGAAAGACAAGGAAAAGAGCAAGGTATTTATGACTTCTTTGATGGAGAGCACAAAGACACTCCTTTAATGACTATTAGCACTCGTGCCAATTCTATCTATTTTGACAACAGTTCAACTACAATTAAGGGAGATAACCTACAAGAGGTAATCGAGAATATTATCACTAAAATAGAAGTAGCTCAAGGAACTCCATCATCAATTAAAGGAGGAAGAGAGATCTTAATCAATGGAGAGACAGAATTAGGTGAGGCAGTCTTAAAAGAGATGACCTTAAGTATTGCCCCAGGAGCTATTACAACAGAAAAGATAGAAGCAGGTGGAAAGAAACAAATCTTGATAACCAATTCAAAAGGAGAGGTTGTATGGGTAGATGCTAGTGACGAGGTGATTATCGATGCTGTAAAGAATAACGAAACAGTAACAGTATTAGTAGATAAAGGCGATGGAACTTTTGAGTACTACAACGAAAAAGCAATAGATGCTAATGGTGATTTGATTCAGGCGAATGCTGTAAAGTTTAATGCCAATACACTAAGTATTATAGAGGTATTAGGTGAGAATCAAAATGGAACAGGAGTATTTAACTTCTATGATAAGTCTCAAGAAACTCCTATTGCTACTATCAATGTGCCAGAGAGTGTGATTAACAATATCGTGGAGATATTAAATGATGAGAGTGTAGTTAATGTTATTTACGATAAAGTAGCAGCGAAGGGCAAAGCGGTTACTTCTGTAGATGGCTCTATTCACATAGACAATGGTGATAAAGCAGCTTTGAACGCTATGCAGATTTCTATTGCAGATGGTGGGGTTACTCCAAAAAAGATAGAAGCAGGAGGAAACAAGCAAATCTTGATAACCAATGCAGAAGGGAATGTAGTATGGGTAGATGCTAGTGACGAGGTGATTATTGATGCTGTTCAAAAGAACGAAAGAATTACTCATTTAGAAGTGAAAGAGGATGGAACTTTTATATACTATAATGAATTAGCAGTTAACGAAAAAGGAGAAATTATAGCAGAAGGAGTTGCATTTGATGCCAATACACTATCAATTGAAGAAAGTACAAATACACCAGGTATTTTTACTTTTTCAGATAAAAAAGGAGTAATTAAAGATTTAGATATCCGTGCGAGTAAAATTATTATTGATGATAGTACTATCGGCTCTGGAAATGATAATGTACAAGATATATTAGAGACTATTTTTGAAATTATCAACAATATAGATAGTCAAAAAAGAGATCTAAAAGGGAATGGTATCTTAGTTAATGGTAAAACAATTGCTGAAAAAGCTGTTTTAGCGGATTTAGAGTTGTCTATTGCAGACAACGCAATTACAACATCTAAACTTGGAACAAATGCTGTAACAACAGAAAAAGTAGTAAATCATGCTATTACAGAAGACAAGTTATGGGCAGGAGAAGGCAGAGAGAAACAAGTAGCTGTAGTACAAGTGGACGGTTCTGTTAAGTTTCAAGAACTTAACGCTGTTGTTACAGGAAAAATGTTGTCTGTAGATAATTCTTTACTTGTTAAAGGAGATGCTTCAAAGGCATTGTTACAAGCAGTAGATATTAAAGTAAATGATTTAGGTATTGTAACTAAACACATAGATCACAATGCAGTTACTGCTGCTAAGATCGGTTCTGAAGAGGCAGTCTCTAATGAAGTTTTAACAGCAAATGGTTCAGGAGGAAGTGTTTTTATGCCTATATCTTCAGTTGTTGATTCTGCAATGCAAGGAGATATACAAGGAGATGATGCTATTATTGTAACTGGAGGAGAGAATGTTGTTTTTGGAGATAATCAAAAGAAAACATCAATCACATTAAATAATAGAGGAGTAAAAGGGGGGCATATTGCTACTCAAACAATCTTAAATGAGAATATTGCTAATACAACAATTACTGCAACTAAACTAAATGGAGAAGCAGATAATGTAAATGCAGTAGCTACAGTAATTGATAAGAAAGGAACAGTAGCTTACCAACCTTTAAAAGCAGATGCTATCTCAGATAAAGCAGCTTTAAAAACAGATGGTATTATCATGGTTGGTGGACTTGATCAACAAGGAGGAACTTTACTTAAAGAAGCTACTTTAAGTATTGCTTCAAAAGGGATTAATACTACTCAAATAGCAGATAATGCAGTTGATAACTTACAAATAGCAAACTTAGCTGTATCATCTGATAAAATAACATCAGGAACAGTAGGGACAGGTAGAGTATTGTTAAGTGATGTAGATGGGAAAACCAAATGGGGAGAGTTAGATGATATTACGACTCAATTAGCAGGTGATTTAACAACAGATGAGATTATCAAATTGACTTCTCAAGATGGAGAGGGAAAGAAAGCGTTATTAAAAGATGTAAAACTAAGTATCAATGATAACAGTATCACAAAATCCAAGTTAAGCTCTGTTGAGGCAGATGGTAATGTAGATGAAGATATGTTATTAGTTGCTGATGGACAAGGAGGCTTTAAGTATATTAAGAAAGAAACCGTATCTATTGAGACAGAAGATCTTGTTTTGGGATCTGCACTAACTTTTATTAATAAAAGTACAGGTAAAGATGCTGTGTTAGTAAATACTTCTATTGATGTAATGGAAGGTGGAATTAATACTTTAAAGTTAGCTGATGCAGCAGTAACAATAGATAAAATAACTTCTGGTATTGCTAAACAAAACACAGTATTAACAGCAATAGGTAACGGTAAAGTAGAATACAAAAAACTTTCAAATAGCGCATTTGAAGGCAGCGAAGCAAATTTGTTATCTGATGGATCGTTATTAATTCCTTTAAATAATAAAGCTGTATTAACAGAAACAACTATTGGTATTGCTAAATCTGGAGTACAAACACAGCATATTGCAGCAAGAGCAGTTACAGTAGATAAGATAGGAGCAGAAGGAACAAGCAATGGTTTAGTACTGGTAACTAAAGATGGAGGAGCAGAATTTACTTCTCTCTCAGAAGCTGTTGCTGGAACAGGAAAAGATATTAAAGAAGGAAGTGCTATTAAGATAACTAATGGAGCACAAGCAGCATTAAAGGATGTAACAATTGAGGTAAAAGATTTGGGAATTACCAATGCTAAAATAGCAGAGAGAACAATTCAAGCTTCTAAATTTGATGCAACAGGAAATGCCCCTGGAACGGTACTAACTTCTCTAGGAGATGGAGAAGCGAAGTATGTACCACTAAATCAGTATGCAAAACCATTAAAAGCAGATTCTTCAATAAAAATATCAACAGATAATGGGGTATTATTAGCAGATGCAACTATTAAAGTAAATGATTCAGGAATTGATACAAAACATTTAGGAGCAAAAGTAGTAACAACTGATAAAATATCTTCTAAATTAGGTAATGGAGTTGCAAATGAACAACAAATCTTAATGGCAGATGGTAAAGGAGGAGTTTATTTTGGAACTTCAGAGAATGTTGTAACTAAAGGCAATATTAATGAGGGAGCTACAATTAGCGCTACTAAAGGAGCTACAGGTGCAGTATTGCAAGATGTAACTCTTGAAGTAAAAGGATTGTCTATTAACACAGAACATATTAAAGATAATGCAATATCTCAAGCTAAAATTAATGCTAAAGCAGTAACCGAAGATAAGATAGATACTAATGCAGTAACTGAAACTAAAATCGCCAGTAAGGCTGTGACAGAGAATAAAATTGCAGATAAATCTATTAGTGATACTAAAATAAAAGATTTAGCAATTAGAAAAAACCATATTTATATTCAGAATATTGAAGAAAAGCACTTAGCTAGTAATGCTGTAAGTACAAGAGCAATTGCTAATAACGCTGTTACAACAGAAAAAATAGCTAATGATAATGTGACTAATTATAAAATTAAAGATGGTGCAGTCACAACAAATAAAATTAGTGCTGAAGACGCTTCAGTTGGTCATGTTCTAACTGTAGAGAAAGATGGTAAAGTAGCTTTTAAGGCAGCAACTGGACAATCGGTAACCAAAGGAAAATTAACAGGTAGTGGGCCAATTTATGTAGATAATGGAGTAGATGCTGTATTAAAAGATGTAACTTTAGATATAAGTGGTAAATCTATTAAAACAGAGCATATTGCAGATCGTACAATTACAAAAGAAAAAATAGGTTTTGGGCAAATTTATAACGAACATATCACTACAAGTGCAGTAGATAGCAAACAAATTAAAAATGGAGCTGTTCAGGGCGATATTATCAAAGATAAAGGAGTTGAAACTGAAAAGATAAGTTCTTACGGCGCTAATGAATACGAGGTTTTAACTTCTGATGGTAGAGGTGGAGCTCGATGGGAAAAAATATCTGGAACAAGTGATACGGGTTCTGGAGATTTGAAAGAGAGTAATACTATTGAAATAGCGGAGGGTGAAGGTAAGCAAGCATTGTTTAATGATTTAAAACTTGAAATTAAAGGTGGGTCTATTCAAACAAAGCACATAGCAGATAATGCAGTAGGTACAGACGAATTGAAAGATAAATCAGTTGGTTTTGATCAGTTACAACACAATTCTGTTTATAATGAGGTTATTCATGATTATGGTATTAAAGCTTCAAAAATGAATTCAGAAGACGATAGAGGTAAAGATACTCCTGAGGGATATGTTTTAACATCAGATGGAAATGGAGGAGCTCATTGGGAACAAGCAACTAATGGAAATGGAGGTAGTGATATCGCTTCACCTAAGTTCTTTTACTTGCCAGCTATCTATGTGGAGATGGTATCAGGTCAAAGTAATTCTATAGAGTTGTATGACGAGTATAAAGAGCAATTTGGATCACCTATGTTATCAAGTAATGGTAGTTCTACTTTACCTGTGTATGATCAAGATGATTTAAACTATTATGTAACAT
The DNA here is from genome assembly GCF_020905415.1 of Myroides oncorhynchi. Taxonomy (NCBI): domain Bacteria; kingdom Pseudomonadati; phylum Bacteroidota; class Flavobacteriia; order Flavobacteriales; family Flavobacteriaceae; genus Myroides; species Myroides oncorhynchi. Next base: position 28,665 of record NZ_JAJJMP010000001.1, on the reverse strand, counting down.
ACTATGATAAGAATGTGTTTGAAAATGTACGTTTAGATAGTGATGGAGAGTTACATTATACTGTAAAACAAGGGGCTAAACCAACGGGCAGAACATTCTTTAATATCGTTTTAGAAGTGAAACAATAATTTATATTCCCAAGAAGAAGTAATCTTCTTGGGGATTCAAAAAATGACGTATGAAAAAGTATTATTATTTAATGATAGCGTGTTTTAGTTTATTGACTTTGCAGGCACAAGTACATGAATATCCTTTAACAGGTACAGAAAAACCTCTAGGAATTGTAGAAGAATGGGATAGAGGGGGGAGTGCCCCTTCTGGAAATGAACGATATACTACAGAAGGGATTGTATTAAGTCATGATAGGGTAGGGTATAGTGGTTTCGCTATTGATGATTTAGAAATTGATTTAAGAAAAGGTGCAAGAATTGAGTTCGAGTATGCAATGAGTGCTATTTATGGTACAGGTTATGGCGCGGGAGGAGGAATGACATTTTTTGTATTTGATGCGGATAAAAAATTTAAATTAGGGTATGGAAGAAGTGCGTTAGGCTATGCTTATAATGAATCTAACTCTACGGCAAGATTAGCAGGGTTAGCAGGAGGATATTTAGGAATAGGTTTTGATCTTAGTGGGGGATTTAAAGGGACAGGTACAATGAAATCCTATGAAATGCGTGAAGGAATTACAGATAAGCGATATACCGAAGCAGGGGTTACACCTAATGTTTTTGGAAATTATTATGGTAGTCATATTACGTTAAGAGGAGCTATACAAGGGAATTTAGGATTTAAAGGGAATCCAATACTTTTTTCGCAGTATCAAGGTTCCCAGTTACCATCATCAAATTCAATTACTAATACAATAATAAATTATAATACAGGAGGATATGAATTTGGAAATACTAAGAATACATCAAATTTTGATATCGCTAATAGTGGAACTTCTACTAATCCTAATTTTCAAAAGATTATTGTAGAGTTAGTTCCTGAGGAAGATGAATCTGCAATGTATGTTACAATTAAGGCTAAAGAAGGAAATAACGAAATAACATTGATTGATAATTTTTATTATAAGCATTCTTTTAAAACTTATGGAGTTGATGGATATGATTTTTCAGGTGAATTAAAAGAATTTGAATATGAGTTTAATACAAGAATTCCTAATAGAGTTAAAATAGGTTTTGTAGGATTATCAATTGATTTTGCTCAACAAAAAACCATTATTAGAAATGTAAAAGTATCACCAATTGATGAGGGTGGAGTAGAAGAAGGTGTAGAGTTAGAAAATGAATATGAAGAGATTTGTATAAGTGAAAATAGTAGTAGTGAAGGAGCTGTTGCTTTTATTGATATTTTAGAAGATACAAATCACAATGTAGATTGGAATAGTTTTATGTTCGTGGATGAAAACGGAAATAAGAAAGGAGATCATTCTTATGCAGATTTTTATGCTAAATGGGAGTACAATAACCGAGATAGACAGGTGAAGATGACAGTTGAGTTTGATTACTATAAACCTGAGCAGGATTTAGCAATCTATTATAGTGTAGAAGTTGAAGGTGTTCGCTCTAAGCCTGCTAAGATTAATGTTAGAAGTATAGAATGTGGGGCAGTGATTAATCCTCATATTATTACTAAAAGTAATTACTAAGATGGACTTATTGAAAAAATGTACAAAAAAGAGGAAGCAAGTGTTTCCTCTTTTTTGTGCAGTTAGGTGAACTATTTTATTTGACTATTACTACATTTTAGAGAGTGAGCGATGTTTTTGAGTTTCAAGTCTGTTTTTTGTAAAAACAAGACACAGGTATTTTGTTATAAATGATGCGAATTATTTTAAAAAAAAGCATATTAGGTCGCTCTCAAAAGCATTTTTATCGCTATAGATTATCAAATCTGTAAAAGTGAATTTTAGCAACGTATATATTGAAAAAAACGCGGTTTTTGATATTGATTTTTTTCTAATGTAAATTATATTTGCTTACTTTTTATTTGTTAATGTATGGGTGATTTTGAAGTAAATCCATTTTATGAGTTAATTATAGACGATTTGGTGAATCGTAAATATTCGGTAGTTGACTGTTTCTTTTCAGAGGAGGAAATCAACTCATTAAGAGCAAATTTGCTTTTAAAACAAGACTTGCACAGCTTTAAGAAAGCAGCTATAGGGCAGGCAAGCAGTGAACAAATAATAGACGAAGTTAGAGGAGATTCTATCCTATGGATGGATGAAAAAAGTCCTGATGAAGTAGAGCAGATGTACTTTAATAAAGTGAACCACTTCCTAGAATATGTGAACAGAACTTGCTACTTAGGAATTCAGGAGGGAGAATTTCATTATGCGTGTTATCCTCCAGGTACCTGTTATAAACGTCACCTAGATGTTTTTCAGACAGATAGTAGAAGAACACTATCTGTAGTACTATACCTAAATGATCAAGACTGGACACCTGCTTATGGAGGGGAGTTAGCTTTGTATCTTCAAGACCAGCAAGGTAATGAACAAGAAGAGATTGTGTATGCACTACCAGGACGTTTAGTTGTGTTTGATAGTAAAAGCATAGAACATGAAGTAAAAATGGTTAATAATACCCGCTATAGTATTACGGGGTGGTTAAAGACTAGATAATCAAAAAAGCCTTTATATATTGGTATATAAAGGCTTTTTGAATTTCAGTTATTCAGTAATAGCTTTTTCGTCTTCTTTAATTTTTTGTTCATGCTTATTGCGTACTAGTTTCCATGCATATAATGTAACAATAGGAACTATAACCCAGAAAAGATCTATTATAAGTATATCTGAATAGTTTTTAGACCAGCTAATCCATATCCAATTATCCGTCATAACACCATTAAAAATGGGTATAGTTAAACCAATTAGACTTCCTATTAATAAACAGTCTCTATTTGTTTTATAAATACTTTTTCTTATTGAAAGAAGAATAGATGCTATTAACCAAGACCATAAATAGAATGAATAAATAAAATCTTGCCCTCCTGAAGGATTGAGTTTAACAGCGATAAACGTTAATGCTGTTACAGGATACATCGACAAACAAATTGACATGTATATGTTTGCTAACCAAAAGTTAAACTTGCGTTTGTGTTCTGGAACATTCTTTTTATCTCTAGCAACTAACCAAATCAGCACTCCTGAGATAATAACAATACAACCAGCTATACCTACTAAGAAATATACAATACGTGTTGCGTATCCTCCAAATGAACCAAAGTGTAATAAATATACTAGATTAGCAAATACATAGTTATAACCAGCATATTCATTTGGATTGTTGATTTCTTCTACTTCTTTTGTGTGAATGTGATACTTTATATTTCCTCTACTATTTAACTGTTTTTTATTGTCAGCCCTTCCGCTTATAGCGATAGTCATACTTTCATCTCCATAGTTTAATATGTACACATTAGATATGTATGGATCATCCCATCTGTCGATAGTCTTTTCTATATATTCATTGATATTTACTTTTTTATCTATGGGAATGTTTAAGAACTCAATTTCTTTATTTACCCTAGCTTCACTAACATCTTTTTGAAACTTTTCTGAATCACCTCCATAACCTAGATGAGTCATCGTATTAGAAACTAAGCTATAATTCAATAAAAAATAAGCTCCAGTGATAGCAAAAACTAGTTGAAATGGAAACGATATTACACCTAATGCAGTATGCAAGTCTGTCCAAACGGTTTTTAGTTTTTCCCAAGGTCTAAATACATAAAAGTTAGAGACTATCTTTTGCCAATGTACTAGTAATCCAGTTATTAAAGCAAATAGAAAGAAAAAAGAAACTAAACCTGCTAGAAAATAACCAAAAGGAGCAAATTTAATATCGACTAAACCATTTAATTGAGCTAAGAAATGTAATCTATATAAGAATTCACCTAAAGAATAAGCTTCGGTATATGTTTTCTTTTCTTTAGTTATAGGATCAAACATGCTATATGTTCTTTCACTAGCTTTTGGATTTAGTGAATCTTTTGAAGGAGAAACATTGTAATTCATTATCCTACTTCTATCATTGAAGTAGAAGGTAATATCTCTACCATACAAACCTAGTTGGTTATCTAAAGAGTCTATTAAGGTATTATAGTTAAGGGATTGGGCAGAGAAGTTCTCTTTTGGCGTATTATTTTGCCAGTTGTTGATCTCATTTTTGAAGAAAGCAAATGAACCTGCAAAGAATATTACATAAAGTAATACTGTTATAAAGATTCCACTTATTGTATGTAAATGGAAGTATTTATTATAATTTTTAATATTCATAATAATAGTGGGTCTTGTATTAGGTATGTAAAGGAGCTATTAAATAGGGTAGATAAAATAGTATGCATAATCCTATATAAATTAACCAAATCTTAAATCCATTGTCAAATAAGAATGCAATAACAAACAAGATCGCCCATACTACATATCCGGTAACATACATAGTGGTGAAAACAGGAGGGGCAGAAAAAAAATACATTAAGAATAAGTGTAATGTAATACTGACAAAAAATCCTCCAACAAATCCCGCAGTGATTTTTAATATACGTTGCCAAACAGAAGTTTCTAAGTGTTTTTTATTTGCTGGCATGATTAAAAGATTATAAATTCTATAAATAGAGATACACCTATAAAACTAACAATGTGTTTAGTTTTAAATGAGAGCATAGGATAAAAAGTTAGAATACTAGAACCTATGAACATTAAAAAGATAAAGAATGTTAGACTACCTACTCCAATACCTTCATAAATAGACTCTATAAATAAGACGATTGTTAATAAGCTATAAGCTATGATTTTGGACAACTTAGTGTTTGACCTAAGCCATGTAGTCAATGTACATTTCTTCTCATATTTTACCTTTTCAGAAGTATTATATAGCATAAAGAATGCAAATGCTGTGATTGAAAATAATATGGTATGCATTTTATTTAGATTGAGTAAAAACAAATGTATAACATATTTTATAGTTTTCAATAACAAAATATTAAACTTTTTTAGAAGTTAAATTTTTGTTTTTAATTATTGATTATTAGGTGTTTGTGTTTTGTTTTTGATTTCATTGTGTGATAAAAAAGCCTAATTGTATATACAATTAGGCTTTTGCTATTAGGTGATTAATGCTTGTTAAATGGTATGAGTCTAAATTATTTTGTTTTTATCACACCTTGATAATATAGATTTAAGGCTTGTTCTAGAATATCAATAATAGCCTCTATAGGTAGGTCAGTATTAGCATCGAGACTAAGTGTTTTCATTCGCTTTCTGTTGCCTATTTCTAATAAAGGATGTTTTATTGTCAAGCCCTCTACTATTAGTAGATAAGGCGATTTAGGTTCTTTTGTTAAAGCTAGGAAACAGAACATACGATTCTTATAACTAAAACAAGGAGTACCCCATTTGAGAGACTCTGTAATGTGTTTATCTAATCCTAAGATTATACTTCTTAAAGCTTGTAAGCAACTTCGATTAGGTTCTGTTTGTCTTAAATAGTATTGTTCTGTTTCTTTCATTTTAGTCGTTTATAGCTACGTATATACTTACTTCAGCATCTAAGGGATTTACAGTTTTTTCATCATAGACTTCGAAGTCTGCAGTGTATTTTCTATCCCAGTTTTGATTCCATATCTTCACCCATTCATTGATTACTAAACCCTGTGTTAAGTCTCCAGTTACAGTTACTTTAGTATAATTACTTGCATCTACAGTATGTCCAATCATACCTTTAGGAATATTTGATAAGTCAGATACCTCACAGCCAATGATAGTTGTATAAGGCATTGTGTAATCTCCTTCATAGTTGGTGTACATTGAGTAAACAGCTGTGCAAACTTTGTTGGGAATGTGATTTAGTACATCTTCTTGCCAGAAGCGTTCCCATAATAAAGGGATGTCATTGGCAGCCTTGTTTTGCTCATTAGTTGTTCGAACTTCAATACCGATAAGGTAGAATTGATCAAGTGTTACTGTAGTCATGGTGTATTCTATTTATTGATTATACTACAAATTTACTCTTAGCCTATGACATAGGTATGTCAGGGGTGTGGTCTTGTGGATAATATTTTTCTCTACATGCTTTTAGATATTGCTCCATCGTGATTTGATGAGGTTCGAATACTTCTAGGGTATCGTGTAGACTCTGAATGCAGTCTAATCTAAACGCTCTAAAGTCATTTCTCAATCTACAGTTTGCTATTAGTATCCAATTATCTTGTGTAGTATATAAGGCAAATGGCTCTATCTCACGTTTACTCTCTTGGTTTTCTAAAGATAAGTAACCAAGTGAAAGCACCTGATGATTAACTATTGCTGATTGTATTTGCATTAAGTAATTACTGGTTTGTGTTTTATCAGGATTATCCCTTACTATGATCCTTTGGGATAAGAAGTCAGCTTGATCTTTTTGCGTATAGCGCAGTACTGCTTTAAGTTTAAGGATAGCATTCTGATATTGCATGATTAACGAAGCGTCTTTATTCTTTAAGATCAATTGCTCTGCTGTGATTAGCGCATTAGCTTCATCTTGAGAAAACATTACAGGTGGTAACGCATAGCCTTCTATTAACGAGTATCCCTTTCCCTCTTCAGTAAATACAGGAATTCCCGACTGCTCTAAGGTTCTTATATCTCGGTAAACAGTACGTATACTTACATTGTGCTTCTTTGCTATTTCGGTAGCAGTTACGATACGCTTAGATTGTAACTGTGTGAGAATAGCAGTAAGTCTGTTTAAACGCGGTTTACTTTCTGACATAGATTAAAGGTGTTTTTTTTACAAAGATAATAGATGTTTTAATAGTTAAATAATGTGAGATATATTGAGGAAGTTTAATTCATCATACAGATAGAATACGTTTTTAGAAGGTCATTTATATTGTCGAATTCGATGGGTTTACAACCAAAAAAGATTAAGCAGTTTGTTACTTTTAATATTATAATGGGGTAATTGATATAATCAATAAAAATTGTTAAGTATATAAAGCAAGATTGATTAAAATTGTTAAGGTTAAGAGTAATACCAGGTTATGAGTTTTGTTTTTTTATTTGGAGTATTTGTTGATATCATTGTTGTTTAATATGTTTTTTATATTTTTATTAAAAATTTATATTATTATTAATTGAATCAAAGATTATGAGGAGTTGTGTTTTAGTTATGATTGTTTTACTTTCTTTTTCGTCTATGGCACAGAAGAAAGATGAGTATAAAAGTAAGTTTTTTGCACAGACTACTTTTATGAGTGTAGAAGCAGGTAGAGATTTCTTGGTAGGAGATAACTTTTTTGTGCAGACAGGTATAGGTCTTGGGGCTGGATATGATGTTGGGAATAATAGTATGTCGATGGCTTTGAATTTTTCTAAACCAATTCCTTATTTAAAAGCGAGTGCTGATTGGTACTATAATAAGAATAATAGAATAGATAAGAATCGTACGCTAGCGAATAACTCTGGTAATTATCTAGGTATACAAACAAAGTACAGTTTTGGTGATAATGATGAGTATAATAGTTATCTAAATAAAGTCTTGGTAAGTGAAGCACATTGGGGAATCAAACGTTCTTTTGGTGGAGTGATGTATTATAAAGTACAGTTAGGAGTAGCTCATTATAAGGATTATGATACCACATATACTGAAGTATATCCTTCAATAGGATTGTTTATAGGAGCAACTTTTTAGCGAATAGTTTGAGCAGGTAGAAATATTCTTGTAATAAATAAGGCATATATAGATTGTTCTGTATATGCCTTGTTTGTTTTTATAGTATCTCGTACTTTCCAGCAGAAGTTAATATCTGTTGTATTTCTTCTTTTGCCACCTCAGGTGATTTAATCTCGATGCTATGTGTGTCTAACGTTACTGTAGCCTCTATATGCGGGTGTTTCTTTAGTTCTTCTTGGATTTTACCTACGCAGCTGCTGCATCCCATTCCTTTTATCTGATATACTGTTGCCATAATTATAAATGTTAGTTTATTTTTGTAGTACAAATGTATGCTAGTCGATAAAAAGAGTTGTTATACGATTTGTGGTAATTGTTATATAATTAAAACTTTAAGGATAGTAGAGTATGTTTGACTTTCGATTAAAAGTATTTTACACAGTAGCAAAGAGGGGAAGCTTTACGAAGGCGGCTAAGGAATTACTGATTTCTCAGCCTGCTGTGACTAAACATATTCAAGAGATAGAGTCATCTTATCAGACGAAGCTATTTGTCAGAGATGGTATGAAAATATACCTTACTGAGGCAGGGGAACTCTTGTATATTTATGCAGAGGAAATCTTCTCTATTTACCGCAATCTTGAGTTTGATATACATGCGCTAAATGCTAAGATGGATGGAAGTCTAAGAGTAGGAGCGAGTACCACAATCTCACAGTATGTATTACCGCCCTTATTAGCGGAGTTTAAGAAGAAGGTCAATGATCTGCACTTAGATGTAGTCTCTGATAATACTACAGTTGTCGAAAATCTATTGCTTACTAAAAGCATTGACGTAGGTCTTGTAGAAGGGTATTCTAAAAATCCTCAAATAAAGTATATCGATTTTATTAAAGATGAGATTGTACTTGTCTGTGGTAGTAATAATGAGCTTGCGAAGAAAGGGAGTATCAAGCCTCAGGAGCTTAGGAATTTGTCTTTTTTATTAAGAGAAACAGGGTCAGGTACTTTAGATGTAGTAGATAGTAGCCTTAAAGAAATAGGTATAACTATAAGTGATTTAGAGAACGAAATGAGTTTCTCTAGTACAGAGAGTATTAAGATGTATCTAATGCATTCACACAGTGTAGCTTTCTTATCGGTACACGCTATCTTAAAAGAGTTGAGGTATAATGAGCTTAGTATAATAGATATTGATGGTCTTGATATCAGTAGAATATTCTCACTAATTCAGCGCCAAGGACAAGAGAGTGCCTTGGTAGAACTATTCATTCGTTTTGTTCAGAATTATAACTTAAAGTTATAAGTTATAACTATTATGTATTTTCTTTTTTTCTGCTGATTAAAGACATTTGTGTCTGTAAATATTATACAAATGACAACAGAAAATAACACTCGTGACATTTTAGGTAAAGTATTGCTAATTGGGCTAGCTTTACTTAGTTTATTTCCATTTATATCCTCTGCAGTAGCTTTGGTTATTGGTATTATCTACGCACAGATATTTGAGAATCCTTATAGTAAGGAAACTAAAAAGGCAACAGGACTATTATTAAAAATAGCAGTGATTGGTCTTGGTTTTGGGATGAATGTATATAGTGCACTATCAGCAGGCAAAGACGGTTTTATCCTAACTGTATTCTCTATATTCTTGACTTTAGGATTAGGCTTTATTTTGGGTAAAGTATTAAAAATAGATAAAAAGATTTCTTATTTAGTATCTTCAGGTACAGCTATCTGTGGAGGAAGTGCTATAGCAGCAGTATCACCTGTGATCAAAGCAGATGAGAAGCAAATATCAGTAGCATTAGGAATCGTGTTTATCTTAAATTCAGTAGCTCTAATCATCTTCCCTCCAATAGGACATGCACTGGGATTAAGTCAAGTAGACTTCGGATTGTGGTCAGCGATTGCTATACACGATACAAGTTCGGTAGTAGGAGCAGCTGCCAAGTATGGTGACCAAGCTCTAGAAGTAGCTACTACTGTTAAGTTAGCTCGTGCATTATGGGTGATACCTGTAGCTTTCTTATCTATGGCTTTCTTTAAGACCAAAGGAAGTAAAGTGAAGCTACCTTACTTTATTGGGTTATTCGTTTTAGCGATGTTAGCAAACTCTTATATCCCAGCGGTACAGACTGTGGGACCATACATCGTAGAGGCTTCTAAAGCTGCATTAACACTAACATTATTCTTAATCGGTACCTCGTTATCATACCGCACAGTCAAATCTGTCGGATTCAAACCTTTATTAGAAGGAGTAGGACTGTGGATGTTTATCTCTGTGACTTCACTACTATACATTATGTATGTGAATTAATAGAATTAGTTTATTGAAAATATAGTCAAATATCACAAGATTAAAACCATAAGGCATAAGTGATTTATGCCTTTTTTTATGTTTATAAGCTAGATCTACTTGATTTAATAAATGTGTTTTATTTTTAATAATAATTAATATTTTATTAAATTTGGTTAAAATGTAAAATTATTATTTATGAAAAAGGTTATTATTCTATTAAGTGTTTGTTTTTTCTTAGCAGTAGGTTGTAAGGATAACAAAGAAGTAGGGGCTGAGAATGTTAGCAATATAGAACAGGCAAATCAAATTATTACATACACTAACAATGTAATAGACTACATGAATGAAGTGAATTCATATCTGACTAGAAGTGAAAGAGCAATGAAAGCAAGTATAGAAGCTGCTAAAAAGAAAAAAGCTCCTTCTTATCTTCCTAGTGGACCACTATTTTTTAATGCTGGGAATAAAATAAAAATAGAAGAATTAACTACACCACCAACTGTTTTGTCAGAAGAAGAGCAAATGTTTTTTAAAGAGAAAGTTGGTTATTTTAGAGAGCAGTTTAATGGTTTGACCAAAGCAATAAGTGATTTTAAAGCATATATGAAAAATGAGGATTATAAAGATGATTCATGGGCAAAAGCTAACGAGTATGCGGAAATTATAGAAAAAAATTATCAAAACTGTATTGATATCCGTGCTGAAATTTCTGAAAAACTGGATTTAGTGACAGATAGAGCAGAGGGGATAATACTGGAGGATTCCCCTATAAAAGAGGCTATTTTCACAGTGAAACATGATTTAAAGCTAGTAAATAAACTTACAGATGCTTTTTATGAGCAAGCAGAGGGCGAAAATAAAGTAGAAGAATTGGATAAATATTATACTGAATTAGAAGCTAATATATCTAAAAATAAAGAGCTTTATAAAGAGTTGCTAGAAAAAGAAGGCAAACTGTCTAGTTATCAGTCTTTTTATAGTTCAATAGAAGGAAATTTAGGAGATTATAGAAAACTACTGAGAAATGTAAAGGCAAACAAGAAAGTAAGTGATAGTGATATTTCAAATTTAAATAGTAAGTATAATACTTTAGTAGGGCGTTATAATAGTTTTATCTAATAAAATAACAAGCGGGAAGTTTATAAAACTTCCCGCTTGTTATTTATCACACCTGTATCACCCCTAAGTTAAATGGTTTCTCGATAGGAGCGTGGTTTGCTGCCTCTATTCCCATAGAGATCCACTTACGCGTATCTAGTGGATCAATGATAGCATCTGTCCATAGACGCGCTGCTGCATAATACGGAGATACTTGCGTATCGTATTTAGCTTTAATTTTATTGAATAATTCTTCTTCTTGTTCTTTTGTTAGTTCTTCTCCTTTAGCTTTTAGAGAAGAAGCTTCGATTTGAAGTAATACTTTTGCTGCCTGAGCACCTCCCATTACAGCAAGTTCTGCACTTGGCCAAGCGAAGATAAGTCTTGGGTCATATGCTTTACCACACATCGCGTAGTTACCAGCGCCGTATGAGTTACCCACTACTACCGTAAACTTAGGTACTACAGAGTTAGATACTGCATTTACCATCTTAGCTCCATCTTTAATAATACCACCATGTTCTGACTTAGATCCTACCATAAATCCTGTTACATCCTGTAAGAATACTAACGGTATTTTCTTTTGGTTACAGTTAGCGATAAAGCGAGTAGCCTTATCAGCAGAGTCTGAGTATATCACCCCTCCGAACTGCATTTCACCTTTCTTCGTTTTCACTACTTTACGGTGATTCGCCACGATACCTACTGCCCATCCATCAATACGCGCATACCCAGTGATGATCGTTTGTCCATATCCCTCTTTGTATTCTTCAAATTCAGAGTTATCCACTAGACGCTTGATGATTTCCATCATATCGTATTGTTCATTACGAGCCTTAGGTAGGATACCGTAGATGTCTTCTTGGTTTAGAGCAGGCTTTACAGCTTTGATACGACTGTACCCAGCCTTGTCAAAATTACCTATTTTATCAACAATATTTTTGATTTTATCTAAAGCATCTTTATCATCTTTGGCTTTATAGTCCGTTACACCTGATATCTCACAGTGTGTAGTAGCACCACCTAATGTTTCATTGTCAATACTCTCTCCGATAGCCGCTTTTACTAAATAACTACCAGCTAAGAAGATACTTCCTGTTTTATCTACGATTAGTGCTTCATCACTCATGATAGGTAGGTAAGCTCCTCCAGCTACACAACTTCCCATTACAGCGGCGATTTGTGTAATTCCCATACTGCTCATCACAGCATTATTTCTAAAGATACGTCCGAAGTGTTCTTTATCAGGGAATATTTCGTCTTGTAAGGGTAAGTAAACCCCTGCGCTATCTACCAGATAGATAATAGGTAGTCTGTTTTCGATAGCTATTTCTTGTGCTCTTAGATTCTTTTTTCCTGTGATAGGAAACCAAGCTCCAGCTTTCACAGTAGCATCATTAGCTACCACGATACACTGTTTTCCTTTGATATATCCTATCTTAACTACTACACCTCCAGAAGGACATCCACCGTGTTCTGTATACATGTCTTCTCCTGCGAATGCACCAATCTCTATACTATCTGCTTTAGCGTCTAATAGGTAGTCGATACGTTCTCTAGCAGTCATCTTTCCTTGTTCATGTAGTTTGGCAATGCGTTTTTCACCACCACCTTTTTTTACTATAACTAATTTTCTCTTAAGGTCTGAAAGAAGTAGCTTATTGTGGTCTTCGTTTTTATTGAAGTTTATATCCATAGTTTGTTGGGTTGATTCACAGTTGTTTTTAATCGTTTTCGCTAAAGTACAAAATATCCTTAGATTTTTTACTAGCGAAATTTGGCAGTCCCATAATTTTTAGAAAACTAACATATTCCTCAAAAGGAAGAACAATATATAATAAACAAGGACTATAACCTCCTATTAAACGATAGACATCTAAACGAAAAGCAAATTTTGTATTACCTCTAAAAACTGAGGGACATTTTTTTATTCTACCGCTTGGCTTCTAGCATTCTACAAGTTTCATATTACGTACATTTTTTTGAAATTTTTGTTTAGATAAAATATTGATGATGAGTTGTTTGTTTTGATTGTTGTAAGATTGATAGTTATCTATGAAGCTCTTTAGTCCTAATGCAATAGCGCAGTGGTTGTGAATTATAGGACATTTAAAGGAAAGTAGTAGGGCTGAGAGAATTTTGCCCGTGTATGTTCTTGTTGATTATCTTGATTTTACTTTTAAGCCAATGTCCAGGAGTATATGCTAGAGAATCAAAATTTGGCTGAAATTAGAGGTAGTTCACTGAATGAAGCTGTTTTTTAAAAGAAAAATTGAGTTGAAGTGACAGCTGATTGATATCAAACTAGAGTAGGAGTGGGATGAATAGCTAAAAAAGTTTTTCAATCTATATGTATTTGGTATTTATGTATTACAAAATCTAAAAACCAAAAACAAATCACAAAAAAACAGGAATTATGACAGAAATTAAACAAGGAATATTAGGAGCAACAAGAGGTAAGGTAGGTCCTGTGGTAGGGTATATATGGAGAGGGAAAAACTGGCTGCATTCTAAACCTAGCAAAGCAAGAAAAAATGCTACAGCGAAGCAGCTGCTTCAGTGGGATGAGTTTAGATTTAGTTATGCAAGTAAGTTTAGAGACTTTGTCAATGCACATTGCCCTGCGGTTAAAATGGGTGATAAATGGATGATTGGCAAAGAGCAAATGATTTCAAGGATGATGAAACAGGGCATTATAATGATCAATGGGGTACAACATATTGCCATTGAGAAAACGATATTATCTATCGGTAACCTTGCACCAGCTGTGATTATAAAAATCAATATTCTGAAAACAGGTAAGATTAAAGTATAGTGGGATAACAGTTTGGTCAATGCATTAACATTAGATACAGATTCACTGACAATGATGCTGTATAACGAAGCATTAGACAAGTTTATCGCGATAGCGAATGTAGGGGATCTCATAGATAAGTACGCACATTTTAGTGTCCCAACAGAATGGAAAAGTGGGAAAGTGTACTTCTGGAGCATGTGGAAGTCTGCCGATGGTGGTATGCATAGTACTAGCTGTTTTCAGGGGATGATAGAGCTTATTGGGAAGCAAAAAACTGGGAATAGGAAAGGGAAAGCTGGGAACAAAAAATAGATAGCAGGTAATACAAAATAAGCAATAACAATAGTATTACCTCTTGAATAAGTACAAAGAATAGCATTAAAACAGTGTCTAGAAAAGATAGCTTCTACTGCCAATGTAGAAACAATTACCTCGTCTACCAGTTGTGTTATTAAAGTAAAAGAATTGAAAAAGTGGACTCCACTAGACTATATACGTTGAGTAAAAAAACGAATTTTAAAAGAGAAGGCTGAAGTAGATAATAGTACTGAGATCAGCAAGGAACAGAGTTCTTCTAAACCTAGTGGAATAATTAAAGGAGCACATTCTATTTTAGAAACTAAGGATGTTAGAGAAGAGCAGAAAGAGTAATCTACTATTTTGTTGTGGATAGTGAGGTGTTAGAAAATGAATATTATGAAAAAGAATAATCTTTGTGGATGCAAAGTGATGTTCTAATGCATGCTTTGTAGAGTAAAAGATAGTACATTGTAAGATTATTAGCACATAACCTCAAAATTATTGACTTAACATTAATTTAATGTAGTAAAATACTTTTATCTTTGTATGACAATTAGTTACGGTTTTATAAGGGAAATTGATTTATTAACACAGGGGTAAAAATTAACGTTAAGGAAACATTGGGATAACTTAAATGGTTTACTTTTGCGCCTGATTATTATCATTTATTAAAATGTCATTAAACAATATTTTTCAGTTTTTAGTGCCAAAGGATAAGACTTTCTATCCATTATTTGAAAAGGCAGCAGGTAAGATTAAGAAACTATCAGAAACTTTAAATGAAGCAGTAAATGCTCCAGCTAAAGAAAGAGATCAGTTATTAAAAGATGTAGAAGTATTAAAACAAGAAATTGAAGCTATCGCTCAAACTACACGTGTAGAACTTGGAAAAAACTTCATTACTCCTTTTGATCGTGAGGATATTCACAACTTGATTACAGCAGTGGATGATATTGCAGATCACTTATCTGATGCAGCATCTCGTATGAGATTATATCAAATAGACAAAGTCACTAAACCTTTGCGTAAGTTAACAGAAGCAAATCTTGAAGCTTGCAGCGAAGTTGCTAAAGGGCTTTTAATCTTAAAAGACAATAAGAACTTCGAAGCTTTGGCAGAAATAAGTAAAAATATCTCTCGTCTAGAACGTAAAGCAGATAAAGTATTTGATAAAGCAGTAGCTGATATTTTTGAAAATGAAACTAACGCTATTGAAATTATTAAATATAAAGAGGTAATGATGGCTCTAGAAACAGCAACAGATAGTTGTAAAGACGTTGCTAACGTATTAGAGACAATTACAGTAAAATACGCTTAATTAAAGGAACATTATTTATGGATTTTTTCTTAGGAATGTTTACTAATCAAGCTGGTATCATGCTGATGATTATTATCGTCTTAGCATTAGGGTTTGATTATATTAATGGTTTTCACGATGCTGCTAACTCTATAGCAACTATTGTGACAACTAAGGTGTTGACACCATTCCAAGCAGTATTGTGGGCTGCAGCATTTAATTTCGTTGCTTACTTCATCTCCTTATATATCATAGGTGAGTTTAAGATTGGTAATACAATAGCAAAGTCAGTAAATGAGAATTTTATTACGTTAGAAGTGATCTTTGCTGGTTTAGTTGCAGCTATTATATGGAACTTGATTACGTGGAAGTTGGGTATTCCTTCTTCTTCTTCGCATACACTTATTGGTGGATTTATCGGTGCAGCAGTGGCTCACGCTGGAGGTTTTTCTGCAGGTGGAGAAGCTGTTATCGTTTATGCGAAAGTTATTCCTATTTTCTTATTCATATTCGGGGCACCATTCTTAGGGATGATCCTGGCTTACTTTATAACAGTAGGTATTATGTGGATTTGTAGAAATGGTAATTCACATAAATGTGATACTTGGTTTAAACGTCTTCAATTAGTGTCATCTGCACTATTCTCATTAGGACACGGGGGTAATGATGCTCAGAAGGTCATGGGGATTATCGGTGCTGCAGTTATATTCTATCACTTAAATGTAGATATAGATCCTGATTATATTAAAGGGAGTGCTGATAATTTTAGTGTATTCGTATCACATTGGTGGTGGGTACCGTTAGCATCATTCTTATTTATTGGTCTAGGTACTCTTTCTGGAGGATGGAAAATCGTGAAGACGATGGGATCTAAGATTACGAAAGTAACACCATTAGAAGGTGTAGCTGCTGAGACTGCAGGTGCTGTAGCATTATACGTTACGGAGCATTTAGGTATTCCAGTATCTACTACGCATACAATCACAGGGTCTATCATAGGGGTAGGAGTTACAAAACGTATCTCTGCTGTTAGATGGGGTGTGACGATTAATTTATTGTGGGCATGGATATTAACGATACCAGTATCTGCTATTATAGCTATGGTTACATACTATATTATTCATGCGATTGTATAGGGTTATTATTTAAGATTAATATATAAAAGTGGTACAGCGATGTACCACTTTTTTTTGGTCTTAATTAAAAAGGCGTGTTTTATTATAATGCATTATATTTATTAAAACAGAGAGTATAATGATTATTGTTTGATGTTCTGTTTCGGATTTAGTGATTTTTAGAGGCTTTTTTTAGTTAAAACTCGTTTAGAAGAAAAAGTTATAAGTAAGCTGTGTTAAATAGTGTTAAGGCGAATTGTGAGTTCAAATCTAATACTAAATTTGATGCTAGTTATGAGACATATTCTATCACATATTATCGCCATATTTATCCTACTATCTGTAGTGGGGGTGAAGGTTATGGATACAACTCAAGCTAACTATTCTTCTCAATATTTAGGAGCTTCGCGCGGTGTAGATAACATTAGTTATACTATCAAAGGGGAAGTTCAAAAGAGAATTAAAGAGTATAGAATAGACAATTCTTTTTTAAGCATAGAGACAGATAACAGCGATGATGTACATACTTTAGACCAATTGGTTTTAGTAGCGACATTAGTAAAGGTATTTGTATGTGCTATTTTTATTCATTTCGTTTTATTTGCTTATAGAAGACGCCGTTCTTTCTATGAAGCTTTGATACAATTATTTGATCATAAATACATTGTATATCGTACACTGAGAATTTGATCTAAGATTCTCATATCCACTTATAAGCTATATCGTTTCTTATAGATTATTGGCTTATATAGTATTGTGTTTGCTTCAAGAGCACTTATTATCCCCATGTCTGTATTGGTATATATTACATCATTAAGTGATGTTAATACTGCTATTCCATATTTGGGACTTATCGAAATCAATTTAATTAGCAAAGTTTATTGTATGAAAAGAGTAGCATTTATTGTTTCTCTAAGTACTGTATGGGCAATGGTTAGCTGTAACTCGCACAAACAGGAAAAAGAAGAAGTTAAGGATTATCCTATTACTAATCCTATAACAATGGATACCATAGTGACTAAAGATTATGTATCACAAGTTAAGTCAATTAAAAATATTGAAATCCGCACACAAGAAAAAGGATATCTAGATGCCATCTTAGTAGATGAGGGACAGTATGTCAATCAAGGGCAAGTAATGTTTCGCATCAATGCACAGTTGCACAGAGCTGAATTAGAAAAAGCGAAAGCAGAGGTAGCAGAGGCACAGATAGAACTTCAGAATGTAGAGACTCTGTCTTCTAATAATGTGGTGTCTAAAAGTGAGAAAGCTGTAGCTCAAGCTAAGCTACAAAAGGCAAAGGCCGAGATGCAATCTGCTCAAATACACCTTTCTTATACAGAGATTAAAGCGCCATTCTCAGGGTATATTAATTATCTACCTAAGCGATTAGGAAGCTTATTAGAAGAGGGAGAATTATTAACTAGCCTATCTGATAACTCTAATATGTATGCGTACTATAATGTATCAGAGATAGAATATCTTAATTATAAAGAGGAAGCTAAGAATCACGATGCTGTAGAGGTAGGCTTGGTCTTAGCTAACGGAAAGCTATTACCAAATAAAGGGATAGTAGAAACAATAGGAGGTGAGTTTGATAATGAGACAGGTAATATTGCCTTTAGAGCCAAGTTTCCTAATCCTGATAAGTTACTTCGAAATGGAGAAACAGGTAAAGTGAGAATGACAGTGCCTTTAGTACAGGCGATGATCATTCCTCAGAAAGCAACTTACGAAATTCAAGATAAAAAATATGTGTTCGCAGTAGATTCTAAAGGAGTAATACACGCTAAGAATATCACTATATCAGGGGAGTTACCAGATTTGTATATAGTGGGGTCAGGACTTTCTTCTAAAGATAAAATACTATTAGAGGGAATTCAGAAAGTAAAAGAAGGAGATCAAGTGAAGGTTGTGTTTAAAGAACCTAAGCAAGTAATCTCTTCGTTACGCCTTAGCGCAGATTAATCAATTTAATAAGTAATTCAACATTATGTTTAAGACATTTATTCGCAGACCCGTTCTGTCGATTGTTATTTCATTGATTATAGTTTTCTTAGGAGTATTATCATTATTGAAACTACCTGTAACACAATTTCCTTCTATCTCTCCTCCGAAAGTAAATATTACTGCGGAATACCCAGGAGCGAATGGGGAGTTAATGATTAAATCTGTTATTATTCCGTTAGAAAGAGCCTTAAATGGTGTACCAGGGATGAAGTATATGACTTCGGATGCGGGTAATGATGGAGAGGCTTCTATACAGGTGATATTTGATTTAGGTACTGATCCTAACTTGGCGGCTGTGAATGTGCAGAACCGCGTATCTTCTGTAGTGAACAAACTTCCCCCTTTAGTAGTACGCGAGGGAGTTAAGATCACACGTGAGGAGTCTAATATGTTGATGTATGTGAATTTATACAGTGATGATCCACACGCTGATCAGAAGTTCTTATATAACTATGCTGATATTAATATCCTTTCAGAATTAAGAAGGGTACCTGGAGTAGGAGTAGCAAGTATATTAGGAAATAGAGAGTATGCGATGCGTATCTGGTTAAAACCAGACCGTATGACAGCATATAAGATATCTTCTGATGAGATAATGAAGGCATTAGAAGAGCAGAGTTTAGAGGCATCTCCTGGACGTGTAGGAGAGAGTTCTGGTAAGAGATCACAGGCTTTTGAATATGTATTAAAGTATTCTGGACGTTACAGTAATGAGAAAGAATATGGTGATATCATCCTTCGATCTAATGCTGCTGGTGAAATATTGAGATTAAAAGACGTAGCAGAGATAGAATTCGGAAGTACGATGTATGACATCTACTCTAATCTTAATGGTAAACCATCTGCGGCTATCGTGGTTAAGCAATCTTTCGGTAGTAACGCTAGTGATGTAATTAAAGATGTCAAAAGCTTAATGACCAAATTAGATAGTGACTTTCCTAAGGGAATGCATTATGAGGTGAGTTATGACGTGTCTAAATTCTTAGATGCATCAATAGAAAAAGTAATACACACATTAGTAGAGGCTTTTATATTAGTAGGGATAGTGGTGTTTATGTTCTTAGGAGACTGGCGTTCTACGTTGATACCTACACTAGCGGTACCAGTTTCATTGATAGGAACATTTGCTTTGATGGGGGTATTGGGTATTACATTAAACCTTATCTCATTATTTGCTCTGGTTATGGCGATTGGGGTGGTCGTGGATGATGCCATTGTAGTGATAGAAGCCGTCCACGCCAAGATGGAGGAGAAGCATCTCTCCCCTTATAAGGCAACGCAAGAGGCAATGCACGAGATTAGTGGAGCGATTATCGCGATTACATGTGTAATGGCAGCGGTATTTATTCCTATTGCTTTTATGAGTGGGCCAGTGGGGATATTCTATCGTCAGTTTGCTATTACTATGGCAACAGCTATTGTGTTATCAGGGATTGTGGCATTGACATTGACACCTGCTTTATGTGCGTTGATATTAAAGAATAATCACAGTGTGTCTAGAAAGAAAACAGTTTTAAATAGATTCTTAGATGGATTTAATAGATTGTTTGTAATAGGAGCAAGTAGATATAATAACATCCTTCTTAAGATAGTAAATAAGCGAACATTGACATTCGGGATGTTAGCAGCCTTCTGTGCAGGAGTGTACTTTTTGAATAATAGTCTACCGACAGGATTTATACCTAATGAGGATCAAGGGATGTTCTATGCGATTATACAGACACCTCCAGGATCTACATTAGAGCGTACAAATCAGGTAGCTGCTAAGTTGCAAAAGATAGCTGAGGGAATAGACGGTGTACAGTCTGTCTCTTCATTAGCGGGGTATGAAATCCTAACAGAGGGAACAAGTGCAAATACAGGTTCGTGTCTAATCAACTTAAAAAGTTGGGAAGAGCGTAGCAAGTCTGCACAGGAGATTATAGAAGAATTAGAAGAGAAGTCAAAAGAGTTGACAGGTGCGAATATTGAGTTCTTCCAGCCACCAGCAGTGCCAGGATATGGAGCGGCAGGAGGTTTTGAGTTGAGATTACTAGATAAATCGGGAAGTGTTGACTATGCGAAGATGGAGCAAGTGAGTAAAGACCTAGTCAAAGAGCTGAGTAAACGCCCTGAGATAGGATCTGTATTTACCTTCTACAGTGCTAGTTTTCCTCAGTATTTATTAAAGATAGACAATGATAAAGCAGAACAAAAAGGAGTGTCTATTGCTGCTGCGATGGAGAACTTGTCTACTTTAATAGGAAGTAACTACGAGACGAGTTTTATCAAGTTTGATAGACCTTATAAGGTAATGGTACAGGCGCTTCCAGAGTATAGAGCATTGCCACAAGACGTGCTGAAGATGTTTGTGAAGAATGATCAGGGAGAGATGGTGCCATACTCTGCTTTTCTAACTTTAGAGAAGGTATATGGGCTATCAGAGTATACCCGTCATAATATGTATAACTCAGCAGAGATAAGTGGTGCACCAGCTCCTGGATACAGTAGTGGGGCTGCTATTAAAGCGATTACAGAAGTAGCAAAAGAAACATTGCCAAGAGGATATGGTATAGATTGGGCAGGTATCTCTAAAGACGAGGTATCTAGAGGTAATGAAGCAGCTGTCATATTTGCAATCTGTTTAGGATTTGTGTACTTGATCCTTGCAGCGCAATATG
The DNA here is from genome assembly GCF_020905415.1 of Myroides oncorhynchi. NCBI lineage: Bacteria > Pseudomonadati > Bacteroidota > Flavobacteriia > Flavobacteriales > Flavobacteriaceae > Myroides > Myroides oncorhynchi. The sequence continues at coordinate 7,423 of NZ_JAJJMP010000001.1, read as the reverse complement.
AGAGTTTCATCTTACCTCTACCAGTTATATTATCACTTCCAGCGGGTATTTTCGGAGCGTATTTTTGTTTGAGTTCTTTAGGATTAGAGAATAATATTTATGCTCAGGTGGCGATGGTGATGTTGATCGGGCTACTTGGTAAGAATGCTGTGCTGATAGTCGAGTTCGCTATCTTCAGGCATAGAGAAGGGCACAGTGTATTTAAATCTGCTGTAGAGGGAGCTATTCTACGTTTTAGACCTATTCTGATGACTTCGTTTGCTTTTATCGCAGGGTTAATTCCTTTGGTAATAGCATCAGGACCTGGAGCTATAGGAAATAGAACGATTGGAACGGCTGCGGCGGGAGGTATGCTAATCGGTACTATTTTCGGATTGATTATCGTGCCAGGGTTATACTTTATTTTTGGAACAATAGCGGATAAGACTAAGCTGAGTCGCTATGAGAATGAAACACCATTATCAGAACACATTGAGATTGATGAATAAGCAAGATATAAATAGAATAGGTATTATAGCCATAATGGGAATAAGCTTGTGGAGTTGTAAGACTCCACGAGCTGCTATAGACTTTGACAGTAAAGCAAAGTTACCTACAGTTTATAGTGTGTCAAATGACACACTAAATAGTGGATTAACGCCTTGGCGTCAGTTTTTTACAGATAAAAACTTGACTTCTCTAATAGAAGAAGCATTGACTAATAATCAAGAGTTGCTAATCACTCTTCAAGAATTAGAAGTAGCAAAGAATGAAGTACTTTATAAAAAAGGGAAATTATCACCTAAGGTAGGAGCAGGTATAGGTACAGGAGTTGAGAAAGTAGGAAGATATACAAGCCAAGGAGCTGGTGATGCGAGTACTGATATAGAACCAGGAAGAAAGATGCCCGAGCCGTTAGGAGATTTCTCTGCGGGTATTACAGCGAGCTGGGAAATAGATATGTGGGGCAAACTTCACAATGCTAAGGAGGCTGCGGTAAAGAGATATTTAGGTACAGTAGAAGGGAAGAACTTTGTACTGTCTAACTTAATCGCTGAAATAGCGAGTTCGTACTATGAGTTACTAGCTTTAGATAATCAGTTAGACTTAACCTTGCAATATATCGAATTGCAGAAGCAGGCTCTTGACGTAGTGAAAATACAGAAACAAGCAGCAAGAGGAACAGAGTTGGGGGTGAAGAAGTTTGAGGCTGAACTGTTGAAAGCACAAGGATTAGAGTTTGCGATAAGACAAGAGATTACAGAAAAAGAGAACCGTATCAATGCTTTGCTAGGACGCTATCCGCAAGCAATAGTTAGGGATAAAGAGTACTTTATGGCATTAGTGCCAGCTACCGTAAAGACAGGTATCCCTGCTCAATTACTATCTAATAGACCTGATATTAAGCAAGCAGAGCTAGAGTTAGAGGCAGCTAAGTTAGATGTAAAGGTGGCTAGAGCTGAGTTTTATCCTTCGTTAGATATCTCTGCTAGTTTTGGATTAAATGCTTTTAAACCTTCGTATTTGACGAAGTTACCTGAGTCGATGATGTATTCATTAGTAGGTGAGTTGGCAGCACCTTTAATTAATAAAAGCGCTATAAAAGCAGAGTTTAATACTGCAAATGCTCATCAGGTACAGGCGCTATATGAGTATGATAAGAGAATAGTGAATGCTTATCTAGATGTGGCAAATCAGATGTCTAAAATACAGAATATGCAAAAAGTGTATGAGTATAAAGACAATGAATCTAAGACCTTGTCAGAGTCTGTGAACATCGCTAATCTGTTGTTTAAATCATCAAGAGCAGATTACTTAGAAGTACTGATGACGCAACGTGAAGCGATGGATGCTAAGCTCGAATTAGTAGAAACTAAGGCTAAACAGTTAAACGCTGTAGTAGACATCTATAAAAGCCTTGGAGGCGGATGGCAATAAGATAGAATAATGCTGATTTGATTTTGATAAAATCCTATACTGCTTAAGAGGTGATAAGGAACTCTTAGGTATATAGGTGAAAAAAGGAGCCATTGGCTCCTTTTTTTGTAATAATCTGTTTGAGTATATTATTCCTCTTCTCTCTGTCCCATCATCATTAGATATGCCTTTAAGAATTTGTCAATCTCTCCATCCATCACAGCATCTACATCAGTAGTTTCAAATTGTGTACGGACATCTTTAACTAATTTATAAGGATGCATCACATAGTTTCTGATTTGCGATCCCCATTCAATCTTCTTCTTATTAGCTTCGATTTCATCACGCATAGCTTGTTTCTTCTTCAACTCTATTTCGTATAATTGAGACTTTAAAAGTTGCATAGCTTTCGTTTTGTTATCTAATTGAGAACGAGTTTCTGAGTTCTCAATGATAATACCAGTAGGGTGGTGACGTAGACGTACAGCAGTCTCTACTTTATTTACGTTTTGTCCACCAGCACCACTAGAGCGCATAGTTTCCCACGAAATATCAGCAGGACTTACTTCTATCTGTATGGTATCATCCGCAAGCGGGTATACATAAACAGATACAAAGGAAGTATGTCGTTTTGCATTACTGTCAAATGGCGAGATACGGACAAGGCGGTGTACACCGTTTTCTCCTTTTAGATAACCAAAAGCAAATTCTCCATCGAACTCGAGTGTAACGGTTTTGACACCAGCTACCTCTCCGGCTTGATAGTTCAGTTCTTTTACATTTATCTTGTTTTTCTCCCCCCACATAATGTACATACGCATCAACATCGCTGCCCAGTCACAACTCTCAGTACCACCAGCACCAGCTGTAATCTGTAATACAGCACTCATGTTGTCTCCTTCATCAGATAGCATATTCTTAAACTCTAGTTCCTCGATGATTTGTAGAGTTTTTTCATATTGATCGACTACCTCTTCTTCTGTGTATTCTCCTTCTGCATAAAACTCTAAAAGAATCTTTAGTTCTTCTAAATTAGCCATAGCAGACTCATACCCTTCTACCCATTTCTTTTTGGATTTGAGGGCTTTAACGATAACTTCTGCTTCTTTTGGGTTGTTCCAAAAATCAGGAGCAAAGGTTTTTTCTTCCTCGTTAGTTATTTCGATAAGTTTCTTATCGACGTCAAAGATACCTCCTTAACGCACCAAGGCGATCAATAATATCCTTCTGTTGTTCTGTGGTTACCATAATTTTTAATACTTTTATAGCACAAAAATACTTATTCCTATTCAATTTATGGAAATTAATTTAATCAGTGATACAATCACTAAGCCTACACCTGAAATGTTGAATTATATGATGAAAGCAAGGGTAGGGGATGATGTTTATAAGCAAGATGGAAGCACGAATGAATTAGAAATTGCTGTAGCTGAGTTGTTTGGAATGGAGGCTGCCCTCTTTTTTCCATCGGGTACGATGGCAAATCAAGTGGCAATTAAGCTACATACCCAACCAGGAGATCATCTTATTTGCGATAAAAGCTCTCATATAAATATGTTTGAAGGGGGAGGAATAGCTGTGCATAGCGGCGTTAGTTGTGCATTAGTAGATGGAGATAGAGGAAGAATAACAGCTGAACAGGTCTTAGAAAACTATAATGATCCAACTAATTTTCACTTGCCAACAACTAAATTAGTGTGTTTAGAGAATACAACTAATCTAGGAGGTGGTGCGTGTTATGAGTTAAATGAGATTGACCGCATTCGCGAGGTATGTAATCAGAAGGGATTAAAACTACACTTAGATGGAGCGAGATTATGGAATGCTTTGGTAGCCAAATCACAGCATCCTAGTCAGTTTGGAGCTTTGTTTAATACAATATCAGTGTGTTTCTCTAAAGGTCTTGGTGCGCCAGTTGGTTCTGTGTTGTTAGGATCTAAAGAAGATATAAAAAAAGCTATACGCATTCGAAAACTTATGGGAGGAGGAATGCGTCAGACGGGGTATCTTGCAGCAGCAGCATTGTTTGCTCTTAAGAATAATGTAGGACGCTTACAACGTGATCATTTTAGAGCAAAGCAAATAGAGGCTGTTTTAAACAAGAAAATATGGATTAATGAGGTTTTACCTGTGCAAACTAATATCGTTGTTTTTAGACTACATGAAGTGGCTCAAAATAGAACGCTATTAGATAAGTTAAAGCAAAAGAATATTGCGATTAGTGAAATGGGAGGAGGCTGGCTTCGTATGGTGACACATTTAGATTATCGCGAAGTTATGCATGAGTATGTCATGGAAGCTTTAACTAGACTTGAGCTCTAATTTGATACTTTTGTAATCTGTTTATATTTAAGACTTTTTATGTTTTTAGATAGTATAAATTGCTTTACCTTTGTTTAGAATTAAATTAAATAATGGAAAAACTAAAACAGCGTTGGGGACTTACGTCAAACTTTCAAGTAGTGGTTATTTTGATTGTCTTTGCTATTACGGGATCGACAGCCGCATTTATAGCTAAACCTATTTTATCGTATTTAGGAATTGAAAGAGGTGTAATGAATCCAGTGTTATATTGGGTTTTATACATTGTATTGATTTTGCCAGTATATAAAGTTATTTTATTGTGCATTGGTACTTTATTTGGTCAACGTGAGTTCTTTTGGAACTTTGTAAAAAAGATGTTGAAGAATATGGGAATGGGATTTTTGTTCCCTAAAGAGAAAAAAGAAGAGAATAAATAAATTACGCATTGAAATAAATTATGTGAAAAAGGCTACCTATATATGTGGGTAGCCTTTTTTGTATAGTTTAGTTTTTATGAATGATAAAGATACACGGTCTTTTGTGTAAATCTTCTTTCGTATTCTTCCATTGAGAAGCTGGTTTGGTTTGTATAAACTCAGTTTCTAGGGTGATATCACATGCTACACAGATTAAGGTATTCGGATTTAATATCTGTACCATATCTTGTAGTAATTGGTTATTTCTATAAGGTGTTTCTATGAATAGTTGTGATTGGTTTTTGTCTTGAGAGAGTTTCTCTAAAGCTTTAAGTGTCGTTTTTTTGTCACTTTTATCTATTGGTAGATATCCGTTAAAAGCAAAACTTTGACCATTCATACCAGAAGCCATTAAGGACAGTAGGATAGATGAAGGACCGACTAAAGGTGTTACTTTGATATTTCTCTTATGCGCTAGATCTACGATAACAGCTCCAGGATCAGCTACTCCAGGACATCCTGCTTCACTCATTACTCCGACACTTTTGCCTTCTAGAAGAGGTTTTATATACTCTTTGTATTCACTTGTAGTAGTATGTTTATTAAGGGGGTATAGAGTTAAATCTGATTGTTTCTTTTCAGGGCAAATGCTTTTAATAAATTTTCTAGCAGTCTTTTCATTCTCTACAATAAAAATATCAAGCATTTCGATTGAACGTTTTACAGTTTGTGGTAAAACATCCATTGGATTAGTAGTTTCTCCTAAAGTAATAGGAATAAGGTAAAGTGTACCTGTAGGTATAGAATCTTTCATTTGTATTTTTCTCTCATATAAAGTACAAAGGTAAAGATAAAGTATAGGACAAAAAAGAAAAGGAAGAAAATGACTTTCTTCCTTTTACTTACATATATCTAAGATTTTAAATCTTTGGCTATTATATTACAAACTTCGTTTAACAAATGATAAACGTGTTCAAATCCATCTTCTCCACCGAAGTATGGGTCTGGTACTTCTGCATTCTGATTAGGTGTACTTTCATTTAAAATAAGTTTTACTTTATTTTTAGCCTCTTTATTTGGAGCAAGTTTTACCACATTATCATAATTAGATTTATCCATTACATAAATGCGGTCAAAAGTATTAAAGTCACTTATCTTAAATTGTCTAGCACGCTGAGTCGTTAAATCAATATTGTATTTTTTGGCAACAGCTATTGAGCGTTTGTCTGGTAAGCTACCTATGTGCCAATCACCTGTACCGGCGGAATCAACAAAAAAACTTTCAGTAGAAAGCTTAGATTGTAATATTCCCTCAGCTAAGGGCGAACGGCATATATTGCCTAAACAAACCATCAATACCTTTGTCATTACATACTGAATTTAATATTTATATCATCGTGGAATTTTTTGAATTCCTTATCAGTTTCTAATAGGTTGTCAATGGTCTTACAAGCGTGTAATACAGTTGCGTGATCACGATCTCCTATTTGTGAACCAATACTTGCTAAAGAAGATTTAGTATATTTCTTCGCAAAGAACATTGCTAATTGTCTCGCTTGTACGATGTTTCTCTTTCTAGTTTTAGAACGTAATGTTTCAGTATCCATTTGGAAGTAGTCAGAAACAATCTTTTGAATATAATCGATAGATATTTCTCTCTTTACACTCTTAACGAATTTCTCTACGACATGTCTAGCTAATTCGATAGTTACTTCACGTTTATTAAATGAAGATTGAGCGATTAATGATATGATAGCTCCTTCTAACTCTCTGATATTCGAGTTAACATTCTTAGCTACATATTCGATTATTTCTTTAGGCATTTCAACACCATCACGGAATAGAATTCCTTCTACTATTTTTACTCTTGTTTCAAAGTCAGGATGAGATATCTCAGCAGATAATCCCCATTTAAAACGAGATAAAAGACGTTGTTCGATATCTTGAATATCTACTGGTGCTTTATCAGAAGTAAGGATTACTTGTTTACCATTCTGGTGTAAGTGATTAAAGATATGGAAAAATACATCTTGTGTTCCTGACTTACCAGATAAGAATTGAATATCATCGACGATAAGTACATCTATTAACTGATAGAAGTAGATAAAGTCATTACGTGTATTCTTACGTACAGAATCGATATATTGTTGAGTAAAGACTTCAGCAGAAATATATAAAACAGTTTTCTCTGGATAAAGATCTTTTATTTCAACACCTATAGCGTGTGCTAAGTGAGTTTTTCCTAGTCCAACTCCTCCGAATATAAGAAGAGGGTTAAACGAAGTTCCACCTGGTTTATTTGCTACAGCCATACCAGCAGAACGTGCCAATCTATTAGAATCACCTTCTAAGAAATTATCAAATGAGTAATTTGAATTTAGTTGTGATTCGATTTTTACGTTTCTGATTCCAGGAATTACAAAAGGATTTTTTAACTCTGGATTCTTGTTTTGGATAGGTACATCTAATTCTTGAGGTTTAACAGGACCTCTTTGTGTACTTGGTAATTGTTCTGTATAAGGTTGTTTGCTTCCAGTGGTGTTTTCCATTTGGATCTTATACAATAACTTTGCTTCAGCTCCCAACTGTTTAGTTAGGGCTACTTTTAGGATTTTTACATAGTGTTCTTCCAACCACTCGTAAAAAAACTTACTAGGCACCTGAATATAAAGAGCACTCTCTGTAAGCTCAATAGCCTTAATAGGCATGAACCATGTCTTGAATGCTTGTTCTTGGATGTTATCCTTTATGAATTCAAGACAATTATTCCATACAGATTCTGCTGACTTAATTGTATTATCGTGCAT